>NZ_KV840072.1:0-236 GCF_001839115.1 Staphylococcus sp. HMSC62B09
TTTTCACAACCATATTGATTTAATCGATCTTCCTGCAAATTCAAATTTTGCAAACCAGTTGAGACTCTTGCATAACCTATTTTCAAAATACAAACCTCCTATGTACATTTTCATTGTACCATAACTTAATTCTAACCCTATTTATGAACATAGATTTCCTATTGAGTTATTGAACATTAAAATATGTATACTAGCTATATATCTAGATATAAAAAGAGAGTGTACAGAAAATGGTT
>NZ_KV840073.1:0-5094 GCF_001839115.1 Staphylococcus sp. HMSC62B09
CTAGATATAAAAAGAGAGTGTACAGAAAATGGTTGTATTCTGTACACTTTTTTAATACAAGTGTATTAAAATGTGTTAACATATAGCTATGCCAAAAATAATTAATCATAAAGAAAAGAAAAAACAAATCATTCAATACGCTTTCGACTCCATTGTAGAAAAAGGAGTTAAGGGATCTACTGTAAGACAAATTGCGAAATTAGCTGATATGACACCTGGACAGATTAGATATTATTTTCCGAATCATTCAGAGTTATTAAATGCTGTAATGTCTACAGTAGAATTAAAAGTAAGGAGGAGAATTGAAGCAATATTTAAATCTGAAAACCTTACTACAATAGATAAAGCAAAAGCGAGTTTATTAACAGTACTACCATTGGATAAAGAGAGACTAGCTGATATGGAAGTTTGGATGGCGTTTCGCAATGACATACATGAGTACGGTCAAAGTACACTTGATGATGGGTTAGACCAATTATGTAATAGTATTTTGACATTATTAAAAAACGATCATTTGTTGAAGAACAATGTGAATATTCATCTTAATTCGATGAAATTACATGCATTAATTGACGGTTTAGCTTTACATAAATTGCTTAATCCAAACGGTGTTTCAAACGATGATATTCAAATCATTGTAGATGAAGAAATAGTTAGATTAACGCAATAAAGGAGGACGGCCCGTGAACTTTATAGCATGGCTTATAATTTTTTGTGAAATAGCCTTTTGGTTTGTAATATTACTTGGTTTAGTAACAAGATATATCTTAAATCAACAAACATTGGGTTTATTCTTCCTTGCACTTACGCCTATTATAGATTTAATACTTATTATAACAACGGTTGTAGACCTTATGAATGGTGCAACAGCTGAAATGCCACATGCTATAGCAGCAGTTTATATTTCAATTTCTCTTGTCTTTGGCAAAAGCATGATAAATTGGGCAGATGATAGATTTAGATATTATGTGATGAAGCAAGGTTCCAAACCTTATAAACTTGACGGTTTAGATTACTCTAAAAACTATGCTAAAAGTTGGTTGAAACATTTACTGTCTTACATTATAGGTACTGGGATTTTACATTTAGTTGTTTATTTGATTAATGATAAAAGTCGTACAGAAGCTATGGATGGTGTTATCCATATTTGGACAATTGTTATTATTATAGACTTAATTATTTGTATTTCATATTTTGTGTGGCCTCCAAAAAGAAATTAAATTATGGATATAAATGGTTTAGATAAAATAAGTACAGAAGTTATAGAAACAGTTAGAGATAGTTTAGTTATAGGTATTCGATAATAGAAAAAGCAACGCATTTTAATATAGTGCGTTGCTTTTCTCATTGATTAGGTAAAGTCATTCTCATATATCGAATAAAGTGACAAGTTACTATAAATTCAATAACTTATTTTGTATGATTATGGTGTACTTATGATTAACATTTTTACATTATCTTTTCACTAAATATAAATAGAAAAGAGCAGAAAAAATAAATATAATCATAAATATTGTACTAGCTAATAAAGCACCTGTTGCTTGTTCATTATAAAGTCCTTTTATTATATATAGTATAGCTGTAAAAGAAAAGTGATGATCATTAAAGCAAAGAAAAAAACTGTTAGAAATCCTATAAAACTTTCTATTTTATTTCATCCTCCTATATAGATACTAATTTTGCATTCCTCTACACTATGATGTTATAATGCACTTAACAAGGAATCCAGCATGGATACACCAATCCCCTCACTACCGCAAATAGTGAGGGGATTTTTGTAGGTGTGGCTATTGTCGCCTATTTGTCTTTGCGATTACGCAGCCAATGCGTAAATAACGCAATAATACAACCACTGATGACTGTGGTCGTGATGTGAACAAGGATTTCCAACATGAATAACACCTCCTCCCTACGTCAAATTGACGCCTGAGAGATAGGCGACTCCATTATTATACCATCTGTATCTTTTGAAGCATATGTACTTCCGATAAGTCATTTTATGTTATATCTTTGCTTTTTTTATAGTATCAAGATAAGAAGAAACTCGTTTCTAAAAAAGAAATTTCATGTATAATTAAATCGTAATAATTACGATTGGAGACAGAAAATTGAACTTTACAAAAGATTTAAATCAAAAAGAAAACGAATTAAGAAATAATATCATAAATAAAATTTGTGAAAACCCTAATAAAAAATTAGATGTAATCCCTGAATATAAATCTTTAATAGACAAAAAAGTTATAACTACTGAAAATGATAAAATCAAATGTATATATCCTATATCTTCTGAAAAAACAAATAAACTCGTCTATACAAACAAAAGCAAAGAACCCTTATTTGCAATGTGTGCAATAGACGCCATAGGTATATATTATACAACAAGCTTAAACATATTAATTTTAAGCGAAGACGAATTAACTAAAGAAAAAATTAAGCTAGAAATAAAAGATAATAAAATAATCAATCACAACAAAAGTAATATTTACATTTCATACAAAGATGTTTGTCAAAAAGAAGATTGTGACAAAAATTGCTGTCCTTACATACACTTTTTCACAAGCAAAAATAACGCCGAAAACTATTTAAATAGTTTGCCAAATAAAGAATCTCATAAAATATTAAATCTTAAACAAGCAAAAGAAATTTCAAAACAATTATTTGAAAATAATAATCTATCTTAAAAGTAATTGCTTTATTGACGTTGAGCCTTGGAATCCTTGACAATCCCTAAACTTGTCGAATGGTCGGTTTAATAGCTCACGCTATACCGACATTCGTCTACAAGTTTAGTTAAGGATTCTTCTCAACGATCAATAAATTTTCTCGTCATAACTGCCATGTTATAATTAAAATATTCTTTCTTGATTTTTAATACTTTGCCACTTTTTAATCAGCCAAAAAGTGAGTAAGAGCTACTTAAATTTTAAATGGTAGCTCTTTTTTATATTCTAATTTATTACAAATCAGAATACCTTTATTTTTAATTTTAAGGCGATATTTTGAAAAATTTGAGCAATCATTCCTGTTGAACATTTTAATTATAAAAGTCATTAAAAATAAAAAATAACGCCAGCTTTTTGCTAACGTTATTCCAAGTGTATAAAATATATTCAGTCAAAATTAGTCTTCTTTTTCTTTAAAACCTTCTTTTTTCATTTCCTTCTCAGTTTTCTTCATACTAAAACCATTCCCTGTATTACCAGACATACTAACAATATCTTTAGATTTTAAAGTATCAATATCAGCATTTTTTAAATCTATAGTTATAGTTTCTATAATCCCTTCATCATTCTCTTTAACAGTTTCCTTTACACCTTTAACGTCTTGCATTTTTTTACTTTCTTTCTCTATTGCTTCCTTCATTATTTTTTTAGATGTATCATCATTCAGACTAAAATCGCTATATTTCAAAGTATTTACAGATTTTTGTTTAATTATTTCGTCCCCTTTATATGTATAAGTTATCTCCATTTTCACATTAGATTCTTCTCCAACAAATGTTTTAGTTTTTTCAGCTCCACAAGCAGATAAAGTAATTAAAAAAACAATACTTACTACCAAACCAGTAACTTTTTTCATAATTTAATCTCCTTTGTTTTAATATTATATAAAATATTATATATCATTCATCCTAAAAATATGACACTTAATTTAGTTAAAAATATATTAAGTTTAGCGAAAAAAAGAAATTGTTATAAACAACAAAATTCAATAATTTTATTCATTTCTCACTTTATGCTTTTATTTTTCTTCTTCAATTTCATCAATCACTTGATGATTAATTTCTTGTTTTTCACTTTCTGTTAAATCAAAAAGTTCACTCGTTAAATACTCTTTTTATTCCAAATATAAAAATATACTGTCAAATCACTTTCTTTTAGAAAATGTAATTTGGCATGTTTTCCGTTCTATTTTATTTCTTTAGACAGTCTAAAATAAATAATACTCTGTTTTTCAATTAATATTTTATAGTTAATTAAAATAATTTTAGGAAGCTTAAAATAAAAAATTTTGAGTATAATCATTTCGATGAATCTTATTATACATTTTATATTTTTTAATTCTCTAGTTAATAAAAAGATAAAATGATCTTTATTTCGATTCACTTTTTAATAAAATTGAGCATAGAAACGTATAGAAATTGTTTTATTCTTTCTCTTTTTTTGAACTTAAAAAATAAATAATATGATCATTATTGAGTTTGATATTGAGAAAAAAGTATTTAATCAATTTCAAAAAGTGAAACAAATGTATGAATTGCTTAGATTACTTTTTAGTGATTTTATTGGTGAAATTAATACTAAAAGTAGTAGGATTAATAGGATTTGGGTAAAAAAATTAATCCTATTTATAGGATTGAGGATGACTGAAGCCTATGAAATCAACAAAAATAATAGTATTCAAACAATTTAAAGTGGTCTTGTAACAATTGTAAATAGTATGCAATATTAAGGATTATAATCTCGATCAATTTCTATTTAATATTAACTCTAAATATTGTTATATCAATGTTTATAATAGTTTTAAAAAAGTAATTAATCAAGGTAAATGTAAGATAATCCTTCAGCTATGCTGAATACCACCAAAGGTGGTACTGGATTCCCTTATGCTCATGTCAAATACTATTTGAAAATCCTATCATGTTTGTAATATTTCCAAAAACAAAACATGTTTGAAGACAAAAGTGGCTATTCTTTTCTTCATTTTTTACTTTAAGTGCTTATTTTTATTTTCAAAATAAGCATTGTTAGTAAAATAATTGGAGATAAAAAAAGAGAAAACTAAGTAAATATCTTTACTCAGTTTGGGATAGAAAAATTCAAATTTAAAATTACATTCGACTCATTTCTTGAACATTAGCGACTTACTTTTTGTTTATGATGTATATCAATTGAATATGAATCTTGATTTTTTAGAATGATAAATACAACCTTTTCTTTCCGATCATTAACAAAATAAATGACAAAAACGATTTTATTAAGTCATTTTTATAACTAAGAAAGATTGCTAAAGAATATAAAAATGTTAACCATTTTTACATTTTTAAAAGTTAAAACAACGCTAAATGATCATTTTATTTTTCATCTTATGCGA
>NZ_KV840074.1:0-848 GCF_001839115.1 Staphylococcus sp. HMSC62B09
CAAAGGCAACTTTTTGTAACTACAAAGGCAACTTATAATAAATAAGTTGCCTTTGTAGTTGAAACAATGTTATTATAGCTTTAAATTAAAATATTTTCATACTATTAAGGAACCTATTATTTTTTATAGTGTCCTATTGTTTGTTTATTGTTTAGGAGGCTTTATAAACATGTCTGGAGAAACTGTTGTCTATCAAAATGAAATGAATTTAGTTCCTTTACGTAAGTTTACCAGCACAGAAATCGATATATTTTTTAGTCTTTGTAATAAATTAAAAGAACAAGATATAAAAGAATTAGCCATTCCTTTTGATGAGTTACGTCACTTAAGTAATTACTATCATCGTTCTTTAAAACGTTTTGTTAAAGACTTAGAACATGTATACGATAAGATGTTAACTTTAACTTATACTCAACGAAGTGGTTTATCATTCAAAAAATTTGTATTGTTTACAGGATATGAAGTTGATGCTAATAAACAAGAACTAATTGTTAGTATTAATCCAAAATTAAAGCACGTTTTAAATGAAATAACAGCTGACTTTACTAAGTTTGAATTAAAAGAAATGACACACCTTAAATCAACATACTCTAAAAATATGTTTAGGTTATTAAAACAATATAAACACACAGGATATTTCAAAATTCAAATTGAGGATTTTAGAGAACGATTAGATATTCCTAATAGCTACCGTATGACGCATATCAATCAAAAAGTATTAGCCCCTATCATTAAAGAGTTAGGCTTTATTTTTAATAATCTTAATATCAATAAAATAAAGGCAAAAAAAGGACGAAAAATAGAATGGTTAGAGTTTACTTTTGACGCTGAGAAACGCATTCATAGTA
>NZ_KV840075.1:0-1385 GCF_001839115.1 Staphylococcus sp. HMSC62B09
AGTGGTTTGGCAAGCATTGGCTTTGCTAGCCACTTACGTGGTATCGACGCCTGCTTGTTGGGGATAATCCCCAAGCCCCTTAGGATTTTTTCTGCGAAAAAATAAGTGGCTAGAATACTAGCCACTTAAAGATTAATTCTCGAAAAAATATCGGTTATCGATAAAGGAATTAATCTATGTTTTTTTCTCTTTTCTTTACTTAAAGATTTAGGGACTTCATTCTTCATCAAATCATCAAGACTAATTTCATAAAATTGAGCAATATGTAATAAATTAATAGCATCAGGAAGACATTTTCCGTTCTCCCATTTATTAATTGTTTGAATTGATACATATAATTCATTTGCTAAGTATTCTTGAGTTATTCCTTTTTCTTTTCGTAATCTTCTTAACTCTTGATCTAGATCCATCAACTCACCTACCAAATTTAAACTTCGTTATAGTATTATTTAAACTTTTATATAATTTAATTAAATAAAAATCGAATAAAAACTTACTAAAAATTCTATTATTATTAAATTATAAAAATAAAAGAGGTGGAATTATGAAAAAGAAATTAATTAGTACAGTAACAGGTGTTATGTTATTATCTTCGCTTTCAATAGCTCTGCCACAAACTCCTTTAAATCCTATAGAACATAAAAATGTTGCTAAAGCTGAAGGAAAAGTAATTGCTAAGCAAACTATTAGTAAAAAATCAGTTAAACAGATGGCTAAAGAAATGCCTAAAAGACAAAAAAACTATAAAGAATGGGGAGCGACAGCTGCAACACTATTTGGTAAATATGGTGGTCCACCAGTGGCAGCAGCTGTATTAGCAAGTGCGAATGCTCAAAATGATACAATAAATACTTTTAAAAAAGCAGCTAAGCAAAATAAAAGGGTACAAGTAATTATAAAAACTGGACCTACACCAAATCTTCAAAAGATTTCATACAAAATCATATAAAAAGAAAGGAAAAATAGGGCGTTTTTGTCCTATTTTTTCCTTTCTTTTATTATTTTTATAAAATAATCTCTAATTACAAATATTAAAAATGTAATAATAAATAAAATAATACTTTTGCTAAGTGAGTGTTCAAAAATCAGAAAAAGAATAAAAATAACAAAAGCTGCTATAATACTAGATATTAACGATTTTGCCATTATTATCACCCTTTAGAATTAATAAAAGTATTAATTAAATAATATAATATAAAACAACTTTTATCCATATGAAATTTTAAAATATATTAAAATTCAAAAATATTAATACATAAATTATACAAATTAATTACCCATAAGGGATAAATTATGTCAACTAACTAAAAAGGCTTAAACGTTGATTTAACAACGTTTAAGCCTTTTTTTAATGATTATCGGTTATGCAGGTTTTATACATCATT
>NZ_KV840076.1:0-490 GCF_001839115.1 Staphylococcus sp. HMSC62B09
ATATGTGGCCATTAACATTTCTAAGAATGTTGGAAATGTTGTTTCACGATTTTTAATATAATCTAAGTAATTATTCACATTTTTGATTCCAAATTCAAAATATTTGTCTTGTGGATTAATTTGAACTAATTCATTCGTACAATATCCTAACCAATGATCATGATATTGCCAATATTTCTTCTCAATAAAACGGTCCATCAAATTTTCTACAGTTTTTAGCCATAGTTCATTTTCATCCTTTTGATACAATCTCAATAAAGCAAGCACTGCTTCACCATCGTAATAAATAATTCTGAACTTCTCTTTTACGCTTAAATCAGGATAATTCAATAAATGAGTTGTCTCATATGTATCTTCATCTATCATTGAAAGAATACCTTTAGCCACTTTCTGAGCTGACTCAAGAAATTTAGGATTATCTTCATGCTTTAAATATTCACAAACTGCGAATATAAATGAAGCATTTTGTCCTAATTTGATTTCATTTGCT
>NZ_KV840077.1:0-751 GCF_001839115.1 Staphylococcus sp. HMSC62B09
CTAAGCTTTGGTTTCACCTTCACATACTTTTCTCAAAGAAGTTATAGTGTTTTTCAATATCTGCCTTTTATTTTATTTAAAAAGCGTTTCCACTTTCTTTTAATAATACTTATTTTACTTTCTCTACCAAGTTTAAATCGTTTTCTAAATTGATCTTCAAATGAATCTAAATATCGTTCATAATATAGCACTTTTCTTTTATATTCATGAGTGAAAATATTTTCAAAATTTAAGTTTTCTTCATTATCCACATAAAAATCAATCATATTATTCAAATAACTTAAATCGCTTTCATATTCATGGACACATTCTATAGTTTTGGATACAAAATCATAATCAAAAAATACCTGGTTAGTGCTAAAAATATTATTAAAATCATGTTTTAACTCTTCCATCAGTCCGATATGTTGTTTTAGACTTAAAAGTTTTCTATAATTTATATTTTGCAAATAAAGATCTTGATATTCTTGATTTAAATCTTTTAATAAATCTTGATTAACTCTCTCAAAAGTTCCTTCTTGTGTAAATGGAGTTCTGTACGCTCCTATCATTTTCTTAACTGAAATAAAACATTCTGTATAAATTGGATAAAGTGTTTCTAAATTTAACTTTTTATTAGCAATTCTGGTATCAACGTATAACCTTATCCATTCTTTAGAGCCATATAAAACTACTCCAGTTATCAATGCTGTCCATATATTATTTTCCATTAATTCACCTCATATTATATTTTTTACAACCTATTTTTTAG
>NZ_KV840078.1:0-306 GCF_001839115.1 Staphylococcus sp. HMSC62B09
CAATGCACAATAAATTTTCTCGGCATAATAGCGTATATTACTTTTTGTTTTTCTTTTCTAAATAAGGTAAATAAAAGACAACGAATAGAGCACATGCAATCGCTATAAAAGAACCTATAAAAACCAAATAATTCCTTCTTTTTCAGCTTTATACAGCATCTTTACATGTAACTATATATTTAACCTAAGAAATAGATTAAAGTCACTCATACGCTTTTAAAATGGCATATATGAGCAAACTAAATAAGATGTAAGGGACAAAAGATAAAACATCACAATTAGATAACGCCATGCTGAATGACCTGT
>NZ_KV840079.1:0-2423 GCF_001839115.1 Staphylococcus sp. HMSC62B09
AAAAAAAAAGAACATTTGTTAAAAGAAATTAGAACAAAATGAGTGAAAAATTAGAACAAACAAATTCCTTATAAACCTTATCATCTCAACCTATATTAAGATTTTACCTAGTTGAATCTTCTTTTCTATATAAAGCGTCGGAGCATATCAGGGGGTTATCTAACGTAAATGCTACCCTTCGGCTCGCTTTCGCTCGGCATTGACGTCAGATACTGCACCCCCTGAACCCCCATGCTCCAACAGCAAAAAGGAAACTTTTTGCTGCTTTTCCGACGCTTATTCGCTTCGCTCATATTTATATAGAAAAGAAGCGAATGCGCAAAAGACATAATCGATTCACAAAAAATAGGTACACGAAAAACAAGTTAAGGGATGCAGTTTATGCATCCCTTAACTTACTTATTAAATAATTTATAGCTATTGAAAAGAGATAAGAATTGTTCAAAGCTAATATTGTTTAAATCGTCAATTCCTGCATGTTTTAAGGAATTGTTAAATTGATTTTTTGTAAATATTTTCTTGTATTCTTTGTTAACCCATTTCATAACGAAATAATTATACTTCTGTTTATCTTTGTGTGATATTCTTGATTTTTTTCTATTTAATCTGATAAGTGAGCTATTCACTTTAGGTTTAGGATGAAAATATTCTCTTGGAACCATACTTAATATAGAAATATCAACTTCTGCCATTAAAAGTAATGCCAATGAGCGTTTTGTATTTAATAATCTTTTAGCAAACCCGTATTCCACGATTAAATAAATCTCATCAGCTATACTATCAAAAACAATTTTGCGTATTATATCTGTACTTATGTTATAAGGTATATTACCAAATATTTTATAGGATTGGTTTTTAGGAAATTTAAACTGCAATATATCCTTGTTTAAAACTTGGAAATTATCGTGATCAACAAGTTTATTTTCTGTAGTTTTGCATAATTTATGGTCTATTTCAATGGCAGTTACGAAATTACACCTCTGTACTAATTCAAGGGTAAAATGGCCTTTTCCTGAGCCGATTTCAAAGATATTATCATGTTCATTTAATCTTATATTTGTCATTATTTTATCTATATTATGTTTTGAAGTAATAAAGTTTTGACTGTGTTTTATATTTTTCTCGTTCATTATAACCCTCTTTAATTTGGTTATAATGAATTTTGCTTATTAACGATTCATTATAACCACTTATTTTTTCCTCCTTATAAAATTAGTATAATTATAGCACGAGCTCTGATAAATATGAACATGATGAGTGATCGTTAAATTTATACTGCAATCTGATGCGATTATTGAATAAAAGATATGAGAGATTTATCTAGTTTCTTTTTTTACAAGAAAAAAGAAAGTTCTTAAAGGTTTTATAGTTTTGGTCGTAGAGCACACGGTTTAACGACTTAATTACGAAGTAAATAAGTCTAGTGTGTTAGACTTTAATGTTTTTTAAAGGCATTAGTGCACTTAAGCGTCAGAGCATGGCTTTATGCCGAGAAAACTATTGGTTGGAATGGCGTGTGTGTTAGCCAAAGCTTTGGCGAGTTGGTTGGGGGTTTCATGGGATTAATCCCATGAAAGTACCAACTCAACAACACACTAACGCCTGTTGGTTCCAACCAATAGGAAATTGGAATAAGCAATTAGTATAATGAGAGTATAATGTTGGTATAACGTTAGTATAATGATGCTTTTTTTCATTATATTTTTTATGTACTTTAAACCTGCACGCTTATGCGAATTAGAAAAAGCTTAATCGCATTTCATAGATTGACCTCCCAATAACTACGTGGTGTTATTGGGAGGTCAATCTATTTCATTTGCGTTAAGCTTTTGATCTACATTAAGCGTGCAGGTTTTTTGTCTATTTGTAGACGATTTTATGTTATACTAGTCCTTGAAAGAATAATAATCAGATAATGCATTTTCTTGTTTTTCATTTGCCTCTTGCTCAAAGTTCCCAAATTCGAGTAAGAGGTATTTTTGTTTTTGGTCGTCGCCTCTCATTAGTAGTTCAGGGTTTAACATTAATACTCCAGTTTTTCTTTTTATAATATTTCCTTCTTCTAAGATTTTAAGTGTTGTTATTACTGTTTGTAGACTTGTTCCTGTAGCTTTTGCTATTTCTCTTGTTGTAGCTATCATTGTATTGTTACTTAAGTGGACATTATCTAGGATATAGTTAACGATTTTAAGTTTTTTTCCGCCAATCATATCTAACATACTTATTAATTGCACTATATATGCCTTTACGAAGTTACCAGACGTTTGTTTACGGTATAACTTGTCTACCTCTATGACTTCTCCACTTTCTTCGTCTATGAGCCTCTGAGAGCCTTTATAGACTGTTCCATATCTTTCTTTCATCTTTTTCTCACTCCTTATTTTAAACTATTCTAACTATATCATAACTGTTCTAAAAAAAAA
>NZ_KV840080.1:0-89102 GCF_001839115.1 Staphylococcus sp. HMSC62B09
TAGCTTGTAGAATTTCTTTAGGAAATTCTCTTTGTTGGGGGTCCCGCCCCTCGGCAAGGTTGACTAAAATAAAAAAGTTTGTTAAAAGTGCATTTTTAAATCAGTCAACAACTGCCAATATATATTTTTAGCCTGAGTCATTGATTATGCCCCAGGCTTTTTTGTATCTATTATAATTATAATTTTTGTTTTCTCCATAAGAAGATACTTACTATAGTCACGAGAATGAGTGAAATTCCTACGATGAAGAGCCATGATGAATAACTTTTCTCATCGAGTGGAAGCGGAACGTTCATACCGAAGAAACTAAACACAAGTGTTGGTAATGTGAGTAATACTGTAAATAATGTAAGTGTCTTCATAATATTATTCATTTCATTAGATAACAATGAGGAATACGAAGTCGTAATACTCTCTAAAATGCCAGTATATAATTCTGTCGTTTCAATCGCTTGGTTATTTTCAATCACTAAATCTTCTAATAAATCTTCATCTTCTTCAAAGCGTTTTATGGCAGGTAAACGGAATAATTTTTTAATAATTGTATCATTCCCTTTTAAAGCAGCTAGAAAGTATACCAAACTTTTTTCAACTTCCATTAATTTGTATAGCTGTTTATTGGTAATATTATTTTTTAGTTCACGTTCAATGCGGATTCGTGATTTATTTAAAAGTCTTAAATTTCTGTTGTAGTGGTTTGAAATAGTTAATAAAATATCTAGCGCAAAGCGACTATGAAAATTTAAATTAACATCATCTTGTCGTGCATAATTCTCTAAGAATTCATTTTCAGCATCACAGATTGTCAAAATAAGTCCTTTTCCGATAACAATTCCTAATGGGATTGTAACGAAAGATAAGACGCGACGGTGAGTAGAACTTACAATAGGTAAGTCGATAATGATAAGGGAATAGCCTGTATCGTCATCATATTCAATACGTGCGCTTTCATCAGCATCTAATGGATCTCGAATAAAATCCTCGGGCAAATTATATGTTTCAATTAATTGTTCAATTTCTTCTCTTTCAGGTTCTACAACATTAATCCATGATGCAGAGTGATCTAGAGTTGTTTCAACGATGTCATTGTTAGTTGAATGTTTATATGCAGTTAGCATGGTTAATGATTCCTTTCATATTCATTTAGTCTCAGTTGGATTGGGTACGTTCATAATGATTTTGAATCATAATACGTAATTGACCGTTATAAATAATATTAAAAATATACTTTGTTAAATCATTTACAGAAATACGACTATCGTCTTGTACCCAATATTTGATGATTGAAATAGTAGCACCTGAAACATAACTATGAAAATACATTTCAGGTATACCATCTATCTCATGGTCAATACTAATATATTTTTGCATATTTTCTTTCATTAAGGAATGAATTTTTTCTTCAAGTCTACTTTTACGTTCTAATTGAAGAATCGTATGGTAAAAGTCCATATTATCGGAGATATGTTGTAATACTTTGGTCAAAATATTATTAATAAAATCATCAGCTGTATTTTCTGGTGTACTAGTGTCGAGTTGATTAAATTGAGTTGATGGCCAAATTTGTGAAATGCATTCATCTTCCATATCAGTTAATAACATGTATTTATCTTCATAATGTAAATAAAATGTACCACGATTAATATCTACTTGATTTGAAATATCTTGAACAGTGATTTTGTCGAGGTCTTTCTTTTTTAAAAGGTCTGTAAATGCACGTTTAATAGCTGATTTTGTCTTTCTTATTCTCCTGTCTTCCTTCATTAAATATCGACCTCCTAATAGTAAATAGACAAAAATTTACAATCTGTTCAATAATGTAAGGTATTTGAATAATTGATTATTGTTTATTTTTGACTATCTCATTATAATTTACAAGGTATTAAATATTCAACACATTGTTCAATAAATTTTAGGAGGTTAGATTTCATGAATATTTTTAAAAGCAAACTATTATGGCTTGCACCTATTGCAGCGATATTATTATTAGTTATATTCTCTTTGGCTTTTTATCCAGCGTTTAATCCAAAACCAAAAAAATACCAATAGCCGTTGTAAACAATGATAAAGGTGTAGACATTCAAGGTAATAAAGTAAATATCGGGAAAAAATTGAAGATAAATTAATGGATAGTGATTCTGATACTGTTAAGTGGGTTAAAGTTGATAAAGAATCAGATATTAAAAAAGGTCTTAAAGATGAAAAATACTATGGGGTAGCTATTTTTAACAAAGACTTTTCAAAAAATGCAATGAGTAAAACGCAAAAAGTAGTAATGGATAGTAAAAAAGCAGAAATGAAGGAAAAAGTTGAATCTGGTGAAATTCCAGCCTTCTTGATGGTAGTTCTAATGGGAGTAACTGGTTTAGTCGTTAATTTATTCTTAGCAACATATGGTAACTATGCGATAGCAAGTTACGGCATCTCATTTAGACTTGTTCAATTCCCAGAACTAATCATAATGGGACTTTCAGAAGGTGTTGTACCTCTAATTGCATATAATTTCGTATCTAATAAAACAAAAATGAAAGATACCATTAAAGTGGTCATCGTGTCTATTGCTGTTATATTTACAGTTTGCATGACTGTCGTTCTTGTAGCCGGACATTCAATTGTTCAATTATTTAGTACTGATCCTCAAATTGTTATTCTAGCTACATTTATTTTAAAAGTGACTATGACATCATTACTTCTAAATGGCATTGGATTTTTATTTACTGGCATGCTGCAAGCTACTGGACAGGGTCGTGGGGCTATAATAATGGCAATCGCACAAGGAATAGTTATTATTCCAGTTTTATTTGTCTTAAATAGCTTATTTGTCTTAAGTGGTGTCATTTGGTCATTATTAATAGCTGAAACAGTATGTGAATTTTTAGCTATGTTTATTGTGTATTCATTAAGAAATCGATTAACAGTTGATAAAGCAACTTTAATTGAAGCGGAATAACATAGGATAGTGGCTTTAGCCCGAAAAACTACTGGCTAAATGAATTGAAACCGTCAATAGTACTAACAATAAGTTATTTATAATCTATAATTTTATAAATTGGGTAAGCGAGGGGATGGAATGATATCGATTTCAGTCTCGCTTTTATTTTTGGATAAAAAGTGGCAAATTAGAATAATTATTGTTAAATAGCACGCATTATTTTATCATAAGTAAATGAGCAAAATTTTATGGGAGGACGTCAATGGTGAATTTACAGCGAAGTTCTAAAGTAGCTTTGGCATTGATAATGATGTTTTTATTATTGTTAATTCCGATACTTCATAATGTCGCATCTGCGCATGCAACTTTGGAAAAAACTACACCACCACAAAATGGGGTTATATCGAAAGCGCCTGATACGATAGAGTTAACATTTAATGAACCCGTTAACGCTGAATACTCAGGCATCACAATATATAATGATAAAGGTAATAAAGTAGGGGATATAGATCCTACAACAACCGGACATTCTAAGACACTTACATTTCCTACTGATAAAGTTCAACAAGGGACACAGAATTTAGAATGGCATACAGTATCTGCTGACGGTCATGAGATTAGTGATCGTTTTGAGTTCTCAGTAGGTAAGAAGACAGCTAACGGAGTTGATACATCTCCAGCATTTTACGAAACACCTAATTTCTGGTTTGGATTATTCAGATACATAGCTGAAGGTGCAACGATTATTCTTGTAGGTCTATATTGGTTAAATGGTATTGCACGACGTAATAACCTATCTACATTCGATGTATTTCCTAGACATGTTGCAGTGTCTTTAATAATGATGGTGGCATACTTGATGTCACTTGTACTTTATTTGATGACATTGTCTTCGGATGTATTAGATGCAATATTATCCCTTGAGCCTAGTGCAATAACACAATTCCCTTACATATTAAGTGCCATTGCTTTAATTGTTTTAAGTGGTTTATTCGTCTTAAGAAACATGGAGAAATCATGGTACTGGATTGTATCTATTGCAATGATTCTAGCTATAAGTATGTCAGGACATGCATGGTCACAAAGCGTACCATTATGGTCTATCATACTAAGAACACTACATTTAATAGGTATTAGTTTATGGTTAGGTGCATTAAGCTATTTATTGATTTCAGTATTTACACGTAAAAAAGATGCCGTAGATTTATTGCGAGAAATATTATTTAAAGTTAATGCTGCTGCGGTAGCAATAATCATTATTTCAGGTGTATTAATGTCTATTGATCAAACGAAGATTTTGTCAATTTGGACAAATATGCAAACTTGGACGGTATTCTTATTATTTAAAGTTTTTGGTACTTTAATAATGATGTTATTGGGATTATTGCAAACAACACGTGCACTCAATAAACGTAATAGAGTAAATAAATCTTCATTAATTATAGAAGTTTTAATTGGTATATTACTTATTTTAGTCGGAGTAATTATGAGCCAAATCAGTATTCCATAGAAGGAGAAAAAAGATGATAAAAAAATTATTAGCTACAAGTTTCATACTCTTTTTTACATTAGGTTTCTTTAAAGTAGCAGATGCGCATGTTACTTTAAACCCAAAAGCAGTTGACCCAGAATCTTATGAAAAAGTAGATGTTAGAGTTCCTGTAGAACAAAAAGATCATACTGAAAAAGTAGAATTAGAAGTTCCAAAAGAAGTTCAAGTTGTTAATATACAACCAGTAGAGGGCTATAAGTATAAATTAGATAAAGATAAAAAAGGTAACATTACTAAAATTATTTGGACTGCTAAAGGTAAAGGTATTGGGCCAGATGAATTTATGGATTTTCCAATTGTTGTAGCCAGCCCTAAAGATGAAGGCAAGTATGCATTTAAAGCAATTCAAACCTATGATAACGATGATAAAGTTAAATGGACTGGAAAAGAAAATAGTGAACACCCAGCGCCTACGTTAGAAGTTAAAAAGAATGCTAATGCAGTAGATGTAAAAGATGAAAAATCAAAAGATACTGCTAGTGAACAAACTTCTTCAAGCGGTTCAATTGCTTTATGGATCGTGTCAATCATCGCAATTATATTATCATTAGTCGCATTATTTAAACATTCAAGAAATAAATAATATTACGAGTGAGGCTAGGACCAAGTCTCTTTGTAAATAGGCATAACTTATTTAACTGAGTTGAATTGTATATTAAGTTTGACTCAGTTAAAGTACCTCACTCTCATAATTCTATTTATTAACAAGTGACTCAATATTACAAATATTGTCACTGTAAAGTTGATGATAATAAATTATAATAATAATGTGAGGGAGGCATTGTTTATGCGACGATTACTATATGCATTTTTGGTCTATATGATCTTGGGACTTTTCAGCGGATTCTATTATAGAGAATTGACAAAAGCACATCATTTTACGGGTGATACACAATTATCTATTGTACATACGCATACACTTATTTTAGGTATGTTTATGTTTTTAATACTGATACCATTAGAAAAAGTATTTAAATTAAGTAGTTACTATTTATTTAACTGGTTCTTCATCGTTTATAACATTAGTGTTATAGCAACCATTGGTATGATGGTAACGAAAGGAACGTTCCAAGTATTAGGAAAAAGTTTTTCTCCAGAAGCATTTGCTGGATTTGCAGGTATTGGTCATACAGGAATGCTAGCAGGATTATTATTGTTATTTTTCTTAATTCGACAAGCAGCACTCAAAGAACCAAGAGATTAATTGATTTGAAGTGAGACTTTTCATTTTTAATAGCACAATCGTGTTATTGATGAAAAGTCTTTTTTTAGCTAATAAAAGTAGAATTGCAATTAAAATATGATTTTCTTCAATAATATATGCACATATAGTATAATTAAGGCAAAACAATGATAATAATTATCATTCGAAACGGGACATAATCTTGGGAGGATTTACAATGCAAGATGTAACTATTATTGGTGGTGGACCTGCTGGATTATTTGCGAGTTTCTATGCTGGTTTACGAGGAATGTCTGTGCGAATCATTGACGTACAAGATAAATTAGGTGGAAAGATGCAAATCTATCCAGAAAAGATTATTTGGGATATTGGTGGTGTAGCGCCTAAACCTTGCAATGAAATCATTAAAGATATGATTAACCAAGGCTTACATTTTAACCCTAAAGTTAATTTGAACGAACGTGTAACAGATATACGCAAAATAGAAGAAAGACACTTTGAAGTAGAAACAGATAGCGGAAAAATTTATGACTCAAAAGCTGTAATATTTGCTGTCGGCGGAGGGATTATTAATCCTAAGCCTCTTCAAATTAAAGATGCAGAGCGTTATCGTTTAACAAATTTACATTATGTTGTGCAATCTTTCTCAAAATTTAAGGGAAAAGATATTCTAATTTCTGGTGGGGGTAACACTGCTTTAGATTGGGCAAGAGATTTAGCTAATATTGCAAATTCGATTACACTTGTTTATAGAAAATCAGACATTAAAGGCTATGAAGCAATGATAAGTGTACTTAAAGCGTTAAATGTGAACCTGTTGCCTAAAACACAAATTAAAGAGTTAATAGGTGACAATAAATGTAAATGTATTAAAGAAGTAAAACTTGAAAATATTGAGACTGGAGAAGTTACGACACAAGCGTTTGATGATGTTATTGTTAGTCATGGTTTTGATCATGAGAATCCACTACTTAAAGACTGTACATCTAAACTTGATTTATACGATGAATATCGTGTTAAAGGCTTTGGCAACACGTCAACAAATATTCCTGGCATCTTTGCTTGTGGGGATATCGTACATCATGATGCTAAAGTACACCTCATTGCTAGCGCGTTTAGTGATGCTGGAAATGCAGCAAACTTAGCTAAAACTTACATTGACCCTGATGCATACAAAGAAGGATATGTTTCAAGTCACAATGATGTATTCAAAGAATCAAATAAAAAAGTTATTAATCAATATTTATGAGATTATATTAAGGGGATAGAAAATAATGATTAGATATTCTAATGAGCCACCAGAGGCTCAAGCGTATTGTGACTTAAGAGTTAAAGCAGGAATGAGCCCTAAATCAGAAACTGCAGCTCGAAACGGTTTACCAAATGGCTGTTTCAATATTACGATTTATGAAAATCAACAATTGATTGGAATGGGCAGAGTTATAGGTGATGGTGGAACGACATTTCAAATTGTAGATATAGCCGTTGATCCAGATTATCAAGGACAAGGCTATGGTAGGCTTATTTTGAAAAAAATAATGGCATATATTAATTCCGTAGCTGAAAAGGGAACTTATGTTAGTTTGATAGCAGACTATCCAGCTGACAAACTATACGAAAAATTTGGATTCAAGACTACTGAGCCAAAATCAGGTGGCATGTATATCGTGTTTTAATTAAAAAAACCACTAGGACAAATCGAAATCATAGAAAAACATGTTTTTATATTGTTTCATTCTATGATATTGAGACTGGATTGTCCTAGTGTTTTTTTCGATTTAACTATGCATCAAAATCAATAATAATACGACCGAAATTATCGTGGTTTAAAACAGTTGAGATCGCATCTGGTAATTCTGAAAATGAAATGACTTTTTTAATATCATGAAGTTTGTCAGATTTTAAGTCAGTTGCTAAACGTCTCCAAACACGTTCACGTAATTTCATTGGTGTGAATACAGAATCTATACCAACTAGACTTACGCCTCTTAAAATAAATGGATAGACAGTTGTATCAAAAGAAACACCACCTGTTAAGCCAATTAGTGCGACACCACCATTATTATCTATACGATTAGTGACAAAAGGTGTTCCATTTCCTCCAATAGGGTCAATGGCAGCTTGCCAAGTTCTTGAACCTAATGGCTTTTCATCATTATCTGTAATACGATCAATAATTTCATTCGCCCCTAAAGCTTCTAGTTTGTCACCCGCATGTTTGTTTCCTGTACTAGCAACTACTTTATATCCTAAATTAGAAAGCATAAGCACTGCCAATGCGCCTACACCACCAGATGCGCCACGTACAAGTACTTTGCCGCCCTCCAGTGTCATGAAACTAGCTTTTTCCAATTTTTCAATAGCTAAACCGGCAGTATAGCCTGCTGTACCATAAATCATAGCTTCTTCTAAAGTCATATTATCAGGCAATTTAACTACCCAATCGGAATTTACACGTGCGTATTCACTAAATCCTCCATAATGACTTACACCCATATCATAGCTTGTTACAATGACTTCTTCACCTTCATTAATTGTTGGATCTTCTGATTCAACAACGGTACCAGCTAAATCTATACCAGGAACCATAGGATAAGATTTAAGGATTTGATTATTATCCGTTGTAGCTAATGCGTCTTTATAATTAATACCTGAATAATGAACTTTGATTAAGACTTCACCTTCAGGTAAATCATCAGTTGTTAACTGAGTAAAGTCACTATTAACGCTTCCATCGTTGTTTTTATCCACTAAAAAAGCTTTAAATTGATTACTCATATTATGTGACTCCTTTATATATTGTATTAGTGCTTATTTTATACCCTTAATAAACCAATTGTATGCTTTAAAGCCTTATAAATATAAGGTAAATTAAAAGTCTCTTGGCTTCAAAAAATAAAAAAATTTTTATTTAAAAATGTATTTGAATTGTTATTGACACTTTATTGGGCTAAACCTATAATAAATTTGATAATGATTATCAATTGAAAAAATAAAAGTGTTTATATGAATATAAAAGACGACATAACAACGATATTAAGTTGGTGTTAAATATGATGTATACATAATTACACGATTCATCTTCAAATGATAATCTTCTAAACTATATTGAGGTGAATACATAATGAAAAAATTACCAACTATTTTATTAGCATCTTCTTTATTTTTAGCGGCTTGTGGCAACAATAGTCATAGTGACGATAATAGTAATAAAGATAAGCAATCGCAGAGTAGTAAAGGGGATAACAAAGTAGCTTTACAAAAAGCAACTAAAGAATATGAGAAGTATACAGATGGTCAACTTGATAAATTTTTGGATGGAACTGAAAAATTTGTTGCAGCTATAAAAGCAGATGATATGGATAAAGCGAAAGAATTATATCCTAAAGTACGTATGTATTATGAAAGATCAGAACCTGTTGCGGAAGCTTTTGGTGATTTAGATCCTAAGATTGATGCTCGTTTAGCAGATATGAAAGAAGAGAAAAAAGAAGATCAATGGACAGGTTATCATAAGATTGAGAAATCACTTTATCAAGATAATAAAATAGATGAAACAACTAAAAAAGATGCTGATCAATTATTAAAAGATGCTAAAGAATTAGATGCGAAAGCAGATACTTTAGATATTACTCCTAAATTAATGTTACAAGGATCAGTTGATTTATTAAATGAAGTTTCAACTTCAAAAATTACAGGTGAAGAAGAGATTTACTCACATACAGACTTATACGATTTTAAAGCTAATATCGAAGGTGCACAAAAAATCTACGAATTGTTTAAACCTGAGTTAAATAAAAAAGATAAAAAATTAAGTGCTGATATTCAAAAGAACTTTGATAAAGTTAACCAACTATTAGACAAGTATAAAGACGGTGACGGCTTCAAAGATTATAGTGCAGTTACTAAAGAAGATAGAAAAGCTCTATCAGATGCTGTAAATTCACTTGGTGAACCACTAAGTAAAATGGCTGTGGTTACAGAATGAGTAAAGTAGATCATAATCAAAGTGACCAAGTATCTCGTCGCTCTTTTCTAAAAATGTTAGGAATAGGTGGCGCTGGTGTGGTTATCGGTGCTAGTGGCGCAGGCAGTATTTTTTCATTTAAATCGATGTTCGATACACCTGAGAATGAAGATAAAGATGCATTTGAATTTTATGGACGTGTACAAGCAGGTATTACAACACCGACACAAAAAAATTGTTACTTCGTTGCATTAGAGTTAAAGACTAAAGATAAACAAGCGATTAAAGACATGTTTAAGAAGTGGACGCAAATGTCAGTCAATATGACTGATGGTGCACCTGCTGAAAAAGATAGTCAAAATGTATTATTACCCCCTGTTGATACTGGAGAATCAATTGGATTAGGTGCTAGTAAATTAACATTGACATACGGTATTAGTAAATCATTTTTGAAAAAGATTGGTATGTCATCAAAAATCCCATCTGGATTTAAAGATTTACCACATTTTCCTAATGACCAATTAGATGATGAATACAGTGATGGAGATATCATGATTCAAGCGTGTTCAAATGATCCACAAGTAACATTCCATGCGATTCACAACTTAATACGATCATTTAGAGATGTTGTTAAAATGAAATGGTCACAAAATGGTTTTGTCTCTGGCAAACTAGAAGAAACGCCTAGAAATTTAATGGCATTTAAAGATGGTACAGTTAATCCTCGCAAAAATAACGAGCTTAAAAAGTATGTCTTCATTGACGACGGTTGGGCTAAAAATGGAACGTATTGCATTATTCGACGCATTCAAATTCATATAGAAACATGGGACCGTACATCATTAGAAGAGCAAGAAGCTACTTTCGGACGTAAACGAGCATCCGGAGCACCATTAACCGGTAAAAAAGAATTCGACAATATAGATTTAGACGCTAAAGATAGTAGTGGTCAATATGTTATCGATCCAAATGCGCATGCGCGTCTAGCACGTGAAGTGAAAACATCAATCAAACGACGTGCATATAATTATAATGATGGAACAAATGCCAAAACGGGGGCGTTGGAAACAGGATTAATGTTTATTTGTTTCCAAAAATCAACTCAACAATTTATCGATATTCAAAACAATTTAGGACACAGTGATAAGTTAAATGAATATATTACGCATCGAGGTTCTGCATCCTTCCTTGTGTTACCAGGTGTAAAAAAGGGAGGCTATATCGGTGAAACCTTATTTAACTAAATTAGTCGTTGCGCTAGTCCTTATTCTCACGGTTATTAGAATTGTCTCAGCACATCAAGTAAATGCTGCAGATGATAGCAAAATAAGTGATGTGTATGTAGCGATAACTGATGCAAAATCAACTATAGAAGATAAAGATAAAAGTAATAAAGAAAAACAAAGTGCACTTGCTGATATTAAAGAAAAAGTAAAATCTTTAAACATTAAAGATAACAAAGAAGGTAAAGACGTAAAGTCAAAACTTGAAGCGGTAGATAAAGCCTCTTCAATGAATGCTAAAGCTGATAAATTATCACAATTAACTAAATCATTAATCGCTTATGAAGATGCAGTTTCTACCAAAGATATCAGTGGTGAAATTAAAACATTGAAGCAACAAGTTGCTGCAAAAGATGATCCTATTAAAAAAGCAATCAAAAGTAAAAATGAGTCAGAGCTACAATCTATTAACAATAGTTTAAATCAAATTTGGACGACTCATGAAACAGCCATAAGAAATTATGATGAAGGTAAATATGGACAAATTGAAGTGAACTTAATGCAACTACGTGTTGCTATCCAAAAAGAACCTTTAGATACTAAGAAAGTTGACAATGCCTGGACAACCTTCAAATCAAGTATTGATACGGTCGATCAAAAACAATCCAGCTCGGATAATGATAAATATAAAGTAACGCAACTAAATGATGAGTTAAATAAAGCGATTAAAGGGATAGAAGATAATAATTTAGATCAAACTGATGCGGCATTATCTAAATTTGTTCAAATTTGGCCATATGTTGAAGGGAAAATTCAAACAAAAAACGGTTCATTATATACTACAATTGAAGATAAAATACCGTATTATCAAAGTATTCTAGACCAGAGTAACAAAGATCGCGTTAAAGACGGATTAAAAGACATTAACAATGATATCAAAGACACTGTTGGTCAAGACGGTTATACATTTGTAGATGTTATGATTATCTTTTTACGTGAAGGTTTAGAGGTATTGTTGGTCATTATGACATTAACTACAATGACACGTAATGTTAAAGATAATAAAGGTACAGCTAGTGTTATCGGTGGTTCAATATTAGGCTTAATACTAAGTATTACGTTAGCAGTTGTATTCATACAAACGCTAGGCAATAATGGATTACTACGAGAGGGAATGGAAGCAACACTAGGAATAATTGCAGTGGTTCTAATGTATATCGTTGGTATTTGGATGCATAGACGATCAAGTGCAAAACGTTGGAATGATATGATTCAAAATATGTATCAAAACGCTATTAGTAACGGTAATCTAGTATTGTTAGGTACAATTGGATTGATTTCTGTTTTACGTGAAGGTGTAGAAGTGATTATTTTCTACATGGGTATGATAGGCAGTATTACAACAATGGACTTCGTCATTGGTATTGCTTTAGCGATTGTAATTTTAATTATCTTCGCATTATTATTTAGATTTATAGTGAAACTTATTCCAATTTATTACATCTTTAGAGTACTTTCAATTTTAATTTTTATTATGGCATTCAAAATGCTTGGTGTAAGTGTTCAAAAACTACAATTGTTAGGCACACTTCCACAACATGGTATTGAAGGTTTACCTACAATTGGTTTTATAGGATTTTATCCTAATATTGAGTCAATAGTAGCTCAATTAATATATATAGTGTTCATTGTGTTCTTCATTTTAAAAAATCGCCAAAACAAACAAAAGAATACTAATCCAAACTAATTATCATGAATAGTAAAATAAAACCTCGAGACTTGTGAGGATAACAAGTACTCGAGGTTTATTAGTTATTATGATCGTTGTGAAATTCTTGCGATAAACATACTGAATTCAAATAAAATAATCAAAGGCAATGTTAATAATAAATTCAAAGTAATATCTGGTGGGGCAATAATACTCGCCACTACAAAACAACCAAAATAAATATACTTACGATAGTGTTTTAGTTCATTAACATTGATTAAGTCAAATTTAGCTAGACCCATAAATAATGTTGGGAGTTGAAAAAGAACACCAAAAATTAGCAACCATCGTATTAACTCATGCAAATAGGCTTTAAAACCAATAACAGGCTCAATACTTAAAACTTCAGATAATGTTAAAGAGAAATTTATAATTAATGGAAATCCTATAAAAAACGCAAATGCTACTCCAATTATAAATAACAGTGCACACCATAAGCTATATTTAATAATAAATCCCCGTTCATTAACATGGAGGCCAGGTGCAATAAAAGCCCATAATTGGTAAAACATAATAGGTATAATTAAACACAACGCTACAAAGAAGATAATCATAATGTAAATCTGAATCATTTCAGTAAATGAAAATGCATGTAGTGTTACATGTGCACGTTTAATATAGTGTATAAATGGTTTCATCCACCAATGTGATGATACATATACGATTATCGTTGCAACAATAAAAGCGATGAACACTTTGACGAGACGCGATCGTAGTTCATCAAAGTGTCCTAGAAGTGTATTACTATTTAATGTGTTCTCGTTGTTGTTTTGACTCTTTACTGGGAGTATCATGACTTTCATCTGTATCTATATTTTCTGCTGCAGATTTAAATTCTTTCAAAGTACTACCAATTGCTCGACCAAATTGTGGTAATTTTTTAGGTCCAAAAATAATTAATGCAATTATGCTAATAACGACTAAACTTGTCGGTCCTGTAATTCCTAATACAAACATATTGATAACCTCACTCATTATTGTTAATAATATCATCTATACTTTATACTTATTGATAAATATTATCAATAGAAATTTGCTCTGTTCATAAATAAAACGAATTTAATGCATAGAGGCATGTAAATAGGGAATAAGTTACAAAATAAAAAATGGATAATGAGCGGTATTTTAGGAGGTAGGAATGATGAGTGAATATATAACAATGATTGAAAATATGGATGTGAGTGATTTACGACAAATTTCTGAGACAACGTTTTATGACACGTTTGAAGGAGAATATTCAGATGATGATTTTAATCAATTTTTCAAAGAAACCTATAATGAAAAAGTGTTGTTAAATGAATTAAATAATCCTAATTCATTTCATTATTTTTACAAGGTGAATGATCAAATTGCAGGGTATTTAAAACTTAATGTCGGTAATGCTCAAACTGAGCCTAAAGGTGAAGATTATTTGGAGATTCAAAGAATTTATTTCTACAAGACTTATCAAGGTGGAGGAAGAGGACAAAAGTTTATTCAATTGGCTCTTGATAAAGCGAAAGAACTAAATAAAAATAAAGTTTGGTTAGGTGTATGGGAACATAATCAACAAGCATTATCATTCTATAGGAAACACGGCTTTGAAGTCACTGGACAGCATGAATTTATAACAGGTGAAGTAGTCGATATAGATTTAATAATGGAAAGAGAAGTTTAGCTATAGAACGAATAAAGCTTGGTCTAATAAAATAGGGGAGTTGGGGTTCGGGGCCCCATCCCTTGGTAAGGTTGACTAGAATTAAAAAAGCTTGTTACAAGTGCGCTTTTAATTTAGTCAACTACTGCCAATATATATGTAGCCTGAGGCATTGAATTATGTCCCAGGCTATATATTGTTCATTTATTATTGATAATATCTCGCATAAGTTGAGTTAGTCTTTTTAGTGAGGTGTTATTACGGTTCACGAGTTGATGATTTGAAATATCAGTTAATGTATGATGGATTAAGTTATTGTGTAATAAATCTTCATCTGTATACCAAACTTTAGATAAACTTTCCATAACATCATCATAAACACCACGCTCTTGCTGATATGATGAATGATTTGGTGTATAGAGACATATTTTTTTGCCAATAGTTAAAGCATCAAAGATAATTGAAGAATAATCAGTAATTACGACATCAGATATTAATAATAAATCTTGGGTTTCAATATGATTTGGTGCTTCAATTGCACCTTCTGGAAGTGTCATGTCATCCTCTATGTGACCTTTAAAAATGACGTGATATTCTTCTAATAATTCTGGTGAAATCGACATCAATTCAGTTGAATCTTTTGTCGCATGCCATGTTGGTGCATACAATAAAATTGGCTTTGTTCGATCAACATTTAATGCATCTTTAATTTTCTTCTGATGATTTTTATCATTCTGATAATGTAGTAAATAGCTAATTCTTGGATAACCATAAGGTATCATTTGAGTATGTTGAGTAGGGAAGGCTGTTTCAAATAATCCCTCAGCTGATTCAGAATCTGTTAAAAGATAATCTTGTTTGAGCCATTTATTATACTTTCGTGCTTTGTAATTATAAATATTTTTATTTTGATCTGGTTCTTTACTATCTAAGAATAATTTTTTAATTGGGGTTCCATGCCACAATTGAATAACAGTACCATTTGGTTTGAATTCATCAGGAATATAACTTTCAATGACTACAATTTTTGCTGTTTCAATAAGTTCTTTATTATTCTCAGCATCAGTAGGTAAAAAGTATGGTCCACGTCTATCGTTAGTAATGAAATAAGCTTCCGTGGTAGGATTTCTCTTCACAAAATAATTAAATAAATACTTAGAATTGCCTCTATAACCATAATCAAAACCTAAAAAAACAACATGGTTTTTTACTTTTGAAGAATCTTTATCATATACATAGCTTAGATTACGATGTTTTTTTAATGCATGATTTTGCATTTTGTTATATAGCCATTTTGGTAATTTAAACTTAGTTGTAACAAGCCAACTATCCACAAATCGCATTTCTTCTTCTTTACCAGGATATTTGAATTTACTGTAAGGTATAGAGTGACCATGAATGTATGCCAATTTGTTCAAATCAAAATGATTTATTTTTTTAATATCAAAAGTATCTAATGATGCCCAGAAAGCATGGCTAGTTCGACATTCATTGATGAAATTAAAAACGACGTGATTGTCTATATCAATTTCGTCTTTTAAAACAGAAATGACGGCTAAATCCATAATAGATTTAATGTTATACTTAGATAAATGTAATAAAGCACGTTCAATATTGAAAATAATATTAGGATAGTGGTTAATATTTTTCATCCATGATAAAAATGTTAATGTATCTTCACCAAAATAACGACAGTCATTTAAATATAAACCATTTAAAGTATAATCTACTGCTATTGAATTATGTGTTAAGTCTATAGCTTCCAACATATCATGATTGATTTTAATATCATTTGAATAAGGAATGAAATGTGAAAAACCAGCTGATTTGGCTTTGTTTAATTGTAATGCAAGATGGCGCATGTTAGAAATATTTATTTGTTTAATCATCATACATTGTCCTTTAACTCTTAAATTTCTTAAATATATTTTACCATGTGACTAAAAAAAATTCATATTTACAAAAATTACATCATTATATAATTGAAATGTTTGGAAATTTTCGTTGAAAAATAGTGGGATTTTATTTTGTTGAAAATTTAACAAAAATTTTATAAAAAGTACTATATAGTATTGTCATTTAAGTAGAAAGATGGTATATTTTTATTGTGAAAAAGTTCACAAGATATAAATTTGTGAAATCTAGCATTATTAACTTGTCGACAAACTAATAAACAATATAACAATTAGAAGTATAGTCAAACTTCAATTGTCAATATCGCTAGAGTGATCATTAATACAAACTAAAGGAAAGAAGAGTCAGAATTATGTTAGTTCAAACATTTAATCCATTTGATAATTTGGTATTATCTAGTTTAATAGCCGCAGTACCTATTATTCTATTCTTATTATGCTTAACCGTTTTTAAAATGAAAGGTATCTATGCAGCTATCACAACGTTAGTTGTTACATTACTTATTGCTATCCCGTTCTTCAAATTACCACTTGGCATTGCAACAGGTGGTGTTGTAGAAGGATTCTATCAAGGTATTATTCCGATTGGTTATATTGTCATGATGGCAGTATTACTTTATAAAATCACTCAAGAATCTGGTCAATTTAATACGATTCAAGACAGTATTACAAGTATTTCACAAGACCAACGTATACAATTATTACTCATTGGTTTCTCATTTAATGCATTTTTAGAAGGTGCAGCTGGTTTTGGTGTACCGATTGCAATTTGTGCGTTATTACTTGCTCAATTAGGTTTTAGACCTTTACAAGCTGCAATGTTATGTTTAGTAGCAAATGCTGCTTCAGGTGCTTTTGGTGCTATAGGAATTCCAGTAGGTGTTGTAGATACACTACACTTACCAGGTGCCGTTCACGCAATGGGTGTATCTCAAACATCTACATTAACATTAGCAATTATTAACTTCTTTATACCATTTTTACTTATCTTTATCATTGATGGTTTAAAAGGTGTAAAAGAAACATTACCTGCTATCTTAGTTGTATCTGTTACGTATACAGTATTACAAGGTTTACTAACAGTATTTAACGGACCTGAATTAGCTGATATTATCCCACCATTAGTAACTATGGGAGCTTTAGCTTTATTCTCTAGAAAATTCCAACCAAAACATATTTTCAGAGTACAAAAAGATGTGGAACCTGAACCGGTGAAACATCACAATGCAAAAGAAATTATCTATGCATGGAGTCCATTTGTTATATTAACAGTTGTAGTTATGATTTGGAGCGCACCATTCTTTAAGAACTTATTCTTACCAAATGGTAAATTATCTTCATTAGTGCTTAACTTTAATTTACCAGGTACTTTCAGTGAAGTCGCTCATAAACCAATTATGTTAAGTTTCAATTTTATTGGTCAAACTGGTACTGCGATTTTAATTACAATTATTATTACAATATTAATGGCTAAGAAAGTAAGTTTCGGAGATGCAGGACGTTTATTCGGTGTAACTTTTAAAGAACTATGGTTACCAGTTTTAACAATTTGTTTCATCTTAGCAATCTCAAAAATCACTACATATGGTGGTTTAAGTGCAGCAATGGGTCAAGGTATTGCTAAAGCTGGAAACGTGTTCCCAGTGTTATCACCAATCTTAGGTTGGATAGGCGTATTTATGACAGGATCAGTTGTTAATAACAACTCATTATTCGCACCAATTCAAGCTTCAGTTGCACAACAAATTGGAACAAGTGGTTCATTACTAGTAGCTTCAAATACAGTGGGTGGTGTAGCAGCGAAATTAATTTCACCTCAATCAATAGCAATTGCGACTGCTGCTGTTAAAGAAGTAGGTAAAGAATCAGAATTACTTAAAATGACATTACGTTACAGTGTTGGATTACTAATCTTCATCTGTATTTGGACATTTATCTTATCTCTAATTCTGTAATTAATATACAATATTATTCTAAGACATAATTATTTCAAAAATTGCCCGTAAATGAATTGTAAAAATTCGTTTACGGGCTTTTTCAATATTCATAGCAGTCCCCATAAATAAACATAATTATAAGTAGAATTAAACGTTATTAATTGCGGTCATAAATTTTTCATAAACCGTGTTAGGCGTATATTGTTTCAAAGTAACATGTCCTTCATTGATCATCTGACTAGCTTCATCGACGTGATTCATAGCGATGTCTATATATTTTGCTAATGAACCTGCATCACCATAATTGGCTAAATAGCCATTGGAATTATGATTAATAATGCTAGCAGGTCCAAGTATATTTTTAAAGCTGATAACAATATTATCTTGAGCCATAGCTTCTAATAAAACCATACCAAAGCCTTCATTTCTCGACGGAACCACAGTAATTTTACTGTTAGATAATTTGGTATTAAGTTGTTGAGTTGCAGGATAGATAGTAATTAAATCATTTAATTGATGCTGATCAATCAATTGTTGCAAATGTCCACGCTCTTGACCATCACCGTATATTTCTACTTTAAAATTCAATCGCTTAAGGTCATTTTGAATACGGCGAACACTTTCTATTAAAATATCAAACCCTTTTTCAAATTCTAATCTACCCGCACTAATAATGATATTTTCTTTCTTAGTAGCATATTTTACTGGATTGATGATATTTGGAATTGTATAAACAGGTGTGTCGATTTGTTGCTCGTAATTCAATTGATCTTGTTGAGTTAGCGTTGTGACTAAATCTATGTTGCGATAGGCAGTGAGTATATCTTGTTGATAATTTTCCGGATGAGCATGTAGGTTCATATGTTCCATTCCCACAGTTATGACATCGTTTGAATGATACTTTGAAATTAAAATATTAAAGCTCGCTCTAGTACCTACGAGTACATCTGTATCTACTTTTTTAATTGCTTTAATCATTTTATGTTCTACATATTTGGAAAATTGATTTAACCCGGGTTCAAACTGATTTATTTCTTTTGGTTTCAATAGTGAAGTATATTTATTTAAACGATTCATCATTATTGCTTTAGTGTTCTGAGGTTTTAAACGGTAGTCTACTAATGTCTTTATTTTTATTTTGTCATTTATTTCAAAGTAAGGCTCGTCTTGAGCTCGAAACACAGAAATAATTTCTATGTGATGTCCTTTGTCGGCAAGTGTATTAGCTAATTCAGAAACTGCTTTAACTGTTCCACCTAATGCATAAATATTATGCATGAAAAATGTGAATGATTTCATAGTTACACCTCAAATAATTCATAATAGAAAATTATAGCATTTCTGAGATGTGTCTAATAGTAATAGCCAATGCTAACTAAGATATTAGGTGTCTATCCTTTATTCTAGATAAAAGATGAAAACTTTATGTTAACACTTTTTTCATAGAACGATTATGTATATAATTAAACTAGTTATTAAAAAAGTCGATTTACGTTCTGCGTAAAGTTAATATTAAAAATTTTAATAAATAAAGAAAGCGTTTTAATTTATTAAGCCAAGATCAATTTCCTATCGACTAAAGATGTGAAAAAAAAGGGGGACTGTATTGTTATGAGTTCAGAACATAGCAAAACAGATGTCATCTTAATAGGTGGCGGTATAATGAGCGCAACACTCGGTACGTTATTAAAAGAATTATCTCCAGACAAAGAAATTAAAATATTTGAAAAATTAGAACAATCTGGTGAAGAAAGTTCAAATGTTTGGAATAATGCTGGCACAGGTCATTCTGCACTTTGTGAATTGAATTATACTAAAGAAGGAAAAGAAGGCTCTGTTGATATTACAAAAGCAATTAAAATCAATGAACAATTCCAAGTATCTAAGCAATTTTGGGCACATTTAGTAAGAACTGGACAATTAGAAAATCCATCTAACTTCATTCAATCAGTGCCACATATGAGTTTCGTAAAAGGTATCTTCAATGTAAAATTCCTTAAAAACAGAGTAGCAGCATTAAAAGAAAATATACTATTTGAAAAAATGGATATTACTGAAGATCGTGAAAAAATTAAAGAATGGGTACCTTTAATGGTTGAAGGAAGAACATCACATGTTCCAATTGCATTATCTCGTGATGAAAGTGGGACAGATGTAAACTTTGGTGCATTAACAAAAAAACTCATCTCTAATTTAAAAGAAAGAAATGTAGAAGTCTCTTATAAACAAGAAGTTGAAAATATTGAGAAACTGGATAATGGAAACTGGAAAGTGACTGTTAAAGATCTTAATTCTGGACAAAGTCATACGTATGAATCAGAATTTGTATTTATTGGGGCCGGCGGTGCAAGTTTACCGTTACTCCAAAAAACAGGTATCAAGCAATCAAAACATATCGGTGGTTTCCCAGTAAGTGGTCTGTTCTTACGTTGTACTAATAAAGACGTTATCGAAAAACATCATGCTAAAGTTTACGGTAAGGCAAGTGTAGGTGCACCACCAATGTCGGTACCTCATTTAGATACACGGTTTGTAAATGGGGAACGTGCTTTATTATTCGGTCCATTTGCAGGCTTTTCACCTAAATTCTTAAAAACAGGTTCAAATTTAGACTTAATACGTTCAGTTAAACCTAATAATTTATTAACAATGCTATCAGCAGGTGTTAAAGAAATAGATTTAACTAAATATCTCGTATCACAACTTATGTTAAAACATGAAGATCGTATGAATGATTTACGTGTATTTGTGCCTAATGCAAAAGACGAAGATTGGGAAGTTATTGTTGCAGGTCAACGTGTACAAGTGATTAAAGATACTGAAGATAGTAAAGGTAACTTACAGTTTGGTACTGAGGTAATTACATCTGATGATGGTTCTCTTGCAGCATTATTGGGTGCTTCACCTGGTGCATCAACTGCAGTAGATATTATGTTAGATTTATTACAACGTTGTTATGGTAATGAATTTAAAAATTGGATTCCAAAAATTAAAGAAATGGTACCTTCTTTCGGACTTAAATTAACAGAGCATGAGGACGTCTATCGCGCTGTTAATAAAGAAATTCAAAAATATTTAAATGTAAAATAAGTATCATTTCAATATAAAATAACATTAAGCTCCTTATAAAGTTTGCACTTTAAGTGTTTACTTTATAAGGAGCTTTTCCATTAGTAATTATTTTTTATTTAATTGGTTATTGATTTCAGAAACATATTTTCTACTTTTTAAAAACTCTATAATCCAAATAGTGATGTAGATAATGATGAAATAGAATGTAAAAATAAATATATTTGAAACACTTATCGAAAACCATCCGGATAAAATACCAATTGGTAATAATCCAATATAACTCAATATAAAATGCATTAATGTGCTACGTGTGATACTCCAATCTGTGTGCGTAAAGAAAAAGTTTGCTAAGTAAAATAATGCACCAATTAAAAGCCACAAACAAATGGCGATGAGCATTACTAATGGTTCAGACAAGTGTGAATAATATAACTTACCTAGTGTTGTAACTGGTGAAATTGGATAATATTCACCTCCAGCATTGATATAACTAAAAATGATAGAAAGTGCTAAACCTATCACTAAAGAAATACTAACAAATTGATATAATTTTCTCATAATGAAAGTCTCTCCTTTATGGATTTTAAATATCTTCTAGAGGAGTAGGTATAATCAATATGTTGCAAATAAATTCTAATCAAACCATTAGGTTCTAATTGCAATTTTTTAATCTTATTAATATTTACAATTTCAGATTTAGAAATTCGAATAAATGAAGTAGGAAGTTTTTCTTCAAGTTCATATAATCGTTCTTTCAATTTAAATTGTTCGCCGTCTCTAATTGCAATGACTTGATTTTTATGTGTACGAAAACTAGTGATGGTTTGAATTTCTATAATATGGATCATGTCATCTTGTTTGCCATAGAGTTGCTTTAAACTATTCAAATCTTCAATATTTGTAATAACTTGTTGTACTTCATCATCAAATTCAGGTGCGTGAATCGCGATATACTTCTCATCTTCTTCGGGTGATATATGTAACCGTAGTTTCATTTGACTAATGCCTCCTCAACGTCATTTAACCACAAATGTATAGAAAATTTTTAGAACAATATTAAATGGTAGATATATTGAAGTAAGTGGTTAGCTTTGTAAAATAATATCTAACTAAATTGATTAGTTAGTTTCAGGCAATGTCACTGTAAACGTCGTTCCGTCACGTTCATTACTAGTTACTGATATTTGTCCACGATGTAAATGAATGATAGATTGAGTAATTGCTAATCCTAATCCATTGCTATTATCCTCAGCATTACGTTTATAAAAACGATCGAATAGATGAGGTTGCACTGATTCTGGAATGGTATGCCCTTCATTTTTAACGGTAAAATAAATAATTCCTTCGTTAATAAATAATTTCACATCAATCATGCTATTGGGATTAGAATACTTAATTGCATTTTGAATGAGATTAGAACATGCTTGATGTAATAAACGATTATTTCCTCGGAAATGAATCGTATCTATATCAGACATCAACATTAATTGTTTGTTATCTATCCCATATTGTTCATGACGAATGATGTCAGTTATTAATTCTTTAAAGTGAACATTATCTTCAAATTTTAGATGAGTAGCGTTATCTAGTTCGGATAATAATAATAATTCTTTTGTCAAATTACTTAAATGCGTAACCTCTTCATGAATTTCATGAATAATCTGATCACGCTCTCCTTGATTTACATTGCTTTGTAACGTACTAAGTAGACGATGAATGTGTGTTAATGGCGTCTTGATTTCATGTGAAACATTTTGAACAAAGTGTTGTCGCATATCATCTACTTGTTTTAAAGATTGTCGCATCGCTTCAAATCGATATTGTAACGTACCAATTTCGTCATGACGACTTTGATAGATTGGTGAATTAAAATCACCATGCATTAAACGTTCAGTTGCTTGCTTCAATATTTTTATAGGTTTAATAATTGAATATGTAGATGCAATAACGAGCGTGATAGATATACTTAATAAGCATATTAAAAGAACAGCAAGAAAAGTGCGAAACTCACTAAATGTTTCACCTATATCAGGACGCATGAATACGGCAAGCTTTTGATTATTTTGATTAAAAGGGATACCCACAGTATTATCCGTTTCATTATCAAAAAAGCCAGTTATAAATAGTTCGAAAGGTTTATTTTTAATACCATGGTAGGCTTTACCTTTTAGTACTTGGTTAATAGCTGAATCTGAAATAGTGTCTTTTCGGAATGGTTCACCAAAAAATGTTTTATGATGTGAGTGATCTACAATCATAATTTGATAGTTCATATCTCCTAAATGTTTAAAATATGATTGAGTGTCAGATTGATTTGAAGATGTATGAAATGCTCTTGCCTCTTCTAAAGTACGCATAATTTTTGCGTCATTATGTGCTTTTAAATTGAAATGATAGTACACGTTTGCAAAAAGAAAACTGACTAAAGCACTAAAAAGAATGACTGTAATCGTGTAAATCGCAATACGTGTATAAAGCGTCTTAAACATGTGTAATCACCCTGTATCCTTGTCCACGAACTGTTTGTATCTCAATTGTGGCTTTTAATTGATTTAATCGATGACGTAATCGCTTAATGTGAACGTCTATAGTTCTTTCATCTCCCTCATAATCGAATCCCCAAATTCGCTCAATTAGTGTGTCTCTTGTGAAAATATGTTTTGGTTTACCACACAATAAAAATAATAATTGAAACTCTTTTGTAGGCAAATTGACATTTTTAGAGTCGACAGATAATTCCATATACTCTTGAATTAAAGTAACATTTCCTAACTTTATAATGTCTTGAGAATTAATTTGGTAACGTCTTAACACAGCTTGTATTCTAAATAACAATTCTTTTACTTCAAAAGGCTTGGTAACGTAATCGTCTGTCCCACTTACAAATGCACGTTCTTTATCACTCAGAGCATCTCTTGCCGTCAACATTATGACAGGTAAATCATAATCATTTTTAAGCAATTGACATAATTCAAATCCATCCATGCCAGTCATCATAATATCAACAACTGCAATGTCGACTTTATTATTTGCAAGGTATGCGATGGCACTTTCACCACTTGCGTGAGTGACGGTTTGAATTTGAGCTGCTTCGAGATGTTGAGATACATAATGTAATATCTTATAGTCGTCATCTACTATTAAACACTTCACCATCAGTTTTACTCCTTTATTATTCATAAAATGATTATATGAATAACTATATCAGAAAACAATTCTTCTTAAAGTTCATATTCAGTTCACAATGTGTCATTAAACTATGTATTGAAATAGCAGTGGGAGGTACTAAATATGAATTTAGCATGGAAAGAAATAAAATTTTACAGATTTCGTTATACATTAATCATGTTAATTATATTTCTATTAGGAAGCATGGTGTTATTTATTAGTGGATTAGCTCAAGGCTTAGCACGAGAAAATATATCATATTTAAATAATATGCCAGCTGAACATTATATAGTCGAAGATAATAAGGAACCGAAGTTAGAAAGTTCCCAGTTTAACCAATCACAACAAAACAAAATAGAGAATATCATTCATGAAAATGCAACTCAAATGGGGACGCAAACACTTAAAATAAACCAACAAGATCAAGATGTCATCACGCTAAATACGCCTAAACATCTTACGCCAAAACTTGTAAGTGGTAATTTTCCAAAAAAACAGAATGAAATAGCTATTAGTGAGAAACTGACTGGAAATGACTTGAAAGTTGGAGATACTGTAACTTTTAAAGGACATAATCAAGACTATAAAATTAGCGGCATAATGAATGAGTCAATGTACGCACATAGTTCAATGATATTAATGAATAAAGAAGCGTTTAAGTCATTAAATAAACAAGTATCAACATTTTATCCGGTTGATAAAATCAACAAAGATGAAAAACAATCACTTAAACAAATTAAAGGCATCAAGGTTGTAAATGAAAAGACATTAACTGATAACATTGCTAGTTATCAAGCAGAACAAATGCCACTTAATTTAATGATTATTAGTCTATTCGTGATTACAGCAATCGTTTTAAGTGCGTTCTTCTATGTAATGACGATTCAAAAAATACCTCAAATAGGCATTCTTAAAGCCATAGGTATTAAAACGAAACATTTATTAACTGCACTTTTACTACAAATTATTTTAACGACAATGTTAGGTGTTATTTTAGCATTTTCTCTCATACTTATATTAAATGCCTTTATGCCTGTAACTATGCCATTTTATTTAAGTTATAGTCAGGTGTTATTAATGATAGTCGTATTTCTAATTGTAGGGTTAATCGGTGCATTATTATCCTTTATAAAAGTTCTAAAAGTAGATCCTATAGAAGCAATTGGAGGTATGGAATAATGGCATTACAACTCAAACACATTACTAAGACATTTGGCAATGGAGATGCACAAACAGAAGTATTAAAGAATATTAATTTTAATGTGAATCAAGGTGAATTCATCATACTAAGTGGCGCATCTGGATCAGGTAAATCTACACTTCTTAATATTTTAGGTGGATTACTAAGTCCGTCGAGTGGAGATGTTTTGTATAATGGTGAGGATTTATTGTCAAATGAAGTAGATAAAACAAGTCTAAGACTAAATGATATAGGTTTTATTTTTCAATCATCTCATTTAGTTCCTTATCTAACAGTTAGAGAACAATTAATGATTGTAGCTAAAGAAGCGGGTATAAAGCGTAAAGAGGCTAAAGATAAAGCACAAAGACTATTAAATGAGATAGGTCTGAGTCATCGTTTAGATGTTTATCCTCATTTGTTATCCGGAGGAGAGAAACAACGCGTCGCTATAATGAGAGCTTTTATGAATGAACCTAAAATCATATTAGCAGATGAGCCAACTGCCAGTTTAGATGCAGATAGAGCGACATCTGTTGTGCAAATGATTAAAGCACATGTTCAAACTAAAAATATGATTGGTATTATGATTACGCATGATAAAAGATTATTTGAATATGCGGATAGAGTGATTGAAATTGAAGATGGTAAAATCGAGTTATAAAAAATAAGCTTAGAAAGTTTAATTAGTTGTGTCATTTAAATCACACAATAATCAAACTTCTCTCAGCTATAATCATTTTGCGGGAGTGGAACAAAACATACTGTTCCACTCCCGATTTTTTAAAATAGAATGAAAAGAGAAGCAAAAAATAAAACTGCAAAGTAAATGGTCAATAGTAATTTATATTGATACATTAGTGCTAAGAAATCTCTCACTAATGCGACATCAAAAAAATGATAAGGAGTGTGACTTCCTATACCATCAACTTTCATTCGGTTCGTATGCGCCAATTTCATTCCTCGTAAGATATGAAATTGGCTCGTAACACAAAGTATATTGGGGCTATTTGAGTATAGATTGTGTATGCCTTTTTTTGAATAATAGAAGTTTTCAAACGTATTTGTAGATTGAGATTCCATAATAATACTAGATTGGTGAACCCCATGTTGTATTAAATAACGCTGCATCGCTAATGCTTCAGATATGGGTTCATCTGGCCCCTGACCACCACTAACAATTATTTTACATTTGTCAGTTTGATGTTGATATACACTAAGTGCACGATTTAATCTTTCGGCTAACATTGGTGTAACTTTTTCTGTGAAAATTCCAGCTCCTAATACCATAATTAAGTCGTACTGCTTATGAGTTGAGATACGACCTAAAGCTGATGACCAAGACATGTAAAGCAATAATGCATAACAAGTACTTATCGCAATCATAGTTAGCCACAAGAAAACACCATTAATTATAGGAATAGGCATAGTGCTAAGATATGCAAGAATCGATGTAAAAAGTACTCCTAGTATGAGAAGTTTCGTCATTTTATTTAAAAAAGTTTGACCTTTTTGTAAGGAGAAAAGATGGTTGTGCTTCACTAGTAAACCACCCATAGTAATCATCATGATTATTATTAGTGTAGTAGGGAGTGTCATTGTTAATAGATTCAAAACAGTAATTAACATACATAATATAATAGTTGTAATAAACACTCTTAAATTCAGAAGCCATTTCACGTTGAATAATACACCTAGTACAATCAATAACACAACGAGAGCTAAGATAATTGCAATCATAAGGAATACCTCTAATTTCTTTATATATATAAATGTAATCGAACAACTTACCAATTAGCAACTATTAATAAAGTAATGAGGTTTTCAAGAGAATTGTTTATTGATATTATTTAACAGAGTATGTAAAACGCTATTGATTACTATTTAACAAGGAGTAAAGTAATGAGCATAATTTCAAGAAACCACATCGAATTTATGAAGCAATTCATTGATGATACTAATACTTTAACTGCAAAGTTATTAAAAGATCAGCAAAGCAAGTATGGTATTTCAATGGAGCAATCCAATGTTCTAAGATTGCTAAGCCATCATCAAGTATTATCAATTACTGAAATAATTGAAAAACAAGGTGTTAATAAAGCAGCAGTAAGTCGACGTATCAAGAAACTAATCGATAGTGGCTTCGTAGCATTACAAAAGCCAAATAACAATATTGATCAACGACTAAAATATGTTGCTCTAACGGAAAAAGGTAGAAAATATACTGAAGAAAACAATAAAATAGTTAGCGATATGGTTAGTGATATGGTAGCTGATTTATCAAGTAAAGATATTGAGAAAGCTTTAAGTGTATTATATATAATAGATGAGAGAGTAAAAAAATTTAATTCAAAAGTTTAAATTAGTATGAAGGTCTAGAATGATTATTATATAATAGAAATCATATTCTTAATTTGAAATTAAAATATCAATCGATAAATATATTCTAGTAGAGGGGAAGTTGGTGACTAAATGAGTACATGTCCGAAATGTGGACAGAAAATTGATAGTAACTTAAACAAATGTCCTAATTGTGGAAATAAATTAGACAATAAAGACAATCAAATAAACTCCCCTCAAATCAACACATCTAATATTAGGATAAGAAAGTTTATTCCTTGGGCTATCTTTGCGTTCATCATTGTTTTACTAATTATTGTGTTTGTATTGGTTAGAAATTACAATTCACCTAATGCGCAAACAAAGATTTTAGTTAATGCAATTGATAATAATGATTCACAAAAAGTAGCGACGCTATTAAGCTCTAAAAATTCTCATATAGATTCTGATGAGGCAAGTGTATATATAGACTATATTAGAAGTGAAGTTGGAATGAAGAAGTTTGCGCGCGATATTAAATCTACAGTAGAAACACTCAATAAAAGTGATTCAAAAGAGGCAATTAATTTAAAAACGCGTGCAGGTAATAACTACTTACGTGTAAGTAAAAATGGTACACGATTATTAATATTCGATAATATGAGTTACACTGCTCCTACAAAGAAGGCAATTGTGAAACCTAAATTGGATACGAAATATGAATTTAAAGATGGTGGAAAAAAGAAAACAGTTATTGCTGATGCGAATAAGACGACTTCACTAGGTACTTATATCCCAGGTATATATTCTGTTGATGCTAAAAAAGAAACAGAATATGGTGAGTTTAGTGGTCAACTTAAATTTGACTTTAGATATGGAAAGAGTAACACAGTTGAAGTAAATGAAAATTTCAACGAAGCGTTATTAACAGTCAAATTAAAAGGAAAAAGTGATTTAGACAAAGGCTCATTAAAAGTTGAAATAAATGATAAACAAATGAAATATAGCAGTTCTAGAGAATATGGACCTTATCCTCAAACGAAAGATGTTACAGTTTCTGCACTAGGTAAGGCAAAAGGGAAAACATTCCATGCAGAGACAAAAACAATCAAAGCAAGAGATTTAGGTAATATTAATAGTGCTACATTAGAGTTTGATGATGAAGAGATTAGTGATTATATCGAGGAAAAAGAAGCGGAAGAAAATAGTTTGAAAACAAAGCTAAGTAATTTCTTTAGTAATTATTCTTTCACTTTGAATTCAGCTATTTCACAAAATGATTTCAGTTTAGTGAGTACATTTTTAAAAGATAAATCGAGTATCTATAAGTCTATAAAAAACAATTTAAACCAATCAGTTGCTTTTATTAATCCACAAGTTGTAAGTGCTAGTCAAAAAGGCAACACGATTAATACTAAAGTGCAACATTTAAATAGCAATGGGCAGTATGAAACCACTAATTATGAATTAAGAGAAGATAGTGATACGGGTAATATTCAATTAGTTGATTCAAAATAAATGAATGAGTAGCGATCGAAATTGTATCTTTAACATTCATTCTAAATAAGTATTTGTAGACTGAACTGAGAAGGTGATTAAATGAAGCTTTTCTCAGTTCTAGTCATTTATAAGAGAATGAACGAAACACAAACTTAAAATTTCAGTAAGTGGTTTAAAAATTCGAAAGCTAGAGTAATATTGAAGCATGTTTTATTCCAACTTATTAAATTTTAATCAATACATAAAAATATGAAACCTAAAAAGGTGGGATAATATAATGGATATAGAGCAAAAGCAAAAGAAAAATTCACCGTTATTTATTATTATATTGGGTGCTTTAACTGCTATAGGTGCTTTATCTATAGATATGTTTTTGCCAGGGCTACCAGAATTAAAAAATGATTTTAATACGACTACTGCTAATGCACAACTAACTTTATCTTTATTTATGATAGGTTTAGGGTTAGGTAATCTGATTGTAGGTCCAATATCCGATAGTATTGGGCGAAAGAAACCACTAGTTATATCAATGATTATATTTGCTTTAGCAAGTTTAGGTATTGTCTTCGTTGAAAATATTTGGATTATGGTATTTCTTAGATTTATTCAAGGGTTTACTGGAGGCGCTGGAGCTGTTATATCAAGAGCGATTGCTAGTGACATGTATCGTGGAAATGAACTGACTAAATTTTTAGCACTGCTCATGCTAGTTAATGGAGTAGCACCTGTGATTGCGCCAGCTTTAGGGGGCTTAATTTTGAGTTTTGCTGTTTGGCGAATGGTTTTTGTCATTTTAACGCTATTTGGTGTATTAATGGTGTTAGGTTCATTGTTTAAAGTTCCTGAATCTTTATCGGTAGAAAATCGTGATAGCAGTGGAGTGAATGTGATTTTTAGTAACTTTAAAAGTCTACTCACAACACCACGATTTGTCTTACCAATGCTCATTCAAGGCGTTACATTCATCATGTTATTTAGTTACATTTCTGCATCACCATTTTTAGTTCAAAAAATATATGGTGTTTCGCCATTACACTTTAGTTGGATGTTTGCAGGAGTGGGAATCACACTTATTATTGCGAGTCAGATTGCTGGAAAATTAGTAGACTATTTTCACCCACAAGTGCTACTACGTGCATTTACAATTATCCAAATCTTTGGCGTTGTGATTGTGTCATTAACATTAATAAATCATTGGCATTTTGCGTTATTAGTTATAGGTTTTATCGTTTTAGTGGCGCCAGTTACAGGCGTCGCGACATTAGGATTTTCAATTGCAATGGAAGAACGTACAACCGGAAGCGGAAGCGCATCAAGTTTATTGGGATTATTACAATCTTTATTAGGCGGCCTTGTGACACCACTTGTTAATCTAAAAGGTGAATATAACAGTATGCCTTATATCATTATTATTAGTCTCACAGCAATTTTACTTATCATTTTACAATTATTAAATATTAAAGTATTTAAACATGACAAATTATAAAAGAAATTAAATTAATTACTATGCTACGATGAAACAATTAAATACAGTATCAAAGTGAAGAAGCCATTAATCGAGTTAACTCAATTAATGGCTTCTTCATTGGCTAAATACAACTATCTTTGAACTTTTAAAGTATTAGCTAGTAATGCACTTGCTACTTCATCCGGGCTTTCTTGACACCCTAATCTTAACCAATTTAAAATGACACCTATTTGACCACTCATTGTATAAGTTATAAAAAAGGCACGTTTTGAATGGCTGTATTATTTTCTCCTAAAATTCTCGTGTAATACTGTTTCGTAATATCAGTATATTCCATAACTAATTCTTTATTTGGATGGGAAATAAAAATAGCGTGGTAAAACGCTTTTTTTCTATAGATATATTTTAGAATAATATGGAAGAATTTATAAACTTTTTCAGGATTTTTTTTAATATTATCAAAATTAAAAGAGAATGTGTTGAGTAAGTGTTCGTATTTATTCAAATGATAATTTTGGATTTTTGATAGCAAGTCAAACTTATCTTGAAAGTGATCATAGAAAGTTGACCGATTGACATTACTATTTGCACAAATCATCTTTATAGACATATTTTCGAAGGGATAAATTTCTAATAAATCAATTAAACTTTTTATAATTTTATATTTAGCGTTTTGCTTCATTTTGTCACCTGATTTATTTTGTACTTCATTTAGCCGACAATTTACTAATAATTGTTGGTGTTAATTTTATTTATATGTCTTTATAATATTAAAAGTGATTTTGAAAAGCAAATAGGAGGAAATGTTCAATGAAGAAAATGGTGTTAATTAATATCATCACAATCGTTGTTCTAGTTGTAGTTGGTATTGTAGGTTTCTACTTATATCATAATGCTACAAGCTTTGTAACAACTGATAATGCCAAAGTTGATGGAGAACAAATTCAAATCTCTAGCCCAACTTCAGGTCAAATTAAATCTCTTGATGTAAAACAAGGGGACAAAGTTAAAAAAGGTGACAAAGTAGCAGAAGTGAGTGGTCAAAGCCAAAGCGGTGAGTCACAAACAATGGATATCAAAATGCCACAAAACGGAACTATCGTTAAAACAAGTGGTATGGAAGGTTCAGTTGCACAAGCAGGTTCACCAATTGCTTATGCTTACAATTTAGATGATTTATATATTACAGCAAATATTGACGAAAAAGATGTTAGCAGTGTAGAAAAAGGCGACAAAGTTGACGTAACAATCGACGGTGAAGATTCTGACGTTGACGGTAAAGTTGAAGAAGTAGGCCAAGCAACTGCAGCTAGCTTCTCATTAATGCCATCATCTAACACTGATGGTAACTACACTAAAGTATCTCAAGTAGTACCAGTTAAAATTTCTTTAGATTCTGCACCATCTAAAAATGTTGTTCCTGGAATGAACGCTGAAGTAAAAATTCATAAAGACTAAGGAGGTCATAGAATGACAACGACCTTCATTGTTGGATATATTGTTTTAGCGGTCATTTTAGTTGGTTTAGTTAACGTTCTTGTGTTGAAATCACGTAAGAAGCGTAAGAACCAAGCTAAGGGACAACACGTAAATGAAGAATCTAAAAGTCAAAGTAATCCATCTAAATTTAAAATCAGTGACTTAGACCGAGATAAAGCGTCGAATCGCACGCAAGATTCTCAAAGAGACGATGATAAACAGCGTCACACGAACTCTGAAGATAGACACATTGAAAATGATAAACGAAAAAATCATTTCGAGAATGAACAAGATCAGCAAGATCATGCATCAGAGCAAATACATCCTGAGCAAAAGCAAGCATCACATTCCTTACATTATGCTGATGATGCTACTGAGGATGACAAAAAAGATGATGATGTAAACAATCAACATCTACCTAAGGATTCAATTTATGAACCGATTAATCCTGATTCTCAAGAAGGACGTGTAAACGAACGTATTAAGAAACAAAAAGAAGATTTTGTTTTTGGAAAAGGGATTACAAGAAATAAAATTTTAGCAGCAATGTTGTTTGGTATGTTTATAGCCATCTTAAACCAAACGTTATTAAACGTTGCATTGCCTAAGATTAATACAGAATTCAATATTTCTGCGTCAACTGGACAATGGTTGATGACAGGATTCATGTTAGTAAATGGTATTTTAATTCCAATAAGTGCATTCTTATTTAATAAATACTCTTATCGTAAGTTATTTATTATTGCACTTTTATTATTCACTATTGGTTCACTAGTATGTGCACTTTCTAATAACTTCCCTATGATGATGGGTGGACGTGTACTACAAGCCATTGGTGCTGGTGTGTTAATGCCATTAGGTTCTAACGTAATCGTTACAATCTTCCCACCAGAAAAACGTGGCGTTGCAATGGGAACGATGGGTATAGCAATGATATTGGCGCCAGCTATTGGACCAACTTTATCAGGTTACATCGTTCAAAATTATCATTGGAACGTTATGTTCTATGGTATGTTCTTCCTAGGAATTGCTGCAATGATATTCGGTTATTTCTGGTTCAGATTATATCAAAGAACAACAAATCCAAGAGCCGACTATCAAGGTATCGTCTACAGTACGATTGGATTTGGTGCACTATTATACGGATTCAGTGAAGCCGGTAATAAAGGTTGGGGTTCAGCTGAAATCGTAACGATGTTCATAATTGGTGCGATATTCATTGCTGCATTCGTCATTCGTGAATTAACAATGAGAGCGCCAATGTTAAATCTTGAAGTGTTGAAATCATCAACATTTACACTAACAACTATTATTAACATGGTTGTTATGATGAGTTTATTCGGTGGTATGATTTTATTACCAATCTACTTACAAAATTTACGTGGCTTCTCAGCACTTGATTCAGGACTGTTATTACTTCCTGGTTCATTAGTTATGGGTATATTAGGACCAATTACTGGTAAGCTACTTGATACAATTGGTTTAAAACCTTTAGCATTGTTTGGTATAGCTGTAATGGCTTACGGAACATGGGAACTTACTAAATTAAATATGGATACATCATATCTTCATATAATGAGTATTTATGTGATTCGATCATTCGGTATGGCGTTTGTAATGATGCCACTTATGACAGCGGCCATTAACGCACTGCCACCAAGACTTATTTCTCATGGTAATGCATTCCTAAACACGATGAGACAATTAGCTGGTTCAATTGGTACTGCGATTCTTGTTACTGTTATGACGACGCAAACAACAAATCATGTTGGTGCGTTTACAGATGAATTAGATAAAACAAATCCTGTGATCCAAGACCACGTCCGTCAAATGGCGGCACAATATGGTGGTCAATCTGAAGCAGTACAAGCTATCTTAAAATACGTAAATCAGCTTGCATATATCGAAGGCATTAACGATGCATTCTGGATTGCGACTGGATTAGCAGTCTTAGCATTTATTTTAAGTTTATTCTTAAAAGGTAAAAAAGGCGCTGATGCAGAACATGAAAGAATGATGAATGCAGAAAGTAATAAATTTAAATAAAATGATGTTGGGGGACATTATTTTTAAAGTATCGGTACACTTCTTTAAGTGTGATCGATACTTTTTTTATTAGAAAAAAGCCATTGTGACTAAATGATTACGTCTACAATGGCAAAAAATATATTACTTGATTTTAGGATGGTTCATTTTTCGATTTCTGAAAAAGAAACTAACAATTAATAAAGCTAGACTACATACTAATAAAATAAGCGCATTATGAATAGCATCCGCTTCACTAATAATTTGATTAGCAGAAACATTTAACGAGAAACTTTGTAGTTTATCAGCAATTCGTTGACCAATTACTTGTATTGCATATCCGAAATACAGTGACATGATCAATAATATTGAAATCACAATAAAATTTAAAATCTTTAATAAAGTTCGATTGAAGATAATAGTCAAAATAGTGATAACTAAACTTACAATTGTTAAAATGAAAAATATATTAAAAACAAATACGAGACGATTGGCCACATCTTCAAGATTAGCTAATTGGCTTAAATTAATATTAAGTGTACCTATTTGTGTAACCGTATACTGAAAATCTTTAATCTGACCGTAACTAATGGGTTGATTAGCAAATGCTAAATTAAAGATAGGTTGTTTGTACATACTATAACCCGTAATAGCTACTAATATGAAAATTATGATTTGGATAATTAAACTCACCCAAGATCTTCTTTTTCGGTTGTTACGATTAGAACGAAGATAGTTGTGATTATCAATAGGAGATTTATTATCATATTGTGTTGTTTTTCTTTCTGACACTTTTCTAACTCCTTTTCTATAATTCATTTGTTTTCTAAGATTGACTAATTTATACTGAATTTAATATGCAATTAACAATATTATATTAAATATTTAATCATGATTTTTTTGAACATAGTTTTCATTATATCGCTTTTTGTGCTAAATGTAATGACGTTTAAGTAATTTATTATTAATTAAGGTAGGTAGAATTTTATGAGATCACATATGGTTAATCGAATCATCAATCGATACTTACTGCACAATCGTTCAATAATGTTTGATAATGATTCAGATTTCGATAAGTTCATGGATAAAAGAAAAGATATTAATCAAGCGAAGCATAAGCAACCTTCAAGTTTAAATGTTAAATCTAATTTAGATAAGTTGTCACACGATGATATGCAAGTATTTAGATTTAATTTTCGTCATGAAACAAAAAAGAAAATTCTCTATATTCATGGTGGTTATAATACGTTACAACCCTCACCATTTCATTGGAGGTTTATGGATAAACTTGCACTTAGTACGCTTTATGAAGTTGTGTTGCCAATTTATCCTAAAGCACCAGAACACCACTTTCAAGACACATTTAAAGCAATCGATGGGATATATCAATCTTTATTAGAAGAAGTGGATGCCAAGCATATCGTTATTATGGGGGATGGTACTGGGGGCTCATTAGCACTAAGTTACGTTCAACAACTTGTGGCTAATAATCAACCATTACCTAATAAAGTTTATCTACTTTCACCAATGTTGGATGCAACATTGACTAATCCTGAAATAACTAAGGATTTAAGCAATAAAGACCGTTTCGTCAATAGGGATGGTTTACAACGTATATTCAATGTATGGACGCAAGGAGAAGCACTAGCTAATCCATTAATATCACCAATTTATGGACAACTACACGATTTACCACCTATCGTTTTATTCGGTGGTGGCAGAGAAATTTATCATCCAGATATGAAGCGTTTTGTATATAATTTGGAGGATAAGGGACAACCAGTTCAATTCTTTGAGTATCCGAAAATGTTCCACGATTTCCCTTTATTCCCTATACGTGAGTCACACAAAGTAATTAAACAAATTACTAAGACGATTGATGCTTAATTAACATCAAACAAAACATAGTTTGATATAAAAAAGTACTCTAAGTCTACTTAGCAGATATGACGTAGGTAATTGAACTGAGAAGGGCATTTAATTGTTCCTTCTCAGTTCTTTTTGTTGAAGATGAGTTCTCGTCTTCTGTCACTTCAAATCATGAAATATGAATAACTTCATTGTTCAAAATTTAAATTAAATTTTGAACTTTAGTTATAACCGTTTGTTGACCTAAGTTATGATAATAATTGTCTATGCCTTGTGCCAAATCTATTTGAGATACATCTTGTTGATTTAACAAATTCACTAAATTAGATGATAAGTTCGCAAATTGACTTGCATAGTCATTTAATAAATGTTTCAAAATTTCCTCATTTTCCTCTGATGCAACGATATTTTGTAATGCTTCAATAGCTTGTTTCTGTCCTTGATAATAACTAATATTAAATGCTCTTTTAAGCAATTCCTGACTGGGACCATTCATAAATAATTGTTTAGTAATATTGAGTTCTATTAAGTCTACTTTAAGCTCATCATTTAAATCATATAATAATTCTAAAAGTTGATTGCGGAATTGTGATACCATTTTTAGTTCTCCTTTTTAGGTATTCCTATTTGATGACCTAATTGTTTAGGCCATTCAATAGTACCTTGTTGACTATAATAATTAGCAATGTTTTGATGATAATCACTTGGAAAAGGAGCAGACTTATGTTTGTTACTGTCAATTCCCATCATGATAACTTCGTTAGTTGCAGCTAGTTCATCTTCATCTGTATAAAGCATTAAAAAGAAATGTACACGTTTATAATCATAATCATAAATATAAACTTCGATTCGGTAAGCTGAATTGAGTGATAACTCTGCTAGGTACGTCGTATGTTCTTCTAAAGTGAACATTGTGTATTGAAGTACCTCACGTTCCTTTAAAGAAAGTCCATGCGTGTAGTTAAATTCATTTACAGCTTCACTAAACACTTTATTATATTCTGAGTCATGCATGTGGTTGTTATAATCAATTTGATTTGTTTCTACCACTTTATTAATAATTACAGGATTACTCATTACTAAAGACCTCGCTCATATATTGATAGTTCTATTTTACTAAATAAAAATAACACATACACATGATTTAATTCATGGTAGAATGAAAGACGTATGGTTATGTAGGAGGTAAACGTAACAATGACTATGACAATTCGATATCAAACTAAAAATCAATCGCTCACTCAAGTTGATAGTGTGAAGGAGATTCCTGAAACAGCAACAATTGTATGGTTTGATTTTGAAAATGCAACACAAGCAGAGAATGATTATTTAATAAGTCAATTTGAATTTAACTATTTAGAGTTAGAAGACGCCATTACAGGTGTGCCACGTGTAAAATATAAATCCTATGAATCATATCAATATTTAGTATTTCACAGTATGTACAAAGATGATTTTTCTCCAATTTCTTTAAATGTATTTTTAAGTGAGAAAGTACTTGTTACATATCACCACAAACATTTTGAATCGTTAAATGAAGTGGCTAAAATGAATGCACAACATCATGATTCAGACTTGGATTGTGCAGATATAGTGATACATATTTTAGATATGATGGTTGATAAGTATTTTGAATTCGTATATACAATTGAGGATAAAACATATAACTTTGAAGATGCACATGTAGATGATACTCAAAGTAAAAAAATAATGGATAATGTTTTTCAAATTAAATCTGATTTAATCAAAATTAAAAGGGTATTATTCCCTATGCAAGAATTAGTTAATACAATTAAAACTGAAGGTAATTTGATTGTAGATAGTAAGCATTCGATGTATATTCAACATATCGATGACCATCTTATAAAGCAAAATAATATCATAAGAACATCACAGGAGATGGCTAATGAAATAAGAGAGAACTTCGAATCTTATTCATCATTTCGAATGAATAGTATCATGCAAGTATTAACATTGGTTTCAGTCATTTTCTCACCTTTGACATTTATTGCAGGTGTCTATGGCATGAATTTCGAATATATGCCAGAACTTAAATGGCAATATAGCTATCCAATTTGTATGATCGTCATGTTAATTATAGCTATTGCATTGATTATCTTTTTCAAAAGAAAAAAATGGTTCTAATATATTATGAAACTTTATTAATTTAAGCAAAGGTAGGTACAAAGATGAGTGACTTTCAAAGAGAACAGAGGAAAAATGAACATGTTGAAATAGCAATGGCTCAAAGTGATGCACCTCAATCAGACTTTGATCGAGTGAGATTCGTGCATCATTCAATCCCTAGCATAAATGTAGATGAAGTAGACTTAACAAGTCAAATAACAGATTTTGATATGACATATCCTATTTATATCAATGCGATGACAGGCGGCAGTGAATGGACAAAACAAATTAATGAGAAACTTGCAGTTGTCGCTAGAGAAACTGGATTAGCAATGGCTGTAGGCTCTACACATGCCGCTTTGAGAAATCCTAAAATGGCGGAATCATTCAGTATTGCACGTCAAACCAATCCAGAAGGTATAATTTTTAGTAATGTTGGTGCCGATGTTCCTGTAGATAAAGCCGTAGAAGCGGTTAGTTTATTAGATGCACAGGCTTTACAAATTCATGTGAACGCACCACAAGAACTTGTGATGCCTGAAGGAAATCGTGAATTCTCGACTTGGTTAGATAATGTAGCAGCTATTGTTCAACGTGTTGATGTTCCAGTTATTATTAAAGAAGTTGGCTTCGGCATGAGCAAAGAACTATATAAAGATTTAATTGATGTTGGTGTTACATACGTTGATGTAAGTGGTAAAGGTGGAACAAACTTTGTCACAATTGAAAATGAGCGTCGTTCAAATAAAGATATGGACTATCTTGCAAATTGGGGACAGTCAACTGTAGAGTCATTGCTTGAAAGTTCAGCTTATCAAGATTCACTTAATGTCTTTGCTAGTGGTGGTGTACGTACACCTCTAGATGTTGTTAAGAGTCTAGCATTAGGGGCTAAAGCTGTAGGTATGTCTCGACCATTCTTAAATCAAGTTGAAAATGGGGGCATCACGACAACGATTGAGTATGTTGAGTCATTTATTGAACATACGAAATCAATTATGACAATGTTAAATGCAAGAGATATTAGTGAATTAAAACAAAGTAAGTTCGTTTTCGATCATAAGTTAATGTCATGGATTGAACAACGCGGTTTAGACATTCATAGAGGATAATATTGAATAGGTCATTCAACCATAATTCGCATTAATAAATTATACAAAGAAAGCAAGTTGAGAGTTTGGACTCCCAACTTGCTTTTTTATAATGCATAATATAAAACTTTAGTTTCCAAAAATATTAATAAAGCCCATAACGATAGGTACACCTGCTAAGTCAATTAAGAAAGCTCCAACTATAGGAACGACAAGATATGATTTTGGTGAACTACCATATTTTTTAGTAATTACATCTAAATTTGCCATCGCATTTGGTGTAGCCCCTAAACCATGACCTATAAATCCACCAGCCATAACAGCAGCATCATAGTCTTTACCAAGCACTCTAAATAGTATAAAGAATGCAAATAATGATATAAATAAGACTTGAACTAAAACGATAGCGATAAGAGGTAATGCAAGTGAATATACTTGAGTAAGTTGAATACTCATCAGTGCTAGTGATAAGAATAAGCCTAGAGCTACATCACCAATTTGATCAATCAGTTTTAAATCGATGAGTTGTATGTTCGCATATTCCGATACATTTCGAATTGCAACTGCTACAAACATTGAGCCTACATACATAGGTAAACTTTGACCAGTTAAATTAGAAAATTGATCACCTATCCATGTACCTAATGACATGCACAGTGCAATAATTGTTAATTGTAGAAAAAATACTTGTGTAGGTTGATATTTACGATGTAGCACTTCATTAGATTCTACTTTACTATAATCTTTAAACGAATCATCGCTGTTTTCAGGTTTTAGGTTATAGCGTTTAATGAGTGCCTTTACTAATGGTCCACCAATTAATCCACCAAATACTAAGCCTAAAGTTGCTGCTGCAAGTGCAGCAGTAATAGCTGAATCAATATTAAAACTTTCTTCAAGCGTTTTACCATAAGCCGCTGCATTCCCATGTCCACCTTCCATTGACATTGAACCAGCTGTTAAACCTAACAATGGTTTAATATGTAATACTTTAGCTAATGAGATACCAATGAAATTTTGACATATTGCCAGAAATGCACAGCATACAAAGTAAAGTATTAAAACTTTCCCACCAATTTTAAATAATTTAAAAGATGCACCTAATCCAATAGTAGTGAAGAATACCATCATGAAGAAATCTTGAATAAAGCTAGCATCTAATTTAATTTGAATAATATTTAAGGTATCTAAGACTGCAACTAGAATTGCAAATAGTAATCCTCCTATAACGGGAGGTGGTATACAAATTCTTTGTAAAAATGAAACGTGATTGACGATGAATTCACCTAGTAAAAATAAAAGACAGGCAAGACATAGTGTTGTGACCGCATCTATTTCCATTTATATAGCCCCCTTTATAAACGAGTTAAAAAATTTTAAATAGCACTTCTTGTAAGCGCTATAAATCCCCATATATAACATTATACATATAAAAATTATAGATTTCTAGGATAGGTATAATGGTTTTTATATAATACGAAATTTTAATAAGTTTATAAAAAGATAAAAATCTAATTGGAATATTAATTTGTAATATCTATGAAAATAGATTTGTTGATATTAAACAATTTAGAAATAGTCATAAAGGCCCATTCTAAGGATTAAAATTTCTAGAATGTCTTTTTTCTTTATTTCCAAGTTTCATCTGGGTTTAGGCAGTCTGATTTACGTATATGTGAAACAAATGGATTACCTTTAACTGTGTATCGTAGCGGTTTATTAGTCCAGTCGCCTTTATTCGGTATTCCAATTCTAGCACTTTCAACAATATCCCTAGGGTATTTACGGTGTTTAGTATCAATGGATAAGCGACAATCATTTAATGTGGCACCATCAATTGCTCTAGGTATATTAAACGCTTTTGTCCATTTTCCTGGTCCATTTGTTAATTCATATCCTGACTTATTACGATTATGTTTCATCATTTCTATGCCATCTAAAGGTTCAATAGCTCGAATCAGTACTCCTTCAGGGACACCTTCGTTTTGAGTTACGAAATTCACTAATAGATGTGTGTGCATCACATGTCCGTAAATGGTGCCGCCTCTTTTATAAAGTGAAGTCACTTTAGGCGTTTGCTTACCTCCAAATCCATGAGCTGCTCGATCTGTAAAACCTAAATAAGCTTCTGTTTCAACAATATAGCCACTATACGTTTGAAATTCGTCTTCATACATGACTTTGACACCTAATAACGCTTTAGCGGTTTCAGTCGTTGGTCTTGATACAAAATCCATATGAACACCTTCTTCCTCTTGAAAATTTAATAACTGATAATTAAAGCTGAAGCTTAGACTGGTATAACACAATTAAAATATATTATGATTGCAATTATAATTGAAATTAACCAAGAATTTAAAGACTTAAATATAAGTGTCATATATATTTGACGATATTGGCATTATATCGTTATGATGAATAATATGGGATGTTGAAAGAAGTGTGGAGATATGAATAAAGTTAAAATTTATCGTGGTGCAAAGAAGATTTCGCAATTAGAACTTGCACGATCAGTTGGAGTATCACGTCAAACCATTAACATGATAGAGAATGATAAGTATAATCCGTCATTAAAATTATGTATTAATATAGCTAAGACGCTAGGTGTTACTTTGAATGATTTATTCTGGGAGGTAGAGAATGACTAAAAATGATGAAGCTTTGCAAGTAGAAAAAATTACATTGCAAGCTAAACTTGGCATTTTAAGTTTAAATTTCTTATGTGCTATCATTGCTTTTGCAATGTTTAACGACTTGCAACGGCAATTTCTTTCACCATTTTTTATCGGTAGTTTATTACTTTTAATTGTTATTGTTTGTAAATTAACAATTCATTCAGAAACAGTTGATGATATTCATATTTATGTACATGACTTTAGCGATAAATCAAAACTAAATCGTCATTCTAAATTAAAAAGAATTGTTTATCTTATTCTGTGGATAGTTTATTTGGTTCTCATCGCTAACATAGTAACACCGAACATTAATCATACAAGTAACTATGAATGGGTGTTTGAACCGAGTTGGCTTATTTTAGGAGTAGGTGTAGTTGTTGCATTATGTATGTTTGATGATAAGCGAATTAAATATACAGAAATGGATACACCTATCATAGAGAATTGTGGTGCGTCACCTAAAGGTGTAATAAATTTACTCCCAAATTATAGATATGCAGATGAACAACAGAAATTAGTCATATTAAAAGTACATGCGACTAATTTTATTTGGATAACAATCGGATTAACTATTGTGTGTATCATTGATATATTCATCGAATTAATCATGCAACAAATGCCATTGGTTGCTTTTATTACAACCATATGCATTGTCGTTGAATTATTGATTCTCAAACTTAAAAACAAACAAATTCGCAGCACACTTCATGAATAAAAGTGTTACGCAAACGCTGTCTATTAAAAATTTTAATAGATAGCGTTTTCATTTTTTAATTTATATAAAATCTATGGAATATTAATAAAAAAAGTGTAACAATATGTATGTGAAAAAGTCAGTGCTTAAAATTTAAATAGATAAAGGTATCATTGCATTGATACAATGAGGATAACTTTATTACAAGTTGGAGGTCATTTCAATGCTCTATTCAATCTTTATCTTTTTATTAGCAGGTCTCTGTGAAATTGGTGGTGGCTATCTAATTTGGTTGTGGTTAAGGGAAGGACAATCAAGTTGGTTGGGATTTATAGGTGGCGTTATATTAATGATGTATGGTGTCATTGCAACGTTCCAGTCGTTTCCAACTTTCGGTCGTGTTTATGCTGCTTATGGTGGCGTGTTTATTGTAATGAGTTTAATTTGGGCATATATTGTCGATAAACAAGCACCTGATAAGTACGATTTAATTGGAGCATGCATCTGTATTATTGGTGTATGCGTTATGATATTACCGAGCAGAACCTGATTAAGCGTGTTTAAGAGGGAGACGTAAGTAATGATAGTTGAAGTAGAAAAGCAAAGACATGGTATTGACTTAATTAAAATTGACAACGATGAAACCAATATTGTGTTCACAAATTTCGGTGCACGCATCGTATCATGGAAGTACCATGATAACAACGTTGTATTAGGCAATAGAGTTGAAGCGGATGAGTTTTATCCATCAAATCCGTATCATTTTGGTGCTACTATCGGTCGTTATGCTGGACGTATTGGAAATGCCAAATTTCATTTGAACGATGAGGAATATCAATTAGAAGCTAATAATAATGTACATCACCTTCATGGTGGTAGTAATGGTTTAGATAAAAGACTTTTTAATTACGACATTCAAGATAATATCACGAATATTAAGGTTACTTTTACAGTTCAACTAAAGTCAATGGAAGATGGGTATCCAGGGGATATGACTATTAAAGTGATACATACTTATGACGTCGAACACCGTTGGACAGTAGAATATGAAGCACAGACAAATCAAGATACATTATTTAATCCAACTAATCATGTTTATTTTAATTTGAATAGAGACAATAATGTTATAGATAATCATAAAATTAAGAGTGAGCAATTAAATATGTATCCAATTGATCGAAACAACCTTATTGAGAATACTAATTCAATTGATTTGTTAGCTATCTTTAAAACAAATAGTATATCTTTTAGTGATATTTTTAACTCTGATAATGAACTACTTAAAGAGCAAATTGGTTCTAGAAATGGATTAGATCACCCTTTTGATGTTGGAAATCAACAATTTTTCATTGAAAATGATGAGTTTCAATTAGATGTTACATCATCTATGCCGAACGTTGTCATTTATACATTTAATGATACGAAAGATTGGGATAGTGATTTTAATATTTATAAAGCACACTCAGGTATATCTCTAGAAACACAATTTTTACCTAATGATATTAATTTGTATGGTAATAAAGCAAACTCTATTTTAAAAGCTAACGAGCATTTTTATTCTAAAACAACTTATCATATATCAGAAAAATAAAATTAAAAAAGCATCAAAGCGGGTACATCGTCATTATGATTTACCCGCTTTATCCTATGCTAAATAGAATTTATTTCATTGCATTATCATATAACTTTTGTAATTTAGCTAAACGCATTTCAGATAAATATGGATTTTGTAGCGCATACTTCAGTCGAGATACATTTTTACGATCATTATAGTAAATATCATTAAGCTCTTGTACAGAAAGTCGAGTTGCTTCATCTGCCAACTGAATTAATTCTAAATCATCATCTTGAGCTACATATCCTTCTTGTAACACTCGAAAATAGAAGCCTGTTTTTCCACTAGTAGACATTCTTTTAACTAAGTCTTTTATACCGTACTTTGTTTGAATTTTCCAACAAGGTTCTCTTATTTCAGATACCTCTAAAATTGCTTCACCTAAACGATATTGATTTCCAAAGAACACGTCTGATTCATCTAAATTTTCCAAAGTTAAATTTTCACCAAACATTGCGTAATCAGGAAGCGTATTTAAATCATTTCTATACATTTGATAATGAGATTTGCTAAAACAGCATACTGCTTTATGTGGACCACCATGGTCTTTATATGCCTGTTCATCTTCAACAAATCCAGTTCTTGATAACCACATTGTTTCAGAAATAGGAGATTTATTCAAAGCAGACAACATTTCTCTCTTTTGACCGTAATCTAATTGTTTAATTTGTCCTACTGAAATTGCACATACTGAAATCATATTTATGCCCCCTTAGTTAAGGTGTTAAGAAAAATTATATTATATTAATAATTAAAACATAAGACAAATGATAAAATAATTTCCAATATTGAACTAGGTATTTGTATGATCGTCATGTAAAATAATGAGTGAGTATATTTGAAAAGGGGTCACAGTTAAATGAAAGATTCTAAAGAACTTAAAATCATGACAGTAGATGATGCTGTAGCTCAAATTGAAGATGATATGGTGCTAGGAATTGGAACGGGTAGTACTATTGAATTGCTTATTCCAAAGCTCGCTGAAAGAATTCACAAAGAACAATTAAATATTACTGGCGTGTGTACTTCTAATAAAAGTGCATTTATTGCAAAAAAACTAGATATTAATGTTGTTGATATCAATGATGTTGGTCATGTTAATTTAGCAATTGATGGTGCTGATGAAGTGGATGCTAATCTCAATTTAATTAAAGGCGGTGGTGGAGCGCTATTTCGCGAAAAAGTAATAGATGAAATGGCTCATCGTTTTGTAGTTTTAGTAGATGAAAGCAAGCTCGTAAATTACTTAGGTGAAAGTTTCAAACTGCCAGTAGAGGTAGATAAGTTCAATTGGTTCCATATCGCTAAAAAAATTGAAGCTTATGATGATGTTATTACCGAACGTCGAATGAGTGATGATGTTCCATTTATAACGGATAATGGCAATTACATTTTAGATTGTCAGTTAAATAAACAGATTGACCCATATCAATTTCATGAGTATTTAATTCATCTAACAGGTGTCATAGAAACTGGATATTTTTTAAATATAACTGATCAAGTTATAGTAGGTACACAAAATGGCGTTAAATTCATAAAAAAATCTAACTTAAATAAATAAAAATAAGCCAGAAAATGAACTTAGAAAAATTCATTTTCTGGCTATTTGTATGTGCACTTAGCCTTCAAAAGAAGGCGTAATATAAGCTTTACTTCTCAGTTTTATGACTAGATGTATCACTCATTTGATCTATTTCATCCTTAGCATCATCAACTACAGATGAACGTCTATCTTCTTTATAAGATGTGTTGTCTTTAAGTTTTTCATTTGAAGAATCAGTTTGATTCTCAGACTGTGATTTATGTTCAACATGATCTTCATTAAGTTGACTCTCAGTGAAGCTGTCTTTTTTATCGTTAAGTTCATGATCTTCAGACTTTGTTTTATTTGAAGTAGATGTATCGTCATCATTCATATGGTCTAAATAATTATTAGGTTCAACATCATCAAGTGAACGATTAGTTGTTTTATAAACAATAAATCTAATAATTAAACTTAAAATGATAAAGACAATGCCCACTAACGTCGTACTTAATGCGATAACTTTCATTGAGAATAGGTCGCCAGTTTCTTCACTAAATAAAAATACTTGTGCAAATGACATTGTTGCATGGAATACGAGAGCGATATATATCGTACGTCCTTTAGTTGCACGTATGAGTTCACCAATAATAATTGAGAACATGAAAGTATAAAGGAAATGGTATCCCGCATATTCCATTCCATATGTCGTATTAGCAGCCCATATAGAATAAATTAAACCGACAATGATTGAAGCGAAAAATGTATTAACTTTATTTTCTACAATATTTTGTAAATAAGAACGGAATCCAAACTCCGCAAAAAATGCAATTAAAATATGACCAATAATAATTGTAGGAACTGATACAGATAAATCAGTTGCTTGTAATAAAATAAAACTATCGGCAAATGTGTTAAAACTAAACATGCCAATCATGAAAATAACTAGCGGTAAAATCAATGCTAGTAATATACGTTCAATGACTCTAATATCAACTGAAAATTTTAATCCAGCTAATTGAGTACGTTTATCTTTAAATGCAATAATACAAACAATTGCTGCGATAAACGGTGCAAGATCAGTAATATCAAATACAAAACGTTTAATACCTACTGATGCTTGAAAATCTCGTAGGATTAATGATAGCGCCATCGTGACAACGAAGAATATGAAGATAGTTAACGCCCATTGAAATCCTGATATACGATTCGTCTTCATTTATGTAACCTCCATTAGGGTAACCGTAAAAACTCTTTCTTTAATATTATACATATTACAAGGCCATAAATAAATTGTCCATTTTAAATATCATTAAAATGTAATAGTCTTGAATTATTTTTATATGATTGAAAACAATTTTTAATGTCTTAAATTAATTTGAAAAGGGTAATCATAAATATAAAGAAAGGGTAATGATAAATCTCGTTATGATGTAAGATAATGCTATAGAGTAAATAAATAGGGGGCAATATAATGTATACACAGGGTAATCCAAAACTATGGACTGGTCGTTTAGATAGTGAAACAGATCCTAAACAGTTTAGACATTTTCAAACAGTAAAGTTCGCTAATTTGGAAAATATGGAAAACGTAAGTGATAAGACAGGTGTTGGTCTCTTAGGATATGCCGTTGATAAAGGTGTTGAAAATAATAAAGGTAGAATTGGATCAAGAAAGGGACCAGATATCATAAAACATGAATTCGCGAAACTTCCAGATTTAAGTGAGTGTGAAATGTTGATTGATTACGGTAATGTTGAACATACAAGTAATCATCTTAGAGAAACGCAACAAGAGATGGCTCAATTGTCTGCTAAAGTTATTAAGCAACATAAACAGGCTTTTTTAATTGGAGGTGGTCATGATATTGCATATGCACAATATTTGGCTACTAGAGAAGTCTATTCAGATGCTTCAATTGGAATTATCAATATTGATGCTCATTTTGACACACGTCCTGATGAGCCACCTACATCCGGCACTATGTTCCGAGAAATTTTAGATAATGATGAAAATGTCGATTATCTAGTTTTAGGCTTGGCTCAAGGTGGTAATACACGTGCGTTATATGATTATGCAAAAGATAATAATATTATTTATGTGTATGCGGACGAACTTTTACATCAAGTGTCACCGACCATTAAAGATAAAATAGAAAGATTTATTCATGACCATGATACGATTATGTTTACCATATGTATGGATGTTATTGACAGTGCGTTTGCGCCTGGTGTAAGTTCACCTAGTGTATTAGGATTATATCCTCATTCCGTATTTGAAATAAGTAAGCGTGTAATATTAAGCGATAAGGTATCATCAATTAGTATTGCAGAAACTAACCCAGACTATGATGTTGATAATCGTACGTCAAAGTTAGCGGCGAATTTAATTCACCATTTCCTAGTTTAAAAAGTAGAATTAAATTGTCGTATATGACTCTGAAATTAGAAGATAACGATAATCTTTAAAATTAAATTCAAACATGAATGAGTAGAACATTGAATTCGCGTTGAATTCTGTTCTACTTTTTTAATTACTTTTAATTGAAAGAAAAGTTTGACAATTATGTTACGATATAAATAATTAGGAAGGTAATGGAAGGTGATGAAGCAGTTAAGTTATAAGCAGCAATGGCTTGGAGATATCTCGTAAAATATAATGGCAGGTATCTTAATGGGTTTAGCACTACTCCCTGTAGCTATAGCCTTCTCGTTTATTGTTCATATCAGTCCTACGATAGGGTTAATGAGTTGTGGATTAATGATGTTATTCATTAGCTTTCTTGGAGAACGAATAAGTATGGTGTCTGGACCAAGTAGTGGTATTTCGATAGTAGATGCACCACTAGTAGAACAATACAATATTCATTACTTAATTATGGCCACGCTTATAATGGGCATCATTCTAATTATCTTTGGCGTGTGTCACATAGATAAGATCCTTAATCGTATTCCAGATACTGTTGTTATTGGATTTATGAATGCATTGGGCATTCTATTACTTACAACGCAAATAAATTATATTTTTGGTATAACTACTGCGACTTATTTATCTTCAACATTTATTCGATTTATGCCAGCTCCGCATATAGCTATAAGCGTCGTGACTTTAGCAAGTTAGTTCTTAAACCGAATGTTCAATTAGTCCACGATTTAGCAGAAATTCGACTTACCTTTCCTAAAATTTCTGTTTATACAGAACTTTTAAATATACATGCATTAAGTATTATTACTTTATATGCATTAACCATGTCTATTATCTCCGTAGTACAAACAAATCTTACAAATGAAATGATGGATGTAATTACACAAAGTCACTCCAATAAAGACCGAGAAGTTATTGGTCAAGGGTTAGCTAATTTGTTTGTCGGGTTATTAGGTGGATATGGTTCAAGCGCCTTAGTAGGTCAATCAAAATTTAATTTTAAAATGGGTGCTACTACGCGATTAGCCACATTCGTTATAGGATTATTTCTTTTCTCATGCGTCATTATTTTAGGTACGATTGTAGGTTTTATTCCTATGGCAGTATTGGCTTCGGTATTAATTACAATATCAATGAATACATTTGATAGACGTATGTTTAAACATTTAAAAGAAGCACCTATAAAGCATAGTATCGTAATGTTCATAACGATTATTTTAATATTAATGTCACACAATTTAGTTATAGGTGTCGTTATAGGCACACTTATTTATTATGTCGTTCACTTTATTTTTACAAAGAAAGGAAGACCATCGCTATGACAACTTACAATGATTTTGTTAAATGGAGACGAACATTTCACAAATTTCCTGAAGTATCTCAGAAAGAATATGAAACAACTAAGCGATTAAAACGTATATTACAAACTTATGATATAAAAATAATAGATTATCCTTTAGAAACAGGGCTTATAGCTGAAATAGGACATGGTGAACCTTGTATTGCTGTTCGTACAGACATAGATGCTTTACCAATTACAGAGCAAGTTGAACATGAATTCACCTCAACAAATGAAGGTGTGATGCATGCGTGTGGTCATGATATTCATATGGCAAGTATTCTAGCTATTGCTACAAATTTAAAAGAACAAGAAGATAAACTTAAAGGTCGCGTGAAATTTATATTTCAACCTGCAGAAGAAACGGGATATGGTGCCAAAGCGATTGCAGAGACAGATGTATTAGACGATGTTAAAGCGATATTAGGTTTCCATAATTATCCAACTTTAAATATTGGAGAATTTGCAATTAAATCTGGACCAATTACTTCGGCAGTAGACCGTTTTGAATTTAAAATTCACGGTAAAGGTGCACATGCTGCTAAGCCAGAACAAGGTAATGATCCAGTCATGGTACTTGGTCAATTAATAACAAGTTTACAAACGATTGTAAGTCGAAATATATCAGCTTTTGATAGTGCTGTAGTAACTATTGGAGAAGTATCGTCTGGGAATACATGGAATGTGATTGCTGACCAAGCATATGTCCAAGGTACAGTGCGATCATTTAAGCCAGAGGTTCAAAATTATATAGAACAACGATTTAAAGAAATTGCTAAAGGATTAGAGACATTGTTCAATGTCGATATAGAAGTTATATATACTAAGCTGCCAGGAACAGTTTTTAATGATGAATACTTAACTGACCAAGCTAAGAAAGCTGCTCAAAAAGTAGGTTATCAAATCATAGAATTAGAGACACCCTATACTATTGGCGAAGATTTTTCTGGTTTACTAGCTAACCATCCAGGGGTATTTGCGTTTATTGGTTCTAATAGTAAATACGATTTACATCATCCAAAGTTTGATCCAGATGAGCGTATACTTGAGAAAGTTCCTGAGTACTTTATAACGTTGATTTATCAATTGCTTGACGACACAGCATTTAATGAATAATCAATGTTTCATTTAAGAGTTTGATTTGTGTAGCTATATTACAATTTTTGAAATGTGATTTAAAAAGCATGATGAACGGGTAAACAGACACTAAACATGTTTTAGGAGATGAGTAAATAATGGGTGCACAAGATCCAAGAACAAAATTTAAAACATCTGATTATGAAAAACAAGAACAAGAACTACCTGGACTTCAATCTGAACTAACACCACAACCTGACTGTGGTGAAACATCGTATGAAGGTCATAACCGATTGTTAGATTATAAAATGCTTGTAACAGGGGGAGACTCAGCAATAGGACGTGCAGCAGCGATTGCATATGCCAAAGAAGGGGCAGACGTTGCAATTAACTATCTTCCAAGTGAAGAACAAGATGCTCAAGAAGTTAAAGCTGTCATTGAAAAAGCAGGACGTAAAGCTATATTAATACCTGGAGATATTCGTGATGAACAATTTAACTATGATTTAGTTGAACAAGCGTATAAAGAATTAGGTGGTTTAGACAATGTGACATTAGTAGCAGGCCATCAACAGTATCACGATAAATTAGAAGAGTTCGATACACAATCTTTTAAAGAAACGTTTGAAACAAACGTATATCCAGTATTCTGGACAGTTCAAAAAGCATTGGATTATTTACAACCTGGTGCGTCAATCACTACAACATCATCCGTTCAAGGTTATAATCCAAATCCATTGATTCATGATTATGCAGCATCAAAAGCAGCGATTATTTCATTAACAAAAAGTTTCTCTGAGCAATTAGGGGAGCAGGGTATTCGCGTTAATTGTGTAGCACCTGGTCCATTTTGGTCTCCACTTCAAATAACAGGTGGTCAACCACAATCAGCGATTCCTCAATTTGGTCAAGATACGCCATTAGGTAGAGCCGGTCAACCTGTAGAGCTTTCAGGCACATATGTATTACTTGCTTCAGAGGATTCAAGTTATACGACTGGTCAAGTTTTTGGCGTCACAGGTGGCATCCAAATCAATTAAATATCTCAAAGTATAAATCCAACGCAAGGGTTTCAATAAAGACTCTTGCGTTTTTGTATTGATAGGAGTGGATTACAGTGAAACACATTGATCCTAATCAACTATCAGATATCCAAAATTATAAACTATTAAGTGGTTCAATCATACCAAGGCCAATAGCATTTGTTACATCTTCTGATATCGAAGGACATGTAAATGCTGCGCCATTTAGTTTTTTTAATATAGTTAATAATGCGCCACCTATGATTGCTATTTCGGCACAGAGAGCAGGAGGAAAGCGTAAAGATACGGCAATTAATATAGAAAACGTCCAATCATTTGTTGTGCATGTTACAGATGAAGATAATGTTGAGGAAATTAATAAGACCGCTGCATCTATCAATCCTAAAGATAATGAACTTGATTTAACAGAACTCAATACCATCTCATCTGATGTGATTGATATTCCAGCTATAAAAGAAGCTAAAATTAGATTTGAATGTCAACTTGAACAAATGATTTTATTAGGCTCTGAAGATGATGGTGCTGATTTAATTATTGGAAAAATTGTTAAGTACCACATACAAGATGATGTGTATTTTGGTGATAGTAAAATTGATGCGAAACAATTAAAACCAGTAGCCCGTTTAGCAGGTAATGATTACGCTAAATTAGGTGAGCAATTTACAATTGAGCGTCCAACTAATTGATGATTAAGACATTATCTATAGCTTTAATATGTAATTTTCATAAAACTTTATTGACGTTATGACAGTAATCTTGTAACTTTAATAATAAAATTATTTTTAAAAAGGAAAGTAGGTTTAGTATGGAGGAACAGAGAAAGGGCAATGCATGGGCGTTACTTCCATTAGTATTATTTATTGCATTGTTTTTAGGTGTAGGTACCATTACAGGTGATTTCACTAATATGCCTTTAAATGTAGCTATCATGATTACTGTTATTGTTGCTTTAATAATGAATAGGAAAGAAACATTTGCTAACAAAGTTGAAGTGTTTACAAAAGGAGCAGGTCATTCCAATATCATTTTAATGGTATTTATATTTATATTGGCTGGTGCTTTCTCAACTACCACTGAAAAAATGGGTGGTGTTGAATCAACAGTAAATTTAGGTTTATCATTGATACCTCAAAATTTAATCATCGTTGGATTATTTGTAATTTGTATGTTTGTGTCAATTTCAATGGGTACCTCTGTAGGTACAGTTGCTGCATTAGCACCTGTTGGATTTGGATTTGCACAGGCAACTGATATTCCAGCAGCGTTAGCAATGGGTACTGTTGTAGGTGGTGCTATGTTTGGCGATAATTTATCGATGATTTCAGATACTACCATAGCTGCTGTTCGAACTCAAAAAACAAGAATGAAAGATAAATTTAAAGTGAATTTTTGGATTGTACTACCTGGAGCAATATTAACAATTATTGTCTTATTCTTCCTTACTAACGGTATCTCAATAGATCACTCTAAAAGCTATGACTATAATTTAATTAAGGTAATCCCTTATGTACTAGTATTAGTATTAGCACTCGTAGGGGTAAATGTAATCATTGTGTTAATCGGTGGTACGTTATTATCTGGTACTATTGGCTTATTTGATGGTTCTTTTGGTTGGAAAGGATTACTAAATGCAGTATCACAGGGTATTATAGGTTTGGAAGATATTGCAATCATAGCAGTGTTAATTGGTGGTTTAGTTGGAATTATTCAGCATAATGGTGGAATTGAATGGTTATTAAATTTTGTTCGTTCTAAAGTTACAACTAAACGTGGTGCTGAATTTGGTATTGCTGGTTTAGTGAGCGCAGCTGACATTGCAACAGCTAATAATACAATTTCAATTATTATGTCAGGTCCATTAGCAAAAAATATTGCAGATGAATATGGTGTTGATCCACGTAAATCTGCAAGTTTATTAGATATATTTGCAGGGTGCTTTCAAGGCTTTTTACCTTATAGCCCACAAGTGATAGCTGCAGCTGGCGTTGCAAGTATATCACCATTTAGTGTAATGCCTTACTGCATTTATTCATTTTTATTAGGGATATGCGGTATTATAGCTATTATATTAAGATACCCTCGTGTTAAAGCTAAATCTTAAAGTAAAGACAAATAACAATAATAGACTTATAATTAGCATGTTTAATAAGAAAAATTAAAATAATAAAACATTTTAATAGTTCAAAGTTTGGAACTGTATTGAAATGCGTTAAAATAGATATAAGAGTGAAAGTAGGTGAAACAAGTGGCAAAGTATAATGTTGAGAATGAACATGTTGAAATTCATATCGAACGTTTATTAAAATACTCACCAGAATTAGTATATCAAGCTTGGACGGATGCTGACTTATTAAAACAGTGGTTTATGACATCTCAACGTACGAATAAGTCAATTGATGTAGATATGACTGAAGGTGGCTCATATCGCATAGTTGATTCACGTAATGGACGACAAAATATTATTCAAGGTACGTATCAAGAACTCGTTGACAATGAGTATATAAAAATGACAATTGGTATGCCTGAATTAAGTAATCAAGAGGATGTCATTGAAGTTGAATTTGAAGAGCGTGAAAACGGTGGCACACAAATGTTTTTCTTTTATCAGTCATTAGTTGAACGTGAACGACGCTTAACAACATTAGAATATAAACAAAAGAAAAAGGAATATCACGATTCTACTGTTCACGGTTTAGAATTGATGTTTGATAAAATGCATCAAATACTTGAACAATATGTAGAAGACAATAATCTATTAAAATAAAAACTTAGGACTTTGCGTGAATTCACGTAGCAGTCTAAACTGAGAAAATTTGATATCAATATTACCAAATATCTAGTCATTCTTACTAGGGTGGATACCCCAACAAGGACAGTTTACAAAGACAATCTCCTTGTTGGGGTTTTGATGTGTTAATAATTAATCAGTACCGCTATTTAGTTGTGATAAAGATTAACTGAGTTCACCTTTCTCTTTACGTTCATTATATTTTCTGATTAATGTTTCAAAGAAGATATGATAACTAATAAAACTTGAATAGTCTGTATCATCGTATAAATAGAAAGTATTACTTGATACATAAACATTATAGCTCGCTTTTTGGGCTAATGAATTATCTTTCATTGTTGTAACTGAAATAAAATATTTTTGGCGTAATTGAAGTAGATTTGTAACGTCTGTGAGTTGGTGACTCTCACCAGATAGAGAAATAATAAAGAATAAATCTTCATCAATAGAACGATTCAGTACCATTTTCAACTCATGAACGTCATGTAACACGATAATATTTTTATGCATCGTTAATAATATTCGCTGAGCTTCGTCCGCAACATTTTTCTGTGCACGACCAGTACCATATAAGTAGACGGTAGACGCCTGGTTAAGTTTATCGGTAATCAAATTATAATCAATACGAGCTAAATAGCTAAATGTTGTCTCTATTTCTTGTTTAAAAGCATCCATTGAATCTTTAGGTAGTTGACTTAAATGTTCACTTTCAAATTTTAAATAGGATTTAAAGTCACTATAACCATCAAATCCTAACTTTCGTGTAAATCTATGAATGGTAGCGTTAGATGCATGAGTGTATTGTGAAAGTTCGTGTATCTTCAAAGTTTTACATTGATTTACGTGCGTGTTTACAAAGTGTGCAATTTGTAGGTCATTATCATTTAACTTGTCAAAATTGGCATTTACTTTTTCATCTAGTAGCACAAAGACACCTCTTATTCTTCCTGAAAATATTTTCATGTATAGAAAACATAAACTGATTATACAAAATCATTTCAAAATCGGTCAATGTCATTGTATAAGTGTAAGCGTTTACTATAATAGATATTAAGAAAACGCTTTTATATGTACGATATATTTAAGTACTACATAGAAAGATTTGGGGGTTAAATTATGAACGCTATTAAACGTTTTGGGAGTGCAATGATTGTTCCTGTATTAATGTTTGCATTCTTTGGGATAGTATTAGGTTTTGCAACATTATTTAAAAATCCTACCATCATGGGTGGATTAGCAAATGATCATACATTTTGGTTTAAATTTTGGTCTGTAATTGAATCAGGTGGTTGGGTTATCTTCAATCATATGGAAATCGTATTTGTGGTTGGATTGCCTTTATCTCTAGCTAAGAAGGCCCCTGGTCATGCGGCTTTAGCTGCATTAATGGGCTATTTAATGTTTAATACCTTTATCAACGCTATTTTAACGCAATGGCCACATACATTTGGTGCTAATTTAGAAAAAGGTGTAGAAAATGTAACTGGATTAAAAGCGATTGCTGGTATTGAAACTTTAGATACTAATATTTTAGGTGGTATCATTATTTCTGCCATTGTGACATGGATACATAATCGTTTCTATAGTAAAAAATTACCAGAGATGTTAGGTGTATTCCAAGGTCTAACATTTGTTGTAACCATTTCATTCTTCGTTATGTTGCCAATAGCTGCAATTACTTGTGTTGTTTGGCCAACAATACAAAATGGTATTGAATCAATGCAACATTTCATTATCGCATCAGGCTACATCGGTGTTTGGTTGTATCATTTCTTAGAACGTGTGTTAATACCGACTGGTTTACATCACTTCATCTATGCACCAATTGAAGTAGGTCCGGTTGTTGCAAAAGACGGACTTAAAGCAGAGTGGTTTAGACATTTAAATGAATTTGCTGAAAGCAGTAAACCGTTAAAAGAACAATTCCATTACGGTTTCATGTTACAAGGTAACGGTAAAGTGTTTGGTGCTATCGGTATCGCATTAGCAATGTATTCTACAACACCTAAAGCCAATCGTAAAAAAGTTGCTGCGTTATTAGTACCAGCTACATTAACTGCGGTAGTTGTTGGTATTACTGAACCTTTAGAATTTACATTCTTATTTATCGCACCTTACTTATTTGTTATACATGCATTATTAGCAGCGACAATGGATACAATTATGTATGGTTTCGGTGTTGTTGGTAACATGGGCGGTGGATTACTTGATTTCATCGCGACGAACTGGATTCCTTTAGGACAAAATCATTGGCTAACTTATGTAGCTCAAGTTGTTATAGGATTGATATTCTCAGGTATCTATTTCGTTGTATTCAGATACTTAATCTTGAAATTTGATATTCCATTACCAGGACGTCGAGCTGAAGAAGAAGTTAAATTATTCTCTAAAAAAGATTATAAAGAGAAAAAAAGCGATGGAAGTACTGACAATTCTGGATTCCAACCTAGCAATGAATATGAAGCGAAAGCACATTATTATTTAGAAGGTTTAGGCGGAAAAGAAAATATTAAAGACGTTACTAATTGTACAACACGTTTACGTTTAACAGTTAATGATGAAACAAAAGTTGAAGATAGTGGATATTTCACTCATGAACAAATGTCGCACGGATTAGTTAAAAGCGGTAAAAATGTACAAGTCGTTGTTGGAATGACTGTACCCCAAGTACGTGAAGCATTTGAACATTTAGTTTATGATGATAATGATAAAAAATAATTAATCAATATAGCCAGTAAGTGAATTAGTATTTATTCACCTACTGGCTTTTTCATATACAATGCTTAATATACTTAGTAATTTGTCCAACTTAGCTTTATACTGATCACAAAACCAGAAACTTTTGTTGAGTGTGATATTGCTTGAACAGAATTAAAAAACAAAGAGGCTGGGACAAAATAAAATGTCTCAGCCTACTTTATCATTTTGTCAGTAGCTGACTGATTTGAAAATGCGCTTGAATCAAGCTTTTTTCAAACCTAGTCATCCTTGCCTGGTAGGCGGGGCCCCAGCAAAGAGAATTTCCTAAAGAAATTCTACAAGCTAAGCAAGCTGGGGATACAACGAAATAAATTTTGAGAAAATATTATTTCTGTCCTATTCCCTCTGTTCTGTAAACTAGTGTAAATTAACTATATAACTTAAAATATTTTTTAATAAAAATCTCACGAATTTTACTAAGATATATTTGCTTTATGCATCGCACGTGTTTTATAAGATGCTGAAAGAATATCAATATTTCTACATGCAATAGTTTGTAGTAATTTACTAAACGTTTCAGGTGCACAACATACGCTTGCACAGTTGTTATTTAAAGTATATTTAATTTCATAATTATTTGAGAAATAAGTCATAATATCAATGACTTTATCTTTTATGAATGCATCTTGGAGGCCATCAATTGCTAAGTCGAAACGTTTAGAAGCTTGATATGTTTGTTCAGTATCTAATAGCGTATTTAATCGTTTAGGAGATAAAATCTGATAAATTGAAAATTGGTAAAAACTTAAAAAACTAATGAAATATGGAAGTTGTTGCTTCGGTAAGCTAACTTCTAAAACTGGTATATCGTCGTGTTTGATTATTGAATATTGAAATGAATCGCAAAATTTAACGTCTTTACAGACTTTGATTAAATGTTTTCGAATTGATCTAGATTTTAAACCTACAATGTTGATAATGTAAGTTTCAAATTTGTCTAACAACATGCAATGACCTCCTATATTTATTTAACGTATGTAAAAAGCATTTAGCTTTAAAGTTCTCTAATAAAGCACACCGTTCTTTTATACACACTGATTGTATCACTCTTTTTTGATATTATCACTAGGACTTTTGAATGAACTTCGGTTTAATTGTTTTTGTAATATAAACGTAACGATAATTAACATGAAATAAATATGAAAATGTTGATTGTTTATTAGTTAAAATGTGTTTGGTAATTTCATTAGTGAAGTGTGAAAATCAAATATTCATATGATAAAATTAGCAGTGATTGTAGTTATTAAAGGAGCAAACTTATGTATAAAGCTGTAGTATTTGATTTCGACGGTACAATTATAGATACAGAAAAACACCTATACGACATTATTAACAAACATCTTGCCTTTCATGGTGTGAAGCCTGTTTCCCTGGAGTTTTATCGAAGCCATATAGGAGGACACGCTCAAGGGTTACATGACTATATTGAGCAACAGATTGGTTTAGAAAAGAAACAAAAAATATATGATGAGCATTATGATACGAGCCATGAACTCGACATTATTGATACAGTTTCTTCATTAATGAAATATTTGAAACAACGACACATACCTATGGCGATTGCAACAAGTAGTTATAGAGAAGAAATTATGCCTACAATAAATGCGTTGGGTATCAATGAGTATGTCGATGTTATTGTTGGTAGAGAAGATGTTGGAGCGGTTAAACCTGATCCAGAACTTTATCTAACAGCTGTTCAACGTTTAAATTATTCACCAGCCCATTGCTTAGCCATAGAGGATTCAGCTAATGGAGCAACAGGTGCTATGAATGCTGGATTGGATGTAATAATTAATACTAACGAGATGACAGAAGAACAAGATTTTTCGACTATAAATTTTGTAGGTAAAGATTTAAGCTTTGAGGAAATTAAAAATCATTTCTTTGAGCTAAAGAAGGAGTAAACATATGTCGTGGCAAGTTATCCTATTCTTTTTAGCAGGTCCTATTATAATCGGCATAGGAAATTTAGTATTAGGTCCAATATTTAGTAAAAATATACCATTTAAAGTTCAAATGCGTTCTTTCTTAGTTGGAACAATGATTTATTTACTTTTAGCTACAATCGGTTACTACTTATTATTACAAGGAAGAATATAGATTACGCAATATAGTTAAAAAAAGAGATAGAAATGGGTAGAAACATCATTTAAAGTTCCTACCCATTTCCATCTCTTTTTTTAATGCCTGAAAATCATATGAGTTTAGTTAATAAATAATTTTAGTATGATTGTAACAACTAATAATACGATGAGGATTAAATCAATACCTACCATAATTGTAAAACGGGTTGATTTCTGTCCTTGCGATTTAGCTTGTTGCATCGCTTTGTAATTTGGCACTAAACTAAGAATAAGTAAGACAATTATTAATATAATTCCTATTGTGACAGACATTAATTTGTACCTCCATTTCGTTTGTCAATCCATTCCCAAATAAAACCGGCTGCTAGGCCAATGATAAGCCCTGCAATAATTCCAATTTCAAGTGTAAAAAAGATTCCACCTATAATTAAGCAAACAATTAAAGAGATGGGTAACGTAATGCCAAATTTAAGTTTGCGTTCATCTGAATTGAAAATTGTAAATATAGCTAAATATAATAAGAAAAATGTTAGAGTTGCGATAATCGTTCTTATTATTAGTGGATTAACTGTATCATGCTTGGCACTGAAATAATTTAATAGGAAGAAGACAATGCCAAATATTATAGAAATTTTAACGCTCTTTTTTAATAATGACTGCATTCATTAATTCTCCTTTTACCTAACAGTAAAAATCTATCAAAAGTATATCACACTCTAAATCGATTTTTTACGAAATATTAAGCAATACATTTCTATCGAACTGATTATATGCAATAGTATAAAATGATTTCTATTTGCAAAAGTGAAATGTTTCAATAAAAAACATTGTAAAAAGTAACTCGTTTTTATTAATGAAAACGTTGTAAAATCAATGTTTTTTAAAATTTGAAAAGAGTAATTATAACAGTAATGGAAGCGATTTCAAAAAATTGTAAGATTTATGTTTTAATTTTGTCAAATTATAGTATAATGACTTCATTAAGGTAAAGAAACTTTTAAGGGAAAAGAAGGAAAGCAAAAGAGGGTTTTCTGAAAGACAAAAGTATTCGAACCTTAGATTTAATAGAGATGGGGTTATTTTAATGGATAACAATGAATTACATAGGGGGCTAAGTGCACGTCAGATTAGAATGATCGCACTTGGCGGTACTATCGGTGTTGGTTTATTTATGGGAGCAACTAGTACAATTAAATGGACTGGTCCATCAGTTATTTTTGCGTACTTAATTGCAGGTATCTTTTTATTCTTAATCATGAGAGCAATGGGAGAAATGATTTATTTAAATCCAACTACTGGATCTTTCGCAACATTTGCAAGTGATTACATTCACCCTGCTGCAGGTTATATGACAGCATGGAGTAATATATTCCAATGGATTGTAGTAGGTATGAGTGAAGTTATTGCAGTCGGTGAATATATGAACTATTGGTTCCCGAACTTACCTCAATGGATTCCTGGTGTGGTTGCAGTACTATTATTACTAGCAGCTAACTTGACTTCAGTAAAAGCATTCGGTGAATTTGAATTCTGGTTTGCAATGATTAAGGTTGTAACGATTGTATTAATGATCATTGCAGGTTTTGGTTTAATATTCTTCGGTATTGGTAATGGTGGCCATGCGATTGGTATCTCTAATTTATGGTCTCATGGTGGATTTATGCCAAATGGATTTGTAGGTTTCTTCTTTGCATTATCAATTGTTATTGGTTCTTACCAAGGTGTAGAATTAATTGGTATTACTGCTGGTGAAACTAAAGATCCACAGAAAAATATCAAAAGTGCGGTAAATGGTGTTATCTGGCGTATTTTGATTTTCTACATTGGAGCGATTTTCGTAATTGTTTCTATCTATCCTTGGAACCAATTAGGTGAAATAGGAAGCCCATTCGTAGCTACATTTGCAAAAATTGGTATCACATTTGCAGCAGGATTAATTAACTTCGTTGTATTAACAGCAGCATTATCTGGATGTAACTCAGGTATCTTTAGTGCAAGTCGTATGATTTTTACATTAGCACAAAAAGGTCAAATGCCTAAAATCTTTACAAGAGTAATGAAAAATGGTGTACCATTCTACCCAGTATTAGCCATTGCTTTAGGTATCTTAGTTGGTGCATTATTAAACGTTATTCTTCCTTTATTCATTAAGGGTGCAGATAGTATTTTCGTATATGTTTATAGTGCATCTATTTTACCGGGTATGATTCCTTGGTTTATGATTTTAATTAGTCATATTCGATTCAGAAAATTACATCCTGAAAAAGTTGAAGGACATCCATTTAAGATGCCTGGCGGTACATTTGCAAGTGCAATTACGATTTTATTCTTATTAGTCGTATTAGTAGGAATGTTATTTAACAAAGAAACAGTTATTTCTGTAGTGATTGGTATTATCTTCTTAGCTGCGGTAACTGTATACTACTTCGTTCGCGGACATCATAAAAATGATGGATTCCGAAAAGTTAAATAGAATACTAAATAAATCATATTATAAATCATCAACACATTATTCAAACTAAACTAAGGCACAAAGTACTTTGATTCATGTTTAAAAGAGGTTGAGACAATAACGTTGTCTCAACCTCTTTTTGTGATAGTTATTACTTAATAACAGATTAACTGTGAATAACTTAGGTTAAAAGAAGAATAATAAACCTTGTTCATATTCATTACCTTCTATATGTCTTGATTTTTAATAGGAATCTTAATGTTTAAATTCTACATTAGATAGGTATTTTCGATAATTATCAAGAGCCATTTTAGATTGTGTGATGAAGTCTAATGACGATTCATAGTTCAGTGCGATATAACGATAGAAAAGAACATCAATGGTAAACATTTGAGCAAATAAAGAAGTTGTCGCACCCATACGTAATTCATTTTCGTCTGAATGTCCATATGTCAGAACAATGTCAGAATGCTGAGCTACGTGATTATGCTCTGAACTTGAAATTGTAATAATTGGGATATTATAATCCGACACAACTTTCACCATTGCACGAAGTTCACTTTGATCGCCATTATTAGTTATAAATACAACGCAATCTTCTTTATCATGCGTAGACAACATGGTTGTGAATAAATGAGTTTCTTGAACGAGTTGGACATTGAGCCCAATTCGAGATAATTTTTGATATAAATCTGTCGCACAGACATATGACGCACCATAACCAAAGATAAAGATGTTATTTGCACGTTTAAAATGTTGGCATATGTTATCAATCGTTGTGTTATCTGCAAACGTAGAACTTTTTTGAAGTGCTTCTTCTGCACGATGATAAAGTTTCTTTTTTAAAGTATCTACCGATTCATTGTTAAGCAATTCTATCTTATAAGGTGTTTGTTGTTTTGGAAATAACATCGCAAGTTGTGATCTAACTTCATGAAAACTTTGATTGATCAATTTTTGGCTATATCGATTTAACGTTGAAACACTCATTTCAAGTTCTTTAGCAATCTCTTGATTCGACATGCTAATAACTTTATGTGGTGAGTTTAATATAAATCGTGATAATTTCTTTTCATTTTTAGAAAATGAAGCATAATTTTCGTCGATTAAATATAAAATGTTTGTCATCTAATCACCTAGTTTGTTTAAGTTTCTCATTTCTTTAGTCGTACCGAAGAAGTATGTGAAAATAAAGCCAGCTAGGTACGCAGATAATAATCCTATGATGTAACCTAAATATTTTTGATGGGCAATTAACGGTAATAATGAAATGCCACTAGGTCCGATAGCAGTGGCACCTATATGACCAATGCCACCTATAACTGCACCACCGATGCCACCACCAATACATGCTGTGATGAATGGACGACCTAACGGTAAGGTAACACCGTAAATAAGCGGTTCTCCAATTCCTAAGAATCCGACTGGTAACGCACCTTTAATTGCATTTCTTAAAGTAGTATTGTTTTTACATCTTACCCAAAGTGCTAATGCAGCCCCAACTTGGCCAGCACCAGCCATAGCAGCAATAGGTAACAAATATGTTGCACCTGACTGATTTATTAATTCAATGTGTATTGGGGTAAAAATATGATGCAATCCTAACATAACCAGTGGTAAGAAAAATGCACCTATAATAAATCCGCTAAATATGCCACCTACACCAATAACCCAATTCACTACGCCTACTAATCCATCAGAAATAAATCCAGCTATAGGCATAAAGAAGAATATGGTTAGTAATCCTATGATAAGTAATGAAATTGTTGGTGTCACTATAATATCTATAGCATTGGGAACTATTTTATGTATTTTTTTCTCAATTATACTTAATAACCATACCGCTAAGATCACTCCTATAATGCCACCTTGTCCAGCTATTAAGGGTTCACCAGTAAATACATTTTTAATTGGATTATCTTCAGTAATACCTGTTAATAAAGTCGTACCCCCAATAACACCACCTAAACCTGGTGTTGCACCGAATACTTTTGCTGCATTAAAACCAGTGAAAATAGCTAAATAGGCTAACATGCCATCTTTGATGACATTTAATACGGCCACAAGTTGTTTTACCCAATCAGCTGAAATGGTACCAGCAGTTATAAAGTTATTCAATACAGCTGCAATACCACCAATAAGTCCTGCTCCTATAAATGCGGGTATGAGAGGTATGAAAATATTAGCAATTGACTTTAAAATTGTATTCATTTTACTTTGTTTACGTTTTTGTTGGAATTCACGTTTATATTGTTTTGCTTGATTTTTAATATTTGACGTGTTGCTACGATGGGGGATATCTTCACCTAATTGAACACCACTTAGCTTTACCATTTCTGCGGATACTTTATTTACCGTTCCAGGTCCGACTACAATTTGAAGTCGCTCATCTTGTACGACTCCGAGCACGCCTTCTATGTTTTTAAGTTTAGGATAATCAACTTGTGTCTCATCGTTAATTTTGAGGCGCACACGTGTCATACAATGGATAATGTTGTCCACATTATCAATGCCACCAACCGCATCTAAGATGTGATGGGCCAATTGTTGTTCCTTATTCATATCATTGCCTCCTTAAGATTGAATTGCTTTTTTTACAATGCCATTATTATTTACGAGTCTTGATTGAGCATCGCTTTTAGTTGTGTTACATAAATTCATAACGATTGCAATTTTAATATCATTGTCGGCTTTTATATAGAGTTCTTGAGCTTCTTTAAAAGTTAAGCCACAAATCTCTTCGATAATATGTATGGAACGTTGTTCAAGTTTGTAATTTGTCGCTTTTAAATCGACCATCAAGTTATCATAAACTTTACCAACACCAATCATAGTCATTGTTGATATCATATTAAGCACAAGCTTTTGAGCGGTACCTGACTTTAAGCGTGTAGACCCTGCTAATACTTCTGGACCAACATTGACTTCAAGTGCATGGGAAGCGACAGTACTAATGTCACTATTCGTATTGCAAGAGAGGGCAACAGTCAGTGCACTTATTTCATTCGCATATGTTAATGCTCCTTTAACATAAGGTGTGCGACCACTTGCCGAAATACCAATAACGACATCTTTTTCATTTAAATGGATTGTTTTCAAATCAGTTATTCCCATTTCGTAGTTATCTTCAGCACCTTCAATCGCTTCAGTCATAGCTTGCTGCCCTCCAGCAATTAAGCCAATTACTTCATTAGGATGCGTATTGAAAGTTGGAACACATTCAGCTGCATCTAATACACCTAAACGACCACTTGTACCAGCTCCTATATATATTAGACGTCCACCATCTCGAAAACGCGTAATTGTTTGTTCGATTACTCTGTTTAACTGGGGTAAAATAGGTTCAATTGCTTTAGCTACTAGTTGATCTTCTTTATTCATTGTTTTTAAAGCATCTAAAATCGACATTTCATCTAAATGCATTGTTTGTGTGTTTCTGCTTTCAGTAGTTAAATGTTCCATTAGCGTTTCTCCTTTTCAGTAATAAATTCAAATGTGTCACCAGGTTGTATTAAATCAATAACGACTTTATCTTCATCACATATCGTTGCTACATGATTAATCGCCTTATGATTAGACAATTCTGTTTTAATCACTTGTAGCTCACCTTCGTAACGTTGATTAAGTGAATTATCAACCGTGACGTCTCCCTTATAGCGATAATGATTGAAGTTATTGGTTGGAGGAATATTTACTTTAGTTAATCTAGAATACTTGGAGCGTATTACATTCTCAGGTGCATCCAAACGAGATGTATGTTGTTTGAAAATGAGTTGTTCATATGATTTGTCAAAATAAGATAGACGAAGTTTGAAATGACGGTGATAAATCATCTGCTGTAATGCAACTGCTTCTGCATAGTTGATTGCAGTATCACCAATAAAAATATAATCCAAGTTATATTTTAATAGTGAATGTGAAGATTGAAGTAATGTCATGTGTCTATGTTGTTCAATGGTAGGAAGTCCTTTATACAATGGACCTCTCAATGTAGTTCCAGGAATAAAAGCCATAATTGAGGCATGCTCATCATATTTTCTAATGAGGTTATTTCGTTCTTCAAAAAGGTTTAAAGCTAAACCTGTATCAGGTCTGGGATAATAGTTATGACAAAAATAGACTTTAGGTAATGATTTTTGATTATAAAGTGTATCCAAAATTTCAGTAGTGATAGTACTGGCATTTAGACAACACTGTAAATTATGATGAAACAAATCTGCAATTAAATCATAATTAAAATGATCATCAATTCTAATAACAAAGTTTCCATTAGAAAATTGATCGAAAAAACGATAAACATTCTGATTCAGTAATGATGGATTTATATCAATAATGTAGGTTACCGATTCATCTTTTAGCAATTGGCATAATTCTCCCAAATATGTCAATTTAGTTTGATCGTTTTCCTCAGGTATTTGTAGTGATGTGAAAATAACGTCGTAACCGAGAACAACCATATTTAATATGTATGATTTGTTTAATGGTTGACCTAAATAGACTGAGAAACCTAGCATATGAATCCTCCTAATTACTGTAATCACTTACAATTATAGCGTTTCACGTTTTCTATTACAATTTACATATATATTATATAATTTTTATAATTAATTGCTTAAGCGACTTGGGTAATTAGTTGAATTGAAGGAGATAGTTGAAGCGTTTATTATGCTATTAAAAAAATTAAGGATTAGATATTGAAATTGCAAATGTGATATACGAGGTTCACTTACTTATATTCATTTAACAAATAAACTAATGTTTGATGCAATTGGTCTTGACGTTGTTGTAAATCAACTAATATCGTCCCTTGATGGAATTCGTGTAGTGGTTTTAATGATAGATCATTTAATAATTTATAATAGAATTGATCTGATTGCATCGAGAATTTAGACTTGGAGTTATTAGTACTGTTTTGAAGGGTTAACGGTAAACTGTCAGTAAAATTTTTAATGGATGTGTTATACGCTTCTATTTCTCTATTTAAAAATCGATTGTCCATTAAATAGTAATACCTTATTTTTTCAACGTGAGTGAGTAAAATTATGAGTTGTTGACGCATTATTGTGGATTGAAGCATATTCAATGCAACTCCTTGAAGATATTAAATTGTAGAAGAGGTATGAATGAGGAGAACCAATCGAGAAAATTATTCAGTCGTCTCGATTGGATTTAAAAATTGGGTATAATTATCGATAGATATGTCATAAGTTTTAATGGTCTTTTCAAAGGAATAAGAAATGTCATAAATATCAAGTACTGGTAATTCTCTTGTTCTTCCTAAACCGATTTCATAAATAATTGATAGCCACTCGCCATTACGACATAGTAAACCAATGAATATGACATTCTCGGCAATAGTGTCTTGATTATCAATAAAATCAATCAACATAACATTTCGTTCAGAACTATAAATTAAAATGTCTGCAAATAGATGGGGTAATGTTATTTGTTCTGTATCTTCAAACTTAATTAAGTTAGTCATTTGGTTTAGTGATTTACGAACACGAGTATTAGGAATATTGATAATCTGATTAATGATAGATTGAATCTCATTGGTGTATGGTAATGTTGAATAGGATTGGCTTTCTATTAAGGTAAGATATAGAGATAATAGCTGCTGTTCAGTAAAATTTAATTTTATTTTATCTTCAGATTTTTGAATCTGATATCCACCATTTTTGCCTTTATGAGCATATATTTGGACACCTTGATTTTCTAAATCGACAATGTCACGACTAATTGTACGAACAGAAACATTTAAGTGTTGCGCCAATTCAGATGCATTCATTGTATGACCTTGTTGTATTAATGAAATAATTTGATTCTGGCGATCTAATTTCTTCAACATAAACACCACCTATAACCATTACATATTACATTAATTATAACATAACACTGCGTATGAAGACATTTTCAGTACTTTAGTAGATTATGCGTGTAAAAGTAAACATTTTTTATTGGGAAAACGCTTACAAAATTAAATGTTTTATGCTATTATAATATTTGTAACAGGGGAGAACGAATTCAAACAAAGGGGTAGAAGCTATATAACAGATAGCTTGTTGTGAATCGTTCAAGTTACATCGAAACATCTTCAATATTTATTACTTACTTTCCTTTCTATTTGTCGGCTAGCAGATGACTAGCCGATTTTTTGTGTCTTCATTTAAAAATTCCTATGACAAATATGAGCAGTAAGATACAATAAAGTGAAATAGATAGTTGAGGTGAAATCATGCAAAACAAACTTCATAATATAGATGCGCATATCATGGATTGGTTAAAACATCTCGATGATGTTATTCCCAATTTGATAACAGATATGATTACTGACACTAAAATAAATCGATTTGATTTAGTTACAAATGTAGATAAACAACTTCAAAATAAATTTGAAGCGTATTTAGCTGAACACTTTCCAAGTCACCAATTATTAGGTGAAGAAAAAGATAATAGCATGATTCGGCCATATGAAGGGCATTTATGGATTATGGATCCAATTGACGGTACAGCTAATTTAGTAAAACAGCAAGAAGACTATTGTATTATCATCGCATATTTTGTTGATGGCGAACCTAAACTTTCTTATATATATGATTATCCTCACGATAAATTATATAAAGCAATAGCGGGTGAAGGTGCATTTGTTAATGGGCAACAATTGGTGGCACCTAATGACTTAAAATTGCAAGACGCTATTATCTCTTTTGGGACTCAATATATAAATGATGATACAAGCAAAGCATTATACGATGCTTCGTTCAGTGTGAGAAATATTGGTTCATGTGGTTTAGATTCAGTAAGAGTGATTAAAGGACAATTTGGTGCTCACATTAATACAAACCCAAAGCCATGGGACATTGCAGCGCAATTTTTATTTGCGAAAGAATTAAATTTGAAAATGACTCAATTAAATGGCGAACCGTTAGACTTTGCTAAGAGTGGCCCATTCATTATTAGTAATCACGGATGTTACAAAGATATACTAGCTATTATTAATCGAAATGGCGGGTATCATATTTAATAATATTGATAGCTGTTTTATGAAAAGTTACTTCTTAAGTCGTATAGAAAGTTAATCATTTTAATATATAATAATTATATTAATTCATAAAACAGAATAGGAGTGGTAGGATGCGTAGAACGCATAGACGAATGAGCCTGCCCGTTAAAATAATTACATGGTTTATAGGAATATTAGTTGTTTTAGCAATAGTTGCGTCAATTTTTGTAGTAGCTAGTATTTTTATTACAAGTGGTAAGATTCATAATCCTTTAAACAGACAATATTCAGAATTGAGATCGAAAAATGTAAGTTTGTCAAATGGTGATCCATTTACTATTGCATTATTTGGTGTAGACTCAAATGCTCAACGTAAAAGTGAGAATGACGGTGAAAGAAGTGACACAATTATGCTTCTTTCTATTAACCCTAAGAAACAAAATACAGAAATTGTAAGTGTACCTCGTGATACACAAGCTGAAATTGTAGGTAAAGGCACGACTGAGAAGATTAATCATGCATATGCTTATGGTGGACCAACGATGGCTGTTAAATCATTAGAAAAATTAATGAATGTTCCTATTGATCATTATGCGACAGTTGATATGGATGGGTTACATGATATGATTGATGCTTTGGGCGGTGTGAATGTTACTAGTAATGATACTTTCACCACTAAAGGAACTAAATTTGTAAAAGGTCAATTAACTCATGTGGATGGAGATACTGCAATGGCCTTCATGCGTAGTCGTAAAGAGGAAGGTGCTGGAGGAGATTTTGGTCGTCAAGAACGACAACAACTTATCCTTCAAGCAATGGCTAATAAGATGACAAGTACTTCGGCGCTCACGCATTTTCCATCATTAATTAATCAGATCCAGAAAAATGTTAAAACCGATTTAACATTGAGTGACATGAATGATATTAGAAAGAATTATAAAAATGCTAATACAACTGTAAACCGACATCAATTAGAAGGTCAGGGTGGTATTCAAGACGATGGATTGTGGTATTTCATACCTAATGACGATTCAAAGCAAAGTGCCACAGAAATATTGAATAATAATTTACAAAATTAAATTTTTAATGCAATAGACGTTTTTACTTTAGCTGTTATTACTAGGATTTTTATAGAGGTAGGACAATGAGAGAGAAATCATTTCAGTCCTATCTCTATTTTTATTTTTTTAAATTGTATCTGCATTAAATTTAGTTTTTTTTACATTTGAAACACAATGTATATTTAATTCTTTTAAAATTGCAAAAATTTATGAAACGCTTAACATTTAATGAAATAAGTAATACAATTAATGTAATTCTATGTTCAATATATGTGGGGTATTGAAATGGAATAGTTAAGTAGCCAAAGTCATTTTACGGAAAATTTATATAGATGGGGTGGAAAGTATGCAAGAACATTTAATCGTCACGCTTGATGGCACAGATTATCTTGTAGAACCTGGAACAAGTTTACTCGAGTTTATAAAATCTCGTGATACTTTCGTACCTTCAATTTGTTATAACGAATCAATGGGACCAATTCAAACATGTGATACATGTATGGTTGAAATTGATGGCAAAATTGAACGTGCGTGTAGTACTGTTGTAGATCGACCCATGACAGTTAATACTCAGAATAATGATGTTAAAGCTAGCCAAAAGGAAGCTTTAGATCGCATTTTAGAAAAACATATGCTGTATTGTACAGTATGTGATTACAATAACGGTGATTGTGAAATACATAACGCTATGGACGCATGGGGATTAGAAGAACAATCATACGAATACAAAACGAAACCATATGAAAAAGACTATGGTCCATTCTATCGATATGACCCAGACCAATGTATTCTTTGTGGTCGTTGTGTAGAAGCGTGTCAGGATATCGAAGTAAATGAAACAATTTCAATTGATTGGAATCGTGAGCATCCTAGAGTTATCTGGGATAATGATGTTCCTATTAATGAATCATCATGTGTATCGTGTGGACAATGTGCAACTGTATGTCCTTGTAATGCCATGATGGAAGTGAATATGGAAGGTAATGCTGGTTACATGACAGATACTGAACCAGGTTCACTTGCTGCAATGATAGATTTAACTAAAAAGGCTGAACCAGGTGATGGATTACTATTTGCAGTTTCTGATTCAGAAGCGGAAATGCGTAAAGAACGCATTAAGAAAACGAAAACAGTTTGTACATATTGTGGTGTAGGTTGTTCATTTGATGTATGGACTAAAGACAGAGAAGTGCTAAAAGTTCAACCATCACATGATTCTCCAGCAAACAAAATTGCTACATGTGTTAAAGGTAAATTCTCTTGGGGTCACATTAACTCAGACCAACGTTTAACGAAACCTCTAGTTAGAAAAGATGGAGAATTCCATGAAGTTGAATGGGATGAAGCTTTAGATGTTATTGAAACTAACTTTAAGCGAATCAAAAATGAATATGGTGGCGATCATTTAGCATTTATCGCATCTTCTAAAGGTACTAATGAAGAATCATATTTAATGCAAAAACTTTCACGACAAGTCTTTGGATCTAACAACGTTGATAACTGTTCAAGATATTGCCAAGCACCAGCAACGAAAGGTCTATTTAGAACTGTTGGTCACGGTGGTGACTCTGGTTCAATTGAAGACCTTGAGAGAGCTGCTATGACTGTTCTAATCGGTACAAATACAGCTGAAGCGCATCCAGTTATTGCATCTAGAATGAAACGTGCACAAAAGTTATTCGGACAAAAGATGCATGTATTCGATATTAGAAAACATGAAATGGCTGAGCGTGCAGATGCATTCTATCAACCTAAGCCAGGAACTGATTTAGTTTGGTTAGGTGCAGCTACTAAATATATCATTGACAACGATTTACACGATAAAGCTTTCTTGAATGATTGGGTCGATAATTATGAAGATTACTATAAATCATTAGAATTGTTCACTATGGATTTTGCAGAAGAAACAACAGGTATTCCTAAAGAACAAATCATTAGCTTTGCAGAAGAAGCTGCAAAAGCTGAATCAATGTCAATTTGTTGGGCAATGGGTGTTACACAACAAGATATCGGTAGTGATACAAGTACAGCTATCTCTAACTTATTGCTCGTGACAGGTAACTATAGAAAACCAGGTTCAGGTGCTTATCCATTACGTGGTCACAATAACGTACAAGGCGCAAGTGATATGGGAAGTATGCCAGATCAATTCCCAGGTTATCAAAAAGTAGCTGATGATGAAGTGAGAGCAAAATTTGAAAAAGAATATGGTGTAGAATTAAATCCAACACCTGGACGCGATAATCACCAAATGATGGAAGGTATCCATAATGGAGATATTCAGTCATTATACTTATACGGTGAAGATACAGGTATTGTTGATTCTAATATTAATTTTGTTCAATCCGCATTAGAAAAAGTAGACTTCCTAGTTGTTCAAGATGAGTTCCTAACTTTCACAGCAACATATGCAGATGTCGTCTTACCAGCTAGTCCATCATTAGAAAAAGATGGTACATTCACGAATACAGAACGCCGAATTCAACGTATTAATAAAGCATTACAACCGCTAGGCGATTCTAAACCAGACTGGGAAATCTTCCAATTAATCGCACAACGCATGGGCGCAGATTGGGATTACAAACATCCAAGTGAAATCATGGATGAAATTGCACGATTAACACCATCATATTCAGGTGTAAATTATGAACGATTACAAGGTTTCAATAGTCTTCAATGGCCTGTAGCACCAGATGGTACAGACCAGCCAACATTATATATGGATGGCTTTAACTTTGAAAATGGTCGTGCTAAGTTATTCCCATTAACATTTGACAATTTCTTTAAAGAAGATGAAGTTTATGACCTGCATGTAAATAACGGTCGTTTACTAGAGCATTTCCATGAAGGTAATATGACTTATCAAACTGAAATGATTAAGTATAAAGTGCCAAATGCATTTGTAGAAATTTCTCCAGAGCTAGCTAAAGATCGTGATATTCATGAAGGCGCAGAATTACGATTGATTTCAGAAACAGGTGAAGCAACATTAATTGCAACTGTAACTGATCGAGTTAAAGGCAGAGAAATTTATATTCCTTTAAATAATGATGCAATGTCAAATGGTGATTTAGGTGCTATCAATAAATTAACTAATAGTGATGTAGATAAATATACAGATACACCATCTTATAAACGAACTAGTTGTCGCATGGAAGTATTGACTCGTAAAGGTAAATCACCATTAAATCCAACAAACTTCCGTGTCGATAAAAAACGTAACCCGCAATATAGTGTCCAAGTACAGAAAAAATGGGAACGTCCTGACTATGTTTTCCCAGGAAATGTGGTGGATAAATAATGGCTGAAAGAATAACTAAAATTAAACGTTTAGAGAAATCAGAAGAACAAATTAAAATCGAGAGTATCAATGAAGTAACAGATGCTATTGCAGAAAATAAAGATAGTATTTTAAAAGCAATACGTTTAGTAAAAGCATTAGATGAAGCTAAAATTCTTGATTTAATGAACGGTGGCATTAGAGGACGTCAAGTCATAATCAATAAATTTATGACAGAACTTAACAAAGATTTATATGCGGGTCTAATTACAAATTTAGCACCAATGGTCTTTATGTTAGGTGAGCTTAATGTTCAAGAGTTAAGCCAATTCTTAAATAAATTAAATAAAGGATTGCACGTTGCAAATCAAGCAAATCCTAATGCTAAAACAAGTATTCGTAGTCTAATGGGCGTACTCAAAGACGATGATATGAATCGTAGCTTAACTTATATGCTCAATTTGCTTAAAGGGATGTCTAGAGAAGATAAATAATACATTAATGTATAAAAAGATTGGTACAAATTAAATAATCAAAGGCTACAAAGTAAATATGCAGTAGATGACTGAATTGAGAAGGCACTTATACTAAACTTACTTAGTTCAAGTCATCCTTAGGGGTGGGATAATGAATTCAAATCGAATTCTGTCTCGCTCCTTTCTTTCATTATTTAATAAGATTTATAAGTACTTTCTACATAAATTATGGTAAGGTGTAGTATATATTATTACTAAAGAAGGGGTGAGAACAATTCATCCAAACGCGATTAAAATTATGACAGTTATTTCTAATGTCTTTATTGTTTTAGGAATTATTTTTTTAATTATGATGCAAATGGTGTTAGCGATTTCAATGTTCGCTGTGTCATTAGCAATTAGTTTAGTTATATTTAACGTGCTTTTTCGAGATCGAACTGGCATGAAGATAGTCATCAACATATCATTTGCTATAGTCTTAATTGTTATTATAAGTACTTATTTTTATTTATCTTAAATAGCTATAAAGGATTGTCATCTACATGAAGCAATTAAATCATTTACGTTTACCATTCTTACTGTTGCTTATTATTATCATTGTCTTCATAGTATTATTAATAATTAATCACTCAGAACTGTTGGACAATGATCGCAACTATAGCTTTCAAGAAGCAATTCAGAAACAAACAGATTCGAGTGTATTGAATACAGTAGACAGAGATGGTGAATTTGTAAATGCAAATAGCCGAGAAATAGAGAGGGCAATGCACATTACTCGAGACGATAATAAGTTAAAATACATGGATATTTCACAACAAGTTCCTATGTCAAAACAAGAAGTCAAAAAGATGTTACAAGGGAATGGTATTCTTGAAAATCAAGCTGATGCTTTTAAAGAGGCTCAAGACAAATATCAAGTCAATATTATTTATTTAATAAGCCATGCACGTGTGGAGACTGCTAATGGTAACTCTAAACTTGCCAGTGGTATTAGAGAAGGTAACAATCGTTATTACAACTTTTTTGGAGTCGGTGCTTTCGATGAAAATGCTATTCAAACAGGTAAGAGTTACGCTAAGGAAGCATCATGGACTTCACCACGAAAAGCGATACTTGGTGGAGCCAAATTTATTAGAACGAATTATTTTGATAATGATCAAATTACGCTGTATCAAATGAGGTGGAATCCTAAAAGTCCAGGCCAACATCAGTATGCAAGCGATATTTTGTGGGCAGATAAAATCGCAAAGTATATGCAGGCATATTATGACCAATTTGGTATAAAAAAAGATAAGGTACGTAAGAACTTCTATGCCTCCAAAACTGATTGGCTAATAGAGTGATATACAATATAAGTTGCAACTGCAACATACTGTTAAGATAAAATTTAGGTGAATTTAATATTGAGGTGTAAATAAATGAAAATTGCAATAATAGGTGCAGGTATAGGTGGTTTAACCGCTGGCGCACTTCTTTCAGAAAAAGGACATGACGTTTCTATATTTGAAAGACAATCAAATATAAGTGAAGTTGGTGCAGGTATAGGAATTGGTGATAATGTTATCAAGAAATTAGGTAAACATGACCTAGCTAAAGGAATTAAAAATGCTGGCCAGAACTTATCTGCAATGAATGTACTAGATGATAAAGGAAATACTTTGTCTGCAGTAAAATTAAAAGAGGCTACGTTGAATGTAACATTAGCACGACAAACTTTGATTGAATTGATACAATCTTATGTTAATCCTCAATGCATTTATACAGACCATGATGTTATTAAGGTTGAAAACGTTGAACAACATACGATGGTTCACTTTTCAAATCATGCAAGTCAAAGTTTTGATTTATGTATAGGTGCGGACGGGCTTCATTCTGTTGTCAGACAAGCTATTCATCCGAATGCGAAGATACTTTATCAAGGGTATACGTGTTTTCGTGGCTTAGTGGATGATGCTGATCTACATAACATTGATATTGCTAGTGAATATTGGGGTAAACGAGGTCGAGTAGGGATAGTGCCACTTATTAACAACCGAGCTTATTGGTTTATCACAATGAATGCGTCTGAAAAGGATCCCAAATATCAATCGTTTGAAAAACCACATCTACAAGCATATTTTAATAATTATCCTGAACCAGTACGACAAATTTTAGATAAGCAAAGTGAAACAGGTATTCTGAAGCATGATTTATATGATATGAAACCACTCAAATCATTTGTAAATCAACATATTCTATTGTTAGGGGATGCAGCGCATGCAACGACGCCTAATATGGGTCAAGGTGCTGGACAAGCTATGGAAGATGCGATTGTACTAGTTAATTGTTTAGAAGAATATGATTTAGAAAAAGCATTAAAACGTTATGATAAATTAAGAGTTAAACATACTGCAAAAGTTATCAAACGCTCAAGAAAAATTGGTAAAATAGCGCAAAAAGATAAAACGTTTGCTATTTCATTACGTAATAGTGTTATGAAACGAACACCTAAACGTTTGTTAAGTGGACAAACTAAATTCCTGTATAAAGCGAAGCATAAATAAAATAAGACGGATACTGAAGACTAATTAAGCATATAAGTTAATGATTAATATGCTTCGTAGTCTCTTTCAGTTTCCGTCTTTTTTACATTATAAATTATTTATTAACTATAAACTGTGGAGTTTCACCATTTAACTTTTTAATCGTATCATTTGCGACGATTTTAGACATCATATCTCTTGCTTCATATGTTGCGTTACCAATATGAGGTGTGATAACTACATTATCTAGTGATTTCAAACCTTCTGTAATTTCAGGTTCAAATTCATATACATCTAATGCAGCACCTTCAATTTCTTTGTCTTCTAAAGCTTTTACTAAAGCTTCTTCATTAACTATTGGACCGCGACCTGCATTAATTAAATAGGCTGTGGATTTCATCAGTTTAAATTGTTCGGTATCAATCATGTGATGTAAATCAGGATTATAAGCAGCATTGATTGTGATGAAGTCAGCATTTTCAAGTAAGGTATTTAGATCTACATATTTTGCACCAATTTCACGTTCTTTTTCTTTCTTTTGGTGAGGACCAGTATATAAGATATCCATATCAAAAGCTTTAGCACGCTTAGCTACTGCACTACCAATTTCACCTAAACCGATTATGCCAATCGTTTTGCCAGACACTTCACGGCCTCTAAAGAATAAAGGTGCCCATCCATCAAAACCTTGTGTTCGAGATAATTTATCTCCTTCAACTATGCGACGCGCAACTGCTAAAACGAGTCCGAAAGTTAATTCAGCAGTTGAGGCTGTTGATGCTTTAGGTGTATTTGTTACATCAATATCTTTTTCACGTGCATATTTAACATCTACATTATTAAAGCCAGCACCATAGTTTGCAATGATTTTAAGATTACTTGCACTGTCAATCACTTCCTGATCAACATTCGTAGATAGAATGCTTATAAGCGCAGAAGCATCTTTGACACCTTCCATTAGTGTTTCTTTATCAATAATGCCTTCACCTTCATACATCTCTACTTCAAAGTGTTCTTTAAGTATATTTAATCCTACTTCTGGAATTGCACCTGCTATATAAACTTTTACCATTAAGCTCACTCCTTATCAATAATCTCTCTTTAAGTATAATAAAAGGAGAAAACGTATACAAATGTAATTCATACAATTTTATTAAATCATTTTAAGGCCTATTACAGAGAAGAGTATCAAGAAAATAAAAATGATACGGCTAAAATGTGTTGATTCTTTGTAAAATAACATTCCTACAATAGCTCCTCCAGCTGTGCCAATACCAGTCCATATAGCGTATGCTGTTCCCATTGGAATTGTTGTCATAGCTAATTTTAATACACTAAAACTAAAAATAAACGTAATTGCCATTAAAACAATATAAAATTTTTGTTTTGAGCGTGCATATTGGTTTAACCATATGACACCAAGTACCTCTAATAATCCTGCAATGAGTAAATATAGCCATGACATATTACATTCCTCCCTTAGGTGAGTCATACGTTGACAGTTTAAGTCCAATAATGCCAACTAATAACAGAAGCAGTAATACAACTTTCATTTTTGTAAAAGGTTCTCCAAAGAAAAGCATATCTGCAATAACTGTACCAGCAGCTCCTATTCCCACAAATACTGCATAAACTGTACCGACTGGAAGTTGTTTAGAGGCGGAAATCATCAAGTAGAAGCTTAGTGCAATAAAAACTAATGTAAATAACCAAGTTGCAAAATTATGGGCATTATTTAATCCAATTACCCAAATAACTTCAATAATGCCAGCTAAGATGACTTTAAGCCATTGCATACCTTCACACTCCTTATAAAATAAAGACTAATATGCTTATTCTCTCAAAGCGTTACTTTTTATTCAATTTGTAAAACTTAAAAAGGACTTCGGATTGGGACAGAAATAATATTTTCTCAAAATTTATTTCGTTGTATCCCCAGCTTGCTTAGCTTGTAGAATTTCTTTAGGAAATTCTCTTTGCTGGGGCCCCGCCTACCAGGCAAGGATGACTAGGTTTGAAAAAAGCTTGATTCAAGTACATTTTCAAATCAGTTAGCTACTGACAAAATGATAAAGTAGGCTGAGACATTTTATATTGTCCCAGCCTCTAGTCCTACATGAATGATTAGAATTGAGAAAGCTTGATTTAAAGCGACTTTTCAACCATTTAGCTACTGTGAATTTACAATGCAGCTCTATAGTATAATGTTATCCTATATTTATGATTAGCATCATTTAAGCTTTATTTAAAATTATGATAAATGGATGTAGTTATAAGAACTAGCTTGGCTAGCTGAAATTGTACGTGTATCTTTGACATATGGTCCACCAGAATAATTCATTTCAGAAACAGTTACTGAACCATCGCTACCAACACTTTCTACATACGCAACATGTCCATAAGAACCTTCAGATGTTTGAAGAATTGAACCTTTTTCTGGAGTATTATTTACAGTGTACCCTGCTGCTGATGCTACACTCGCCCAGTTATTAGCATTTCCCCAAGTACTACCGATTTTACCACCAACTCTGTCATATACATACCAAGTACATTGGCCGGCTGTGTATAAATTACCTGATGTAGAAGATGTAGTTTGAGTTGAAGAAGACGTAGTTGTAGAAGAACTACTAGATGACGAACTTCCATCTGATGTAGTTGAAGTTGTAGTGCTTTGATTATAGTTGAAAGATTGTTGTTTAAATTGAGGCTGTTGATAACCTTGTCCTTGTTGATGACTAAATTGCATATTTTGACCATGTGGACTTTGTTGTCCGAATTGATTATGTTGTGGTGTTGAATTGTGAATATATTCTGCAGCATCTGCATGGTTAGCATTTAATCCTAATGCTGATACACCAATGCCTGCTGTTAAAGTTGAAATTGTAATAATTTTTTTCATAGTAAAAAGTCCTCCCAAAATTTGTATTCAACAATAGGTTGAAAATAGCGATATGTTGAATAGACTTTGAATTTGTATTTTTTTGTCGCTCCCAACGACATGTCATACTTTATCAGATTCTATTAGCACTGTGTGCAATGTTACGATTTCGTAAATGAAATACAAAAACCTTGAACAACTCCGTAATAAAGAGTAGTTCAAGGTTACGTACTGTAATATAGCTTGAATTATGCATGTATACTACATCAATCTTATATTTAGTTAGTGTTAACAAATGATTATTGTTACAACCCTTTGTAATATTAGATGCTGTACAACTTATTTGAAGAAACGAATTGATAAAGGCACTACATACTCTTTTCCACCAAAATATTTAACGCATGCAACGATATGAAAAACTACATATAGGATAGTAAGTACAATTAATAGTAATGAAAGAACAAATAATAATATTGTAGCGATAATGATCGCTGCTTCATTATTAACTATATATATGAAAAATACAGGTACCATACATATACCAACAACAAAGTTCCAAATTAAATAGGAAATAAGCATGTTGAAGTAATTCTTTCCAGCTTTATCAACTAATCGTGATTCATTACGCTTGATAGCCCAAATAATAATTGGACCTATTACAGAAGTGAAGAATCCCAATAGGAAAATTAACATAGACATTAATCGGGCATCATCTTCATTATCTCTCTTTACCATAGAGTCTTGTGATTGATCATAATAATCCGACATAATAATACTCCTCTCAATTAAAAAGTTATGTTTCATAATTAATATAACAAAGTTACTTAAAAAAGATTAGTTAATTTTAAAATTAATATAAATAATTGAGTTGTGTTTAATTTTTGAAAAATAGGATATAGTTTAGCGTTGTATAAAAATTGATTACTAATGATATTAGTAAAACTCATTATTAGGATTTGGCATTAGCTGACTGAATAGAAATAATGTTGATTTAAGATATATTTTTATTCTAGCCAACTTTGCCCGGGAGCGGGACTTAAATATGATCATTTTAATAAATGGTTGTATTTGAGGATATGAAGAAATCTATTTACATTTATTAGATTTCTGACCTGCTCCCTTAATTTTTTAAATGAAAAGCAGAGACGCTGATTTGATTAAGAAAGGAAGTTATAACTATGAAAATAGCGGTAGTAGGATCAGGTAACGGTGCAGTTACAGCGGCAGTAGATATGGTAAATCAAGGACATGATGTGAAATTATATTGTCGAAATTCATCCATTAAAAAATTTAATAACGCATTAGAAAAGGGTGGATTTGATTTTAATAATGAAGGTACAGAATCATTTGTACCATTTACAGACATAAGTGATGACATTGAATATGTATTGAAAGATGCTGAGATAATTCAAGTTATCATTCCATCATCATATATTGAATACTATGCGGAAATTATGGCTGAGCATGTAACAAGTGATCAACTTATTTTCTTCAATATTGCAGCTGCCATGGCGTCAATTCGATTTATTAACGTACTTGAAGATAAACATATTGAGGTAGAGCCGAAGTTTGCTGAAGCTAATACACTTACTTACGGTACGCGCGTTGACTTTGAAAATGCACGCGTAGACTTATCATTGAATGTACGTAAAGTATTCTTTTCTACATATAATAAGAAGGAACTTAGTGACAGCTTTGAAAAAGTAAGTCAAATATATCCGTATCTTGTTAAAGAAGAAAATCTATGGAAGACAAATTTAGAAAACGGAAACCCAGAGGTTCATCCTGGTCCAACGTTATTAAATGTAGGAAGAATTGATTATGCTGATTCATTTGCCCTCTATAAAGAAGGTATTACGAAGCACACAGTAAGATTATTACATGCAATTGAATTGGAACGTTTAACACTAGGGCGTAAATTAGGATTTGAACTTTTAACAGCCAAAGAAGCACGTATTCAAAGAGGCTATTTAGAACGTAAAGACGAAGATGAACCATTAAATCGTTTATTTAATACAAGTCCTGTGTTTTCTCAAATACCAGGGCCTAATTCAGTACAAAATCGTTATTTAACTGAAGATATTGCATATGGACTAGTACTATGGTCAAGTTTAGGGCGTGCAATTGATGTTGAAACGCCTAATATAGATGCTGTTATCATGATTGCATCAACAATTTTAGAACGTGACTTTTTCGATGAAGGTCTAAAAGTAGAAGAACTTGGTTTAGAAAAACTTGGTTTAGAATAATTAACAAATTTAGATTACTAAAAATGAATCTTTAATTAACATTCTATTTATGATTAAATGCACATCTAACTATGAAAAGAGGTAATTAACTAAAAGGAAAAGAGGAATGTGTATGAAAAGACAGCCATCATTTTTGGAAGCAATATCTACAATTATCGTTATGGTTATTGTCGTGACAATAGGCTTTATAAAATTTAATATTCCCATTCAGGTACTGTTACTCATATCATCTGCATATGCAGCTTTGATAGCTTGGCGAGTAGGCTTAAAATGGAAAGATTTAGAAGAGGGAATTACACGAAGATTAACGACGGCTATGCCTGCAATATTTATTATACTAGCTGTAGGTATAATAGTTGGAAGTTGGATGTATTCTGGAACTGTTCCAGCTTTAATATACTACGGTCTAAAGTTTTTAAATCCACATTACTTTTTAGTTTCTGCCTTTTTAATATCAGCTATTAGTAGTTTAGCTACTGGGACAGCCTGGGGATCAGCTTCAACAGCTGGTATTGCGTTGATATCAATTGCGCATCAGTTGAATATCGATATGGGTATGGCAGCAGGTGCTATTATTGCAGGTGCGGTCTTTGGTGATAAAATGTCACCATTATCAGATACAACTAACTTAGCTGCTTTAGTAACTAAGGTAAATATCTTTTCTCATATCAGATCAATGATGTGGACAACGATACCTGCTTCAATTATTGGACTAATAGTTTGGTTCTTTGCAGGGTTAACTTCAAAAGGGTCAGTGAATACGAAACAAATTAATAAGTTACTGAATGAACTTGATGGTATCTATAATATAAATATTTGGGTGTGGGTGCCGTTATTAGTCATAATCATATGTTTAGTTTGTAACGTATCTACTGTACCATCTATGTTAGCATCAAGTTTAAGTGCAGTTATTATTGGAACATTAAATAATCATTTTAATATAGTTGATGGTTTTAAAGCTATGTTTAATGGATTTACACCTGCGATGACTGGACATTCCAATCTTTCTACCAATGCAACATCGCTATTAGAACAAGGTGGAATGATGAGTATGACAGAAATACTAGTGACAATATTTTGTGGGTATGCATTTGCAGGTATTGTTGAAGTATCGGGATGTTTAGATGTCATGTTAAAAACGGTTTCTAAAGGTATACATTCAGTAGGAACGCTTATCTTAATAACAGTCATTTGCTGTTTAATGTTAGTATTTGCAGCTGGTGTAGCATCTATAGTAATTATTATGGTGGGTGTCTTAATGAAAGACATGTTTGTTAGTAGGAATTTAGATAAATCAAATTTATCAAGAACTTTAGAAGATTCAAGTACGATGGTGTTGCCGTTAATACCATGGGGAACTTCAGGCATATACTACACACAACAACTGGGAGTATCAGTAGATCAATTCTTTATTTGGACAGTTCCATGCTACTTGTGTGCAGTATTAGCAATTATTTACGGCTTTACTGGAATTGGTATTAGAAAATTAGATAACAAAAGTTATGTAAAAAATTCGTGAAAATATGTTTAATCATTTGTGAAAAGGATGTATTTAAGTATGTTAAAACGTTACATAGATATTTTTGTAGCGAGAATTGGATCCATGAACGATGGACAAACGAATTTATTATCAACAATTATGTAGTAATAGATATAACAAATCAAGAAAGAATGAATTTGTTCGAAATAGATTAAGATTGGAAAGTATTGATTATTACTTTCCAATCTTTTTTGTTTTTAATTATACGGCAGGATGATATTTATATCTCATAATAAGATTTTTAAACTAGTGGAGATGCATGTTGTTTAATGTATATATCTTTGAGTCTGAAAGTAAGCGCAAAAAAGCGATCCAAAAATGGATCGCTTTTATACTTATTAATAAAATTAGTGAATGTAGTTATATGAAGCAGCTTGGCTAGCTGAAATAGTACGTGAAGTAACAACACCAGCACCATGACCATAGTTCATTTCTGATACTGTAACTGAACCGTCACTACCAACACTTTCAACGAATGCTACGTGACCATATGCACCTTGTGAAGTTTGTAAAATAGCACCAGCTGATGGTGAATTGTTTACTGTGTAACCTGAAGCAGCTGCAGCGCTTGCCCAGTTATTAGCATTTCCCCAAGTTGAACCGATTTTACCGCCAACTCTATCAAATACATAATATGTACATTGACCAGCAGTATATAAGTTACTACCTGAACTTGAAGTTCTTGAAATTGAAACGCCAGTTGATTGTGATGATGGAGCAGTAGTTGTAGTTACTTTAATGTTACGATCTGAAGTTGAGTAACTAGCACCTAAACCACCAGTTTGTTGATTATTTGCACTATATGATTGAGTGTTATTGCTGTAGTTGCTGTAGTTGTTGTAGTTATTATAGTTATTGTAATTATATGAATAGTTGTTGTATGAATAATTAGATTGACTAGAGTGATTTACTTGATTTGGGCTCCAGTTACCTTTCCAAGTGTAATGATAGTTACCTTGTTGGTCGATAGTGTAAGAGTAGCTGTATGAAGTTGGATCATTTGGGTTATATCCTTGTTCTGCTGCATGTGCCTCATGACCATGTCCAGCGATAGCGATAGTTGCAACTCCTGCAGTAGCGATTGTAGCTGTAGCGATTTTTTTCATTGTAAAATTTCCTCCTGAGAATTAAATTAATATTTTATATTTAATAGTCATTTGATGACCCTTGAGTCCAGTTTTTAATAAGTTTCTTAACGACAAGACATACTTTATCAGAAAAAAATCATTTTGTGTGCGTTGTTATCATTTTGTAATTTTTTGCTAATAAATAGTGTTGAGTTAAATACAATAAGTAATTTTTTGTAATATTAAAAAACGTTGTCATAACAGTGTTTAAAAAAATATATGAAAAAGATACTCATTTTCTTGTAACATTTTTGTAAAGTAACAGCAAAAATTAATTTGATATAAAATTAATAGAATTCATTATTTTTGTATTGTTTTAAAATTATATATATACAAAAGATCTATTAATTAAATTGTATTATTACTCTGAAATGCTATAAAAGAAGCTCTTATTAGGGATTATTCATAAAAACATTATAAAAAATATACAAAAACATTTATATAAGATAATAAAATGATATAATTGGTTAAAAGTTTGCTACTGCTAATACCGAAATAAAACATACAATTATATATGAAGATAGGCATTCAAAAAAGCGTTTAATTAGAAAATCGTTATTAATGCAGCAATAGTTATTAGCGTTATGGGGGATAATTTATTATTTCTGTTTATGTCATATCTTTATATATTATAAAGTGAAAGGACGTTCGTATGATTGATAACTTTTCGGTAAAGCTTTTAAAAAATATAAAGATAAGTAGTCAAAAGGAATCAAATATTAAATTAATCTATTGGCTAAAGGGGTCAGGGAGAGTAATTTTAAATTTAAAGAAATTTCAAATGAAAGAGAGAGATTTATTATTTGTAATGTTAAATGATATTTACTCGATTGAGAATGAGGATGGAGCAATTATCGCTAGTATTGAAATAGCATTCAAAGATTATTTGAAATATGCTGATGATTATATTAAGTCTAATGGATATAAATTTCCTTCTATTGAAAGAAAACAATTAGAACCCTTTATTTTAAATTTACTTGATTTTGAAAGTAGTAAGTCAGATAAATTACAAATAAAAGATAAGCTGGTAAAACACTTATGTGTAGAATTAGGATACTTGCAGAGAAATCAACGCACTCATTACAAACTAGATAATGCCTTAGTTGACAAAGTACATAAGTATATTATTAAACATCACAGTAATAAGATAAGTCGCCAAGATATGGCTAATGCACTCAATATGTCAGCCAAGGAACTTAGTAAAGTCATCAAGTATCACACGCCTTATCATAATATTACACAATATATTAATGATGTTAGATTAAAATTATGTTTGATAGACATTTTAAAAAGTAATCATTTAATACAAGATATTGCATATAAGCATGGATTCAACCATTTTCCACATTTCATTGCTTTATTTAATAAAAAATACGGCACCACACCTGGTCAAATCAGAACTAAGAAACAATCGCACCAATATCAATCATTTAATCAATCAGAAATACCATTAGATGAAGAAACACAATTATTAATTGCTGAAGTAAAAGATAATTACAGTTCAACTGAATAATAATAGATATAAGTCAAACATGATGATTGAGTACAAGTAAACACGACCTTTCAATTGATAAATTATAAAGATAATGTTGTTTATTTAAGAAATCAAGTCAATGTCTATCTTTAATAGATTGGATAAATATAGAGTTATATATTCAATAGTTTCAAATGCAGTTTTAAAATATGGGGCTATGATTAGACAATTTGTTATCAAATTAGCATGGAAACTCTTAACCGTCCAATCCTGAAATAGTGTTATGAGGTGATAGCTATGATGAATAAAAATAAGCTAGAAACATTATTATTTTATCTTGTTTTTATGAAAGCGGTAGGTGAGGTGCTAAAGTATAGTTACCAATTAAAATTTGAGCAATTAAAAACATTGTATGAAATCATTAAATATTTTCATGTTCATCATCAAGGCGTTTATATAGATGAGTTAATCACTTATCAAACCATTTCAAAAAGACAATTACGACATCATTTAGAGCATTTATATCATTTAGGATGGATTACTAAATTGCGTGATGATAATGACCAAAGACGTATATTATTTCTCCCATCCAATAGCTGTCAAGATAAACTGAACATTATGTTTATGGAAGTTAGTGAAATGATAAAAGGGAAAAATTTTGACTATTTAGTAGAAACAACAGCCCACTATAATAAATTAGGGCAGGTTATAACCATTTTTGACGCACTTTACCAAGTTCGAAATATAGCAAAGGAGTCTAATTTGAGTTTGGATGAATTGTTTTTATTAGGTAAGTTACTATCTAGTCGACAAGTTATTTCATTAAAAGAAATTCAGGCAATGTCATATCGATATTTAATATGTATGAACGTGGTTATTAATGATCTTTATCAAAAAGGATATTTAGAAAAGTATCGTAATTCAATAGATGAACGTATTGTAAATGTAAAATTTATTGAATCACGAGCATATGAAACAAATAAATTATTTATTAGATGTTACAATAAGTTCCAAGAGGAAATGAAGTACAATAAAATATCATAATATGTAAGGAGAATGAATTCATGATTCTAGATAATGTGAATCCCAACGATTTGTTTCCAACAGAGTCAAAAGGCCCTTCAGTATTAGGTGTCATTGAGTATAATGTTCAAGGCCAAAGTGAATTTGAAGGAGCATTTATTGCCACTTCTGAAAGATTAATTATGAATGTAGATATGAATGGTCAATTCTATTATAGAAATATCCCATATAATGAAATAGAAGAAATACATTTTAATGGCACAGGTATTTTGTTTACTTTTAATATTGGAAAAGTACCAATGAAACAAATCAAAACTAAAGACGTTAAAGCATTCGTTGATTATGTGGAGTCTAAAATTAAATAATCAAAAAGTTGAATAAAACCTAAAATACGCTACTATGATTCTAAAGGAAGCAACGCTTGTTATAGTTATATTATTATTACAATTAGCTGAGGCTAAAAAACATGTGAGTCTGTAACATAAATAATATAATGTTGCTATTTTGCAAATTTGCAGTAGTTGACTGAGATGAGAAGACACTTAAATCATACTTTCCTCAGTTCTGGTCATTCTTGTAGGGTTGGGACGACGAATTTTTATAAAGAATTCTGTCTCAGTCCTCTTTTTTATCTCCAAATGAATACCTATAGTGACTAATTGATTATATATAATTTAATTGATGCAACTTGTTATTGATAATTAATATCATTTGGATTTCATAAAAATATTGAAATATTATACATAAATGTTATAAAATAATTTTTATAGCATAAGAAATGTTTGGTAAGTAATAAATAGTAGACATGAACCTTGTAGCAACAAGACGTACATCAGAGGAGTGGTTTAGAATATGGGACAAATTAAAGACATCAATGATTTAGTTAACGCAACATTTCAAGTTAAAAAGTTCTTCAAAGATACTAAAAAGAAATATAATTTAAATTATGAAGAGGTTTATATTTTAAATTATATTGCGAGAAGTAAAACGAAAGAAATAACTTCAAAGGAAATTGCAACGTATTCAGAGTTTAAACCTTATTACTTAACTAAAGCATTACAGAAGTTAAAAGATTTACAGTTACTTTCAAAAAAACGTAGCATACAAGATGAAAGAATAGTTATTGTTTATGTAACAGATGAACAACGAGACAAAATTAATAAACTGATTGCTGAATTAGAGAAGTACATTAAGTAATCAACGTTTATTCATAAAAGACTTAAGTTTTGAGAGATTTAATCTTATTGACTTAAGTCTTTTTGTGTTTATAATCCCTTAAGTGGTTAACTTTCAATTTGTAATGTCGAGTGATAAACTAGGTTTAAATAATAATGACAATGAACAGGTGATATAATTGATCGATTCAGTTCTGATTAATACAGATATTCAAAAGAAATGGATAAAAAAATTTCAATCAATAGAAGAGACGTTTAAAGCAAGAGCAACAGGGAATGATAAACAATCTAGGTTCCCTTATGAGAATATTGAATGGCTAGTTAAAGAAGGTTATAGCTTACTAACGCTACCTGTAGAATATGGTGGAGAAGGTGCCACTATTGAAGATATGGTTGTTTTGCAAACATATTTAGGTGCTATTGACGGTGCAACAGCATTATCTATTGGTTGGCATTTAAGTGTTATAGGTCAAATATATGAACAAACGATGTGGAAGCAGGACATGCTTAATCGCTTTGCAAAAGATATCGAAAATGGAGCTCTTGTTAATCGAGCGGTAAGTGAAGCGGATACAGGGAGCCCAACTCGCGGAGGCAGACCTGCGACACATGCAGTAAAACAAGGTGACGGTTACTTATTAAATGGTGTTAAAACGTATACATCAATGAGTAAAGCATTGACCCATTATATTGTAGCTGCATATGTAGATGATTTACAGGAAGTAGGTTTCTTCTTAGTACCAAGAGAATTTGATGGTGTAGAAATTGCAGATAATTGGAATATGGTAGGTATGAGAGCTACAGAAAGTCACGATTTAGTATTGAATGATGTATGGATACCTAAAGACTTTTTCGTAGAGTCAAAAAGAAAGCCACAACCGAATGGCTGGATATTACATATTCCAAGTACATATTTAGGAATTGCACAGGCGGCAAGAAATTATGCCATAGACTTTGCGACGAGTTATGGTCCAAATAGTATAGAAGGAACTATTAGTCATTTACCAACTGTACAACAAAACATTGGGAAAATGGAGTCTTTACTATTATCAGCACGTCACTTTTTATGGAGTACCGCAAAAGGATATAATTATTCAGAAAATCAATCACACTTATGGAATGAAACATCTGCTAGTAAAGTGCTAGTGATGAACCAAGGGTTAGAAGTTGTTGATTTAGCGATGAGAATTGTTGGTGCAAAAAGTCTGGAAATGGATCGTCCGTTACAACGCTATTATCGAGATATGAGAGCTGGATTACACAATCCACCAATGGAAGATGCAGCATACACTAATATAGCGAAATCTTTATGTAATTTATTTTAAGAGTATAATAACTATAGATTTTAGGGAGTGGGACAGAAATAATATTTTCTCAAAATTTATTTCGTTGTATCCCCAGCTTGCTTAGC
>NZ_KV840081.1:0-13349 GCF_001839115.1 Staphylococcus sp. HMSC62B09
TGTATTATTAAAAGCCAAAACATCTTTCAACAATTCTATTGATACATATTATTTATTAGAAGATATGGAAATAGAAATACTTCACGTTCTTAAACGTTTTAAAGCCGTGCTTATTCAAAAAAATGAAACTGTTGAAGCAATGCAAGGATATCTCATGAAATCTCTTAAATCTGAATTCGCTGAAGTGCATACCCTTAATAAGCGTCGTGATAATTTACCAATCACTTCTTTATTTAATACTTAATTAAAACTTTGTTGGCCAACTTTATATTCAAGGAAATATAATTATGTACATAGATGGGTCTAAAATTTTTCGGTTTTAGTCCCATCTTTTAATTTTTCAATTTCATTTTCTCTTGATCTTGTTTTTGCTTATATAAACATTGTAAAACTAATATTTTTGATACTATCTTCAATAACTTATCTGTTATTTTATTCAAGTGCAATTCCAAGTATTTGTAGGTATGATACATTATTTCTTTTTATATTTATTGGGTTTATTTGTATTAATGTAGTTGGCATACATCTTTAACAATTCTTCTGTTTCATCTGGACTTAAATGCTCACATTCAAAATACTTTTCAAGCATCGCGCCTTTTCGAATCAGTCTATGTGCTCTTTCTTTTCTATCTAAATTTTTTAATCTATGCTTTCTTAATTCTGCTTTTTCAATTTCAGCATTTATTTTTTTGAGATTTTTAAAATCATTCATCGTATCACTTACTATTCTAGTTAATTTTGTCTTCTGTTAAATTTTCCTTGTTCTCGTCGCTACTATTTTGTTCGATATCTTTATTAAATTCTCCAATGACTTTATCCATGATTTTATATAATTCATCACTAGAGTTGATCATATTTAAATCAAGTTTATTTAAAAAATAGCCACCAATTTTATTAGATAGTTGTTCTTCTTGTTTTTTCTTTTGCTCTTTCAGTTGTTCAATTTGTTGTTCTAATTGACTTAATTTTGTAATATCTGTTTGTTTGATTTTAGACATTAAAAAACTCCCTTAATTTATCTATATAAAGCATATCATAATTCATTGGGTAAGTCGCATATTCATGGTATAATATAACCAGTTCTTAAGACACTGCCCATTTACATGCAAATTAAAAATTGGCATAAAAATGGGCAACCCTAAAGGTTGATTATGATAGTTCCCACAGGGGTTTAAATTCAAAAAAGAGAGGAGGTAAAATCATGGAGAAAGGTTACTTTATGTTGAGAGTGACTAACATTAATCGAGCAACAAAAAATATCGTTGCATCAGCATCTTATCGTTCTGACGAAGCATTATATAGTGAACGTACAGATGAAAAAATTAAGTTTAGAAATCATACAGTAAAACCTGAAAGCATGATTTTAACCCCTCAACATGCGCCTGATTGGACGAAAGATAGACAGCGTTTGTGGAATGAAGTCGATAAAGTTGAAAAGCATAATGCGAAAACTAAAAACCCTAGATTAGCCAAAGAAGTCTTGTTAAGTTTACCTAATGATTTTGATAGAGAAGTACAAACTGAAATAACAAAAGATTTTATAAAAAGTGAGTTTGTAGACAAAGGAATGGTTGCTGATATTTCAATTCATAGAGATGATATGAACAACCCACACGCCCATGTTCTACTGACTCAAAGACCTTTTAATTCAGACGGTACTTGGGGGAAAAAGACAAAAACAAGAACGCAATATGATGAAAATGGCCATGCGATTTTAAATAAAAATGGTAATAAAGTTAGAAAGCAAGAACGATTTGCCGACTTTGATTTCAAAGAAGTTCGTAAGCATTGGGAATTAAAATTAAATCAATATTCAGAACATGAACAAAGTTTAAGACGATATGATAGTCGTTCTTTTGAAGAACAAGGTTTAGAAAAAATAGCTGAAATTCCACTGACAAGAGAAGAATATAGACTAGAACAAAACGAAAAAAAACGCTGTGAAAAAGAGAGTATCGAGTACAAACCCGTTACTTATTATGGACAAAAAAATGAACAAATTAGACGATATAATCGTGGCGAAGTATCACAAGTATTTAGTGATAAAGAGAAAGAACAAGCACAAAATGAAATTAGATTATTTATTCAAAATGCTAACGATCAAGTAAGTAAAAATGAACAGAGTTATTCTGTTTTATTTGATAGATATAAACATGATGTTGGCTATTCAGAGGCGAAAGAAACCATGAAAAATACGTTTGATAGTGCGTCTACCTTTGGTCGTAAAATTCAAAATGACTTACTCAAAAATGAAATTAAGAGACGTCAATTAGAATTTTATGCAAACAATTATGATATTAATTATCAATTTAGAAGAGATATTGAAAGCAAAGGATATAGTCAACAAGAGTTTATTAACACTGTTAAATCTAATTATAAAGAATTACTCAATGAAAAGAATAAGTTAGAAAGCAGAGAAGAAAAACGTAAAGAAATTTATCAATCAGCTAAAGATGTATATAAAACGGAAATCGAGAAAAATAATCTAATCGTTCAGCAAATGTACCCTAATTCTCATAAACAATTTAGTAATGATGAGAAAGCATTTATTGTTGATGAGGCACAAAAAGGTAACATTATTAAAGCATCTCATGTTCAATATCTATTCAAACAAAATAACAATATTCCTACTGATGTATTTGTAGAAGATACTTATAAAAAAGCAAGTAAGGATATTTTCTTTAGTGAAAGAAATCTAAAAAAACTAGAAAAAGATAGCTTTGAATATAATGTTGAGTTGCAATTTATTAAGGAAAAAGAAAAAGAAATTGATAGTTATAAAGAACATATTGATGATGATTTAAGAATAGATATAGGCGATAAAAACTTTGAAAAAGTCAAAGACCAAACACCTAATGAGAAAGTTCAATTACTTATCAAACTTGAAAAATATAACAATGTCGATCAAAAAGAAGTTATCGAAAAACATATTAATCAAATAGATAGAAATGATAATGACAATCATATTGAACATGAAAATGAACAATCTAATCATATTAATTTACCAACTATAAACGCTAGTGACTTCCTTATATATTATGCGAATGAAACTGAAAAACAAAACAATATTAATCATAAGAAAAAGAAGAAGAAACAAGATAGAAATAACCAAATGAGAAGATAGTAGGCCGTTGAAATGATATAAAGTTCATTTTTTAGTAATAAGAAACTTAAACAAATGTAGTACATTGATTTTGTTTTAAAGATAACACTGAAATTCACGACTATATACGGGATTTTAACTTATCAAACAGATTGAAACAAATGTCGGCATAGCGTGAGCTATTAAGCCGACCATTCGACAAGTTTTGATTTTGTTAAGGGTTCCGAGACTCAACGTCAATAAAGCAATTGGAATAGATAAATCTTATTTCGTTTCTGGAATATTCCATTCAATTTCTACTATGTTTTCTTCACTTCCGTGGCTCTCTGATTTTATTTCTTTGAAAAACATTTCTGCTATTCTACCGTGTTTATTTATTAGTATTCCTAAATCTTTTAGATTAAAGTCTCTAGACCTGCTACTAGTATTAAGTTTTTTTACTACTTCATTAGGACTTTTTAAATTTTCTTGTAATTCATAATAAATATCATTATCTTTGTAATTTTTTATTTTAGCTACTTTTATTGTATCTGTTTTCATAATTCTTGCTATTTCATTAGAAGCAACGTCTAATATCATTTCGAATTCGTATGATAATTCTCCAATTGTAAATCTTCCGTTGTTATTTGAAGGATCTAATTTTTTACTCCCTCTTTTTTTATTATTTTTGTAATATATTTCTTCGATTGCGTGATTTTTTTGATTTAATGCTGTGAATAAATTTTTGTTATTTGGGTTTTTTTCGGTTTTTTTAAGTATTAGTTTTTCTCTTTCTTCTTGGATGATTGGAGTATTTGTACTACCTTTTCTTATAAATGACAGACCTTTGGATAAAGACGATTTTGATTTTTTTATTCTTAGTTCTTTTTTTAATTCGTAAGGTGTTTCTAAATTATTAGAGTTTATAGCTATGTAACCTATTTTTTCGTCATTATATTCTATTTGGCCGGTCTCTATTTTAGGTCTTGGATTTATATATTCATCAATAATATTTTGGTAATGTGCATCATCGAACATGTTTTTTTTAAGTCCTATTATTTCTTTGTTGTCATTTATTCCAAATACTATAAATTTGTTTTCGTTATAAGCTTCTAGACTATTTAACATAGCAAGTATATCTTTAATAAGGTCGCCCTTTTTTTCCGTTGCATACTCTTTTAATTTATAGTCTAACTTACTATTTTCGTTTGGCAGTGCCTTTAAAATTTCTTTGATTTTATTTTCAATAATCATGATTTTTTTCTCCTTGAGTTTTATACGAGTGAAACGAGTTTCTTCTTGTACTGATAATCAATATTTTTTATATTAGACAGTATTGTATAGTGAAGTGTATCTTATTTAAGTGTTCTATAAACTGTTGTAGTACTGACACCTACTTTTTTAGAAATTTCAGCAACTGTAAGTTTTTTTTCTATGTATAAATTTTTAATTTGCTTTTTGATTTCATTAGATATTGAAGGTCTTCCTACATTACGCCCTCTAGATCTTGCAGTCTTTAATCCTATTTTTGTTCGTTCGCTTGCTATGGTGGATTCATTTTCATTAATAGCATACAAAATAGAATAAAACATATCTTTAGTCTTTTCATCACTAGTAGATATCTTCATATCTACTATATCTAATTTAATATTTTTCGTTAGTAACCATTGTGAAAAAAGAACAAATTCTTTAGGTGTTTTACCTAAATGTTGAAGATTATTGACGACTAGTGTGTCATCCTTCTTTAAAAAATTTAAACAGTTACTTAATTCATCAAGTTCTCCGATATTTCTATCTTCACTTTCAATGAATATACAACTACAACCATAACTTCTAAGTTTAAGTAACTGTAAATCGATTGATTCACTTTTAGGTAGCTGACGAATATAACCAATTTTAGACATTAAATTATCTCCTTTAGGACGTAGTAAAATTTGAAGTTATATATATTTTACTAAAATCAAGTTTATTATTTTTGCTTTTTGATATTTATATAGACGTAAAATGACTTATCAGAAGTTATATGTAACTCACCCATTACAGATGATATAATATAAAGGTCGCCTATCTCTCAGGCGTCAATCTAGACGTAGAGAGGAGGTGTAATTATGCTTGATAACTTTGTTCACATCATGACCACAGCAGCGAGTGGTTGTATCGTCGCATTATTTGCGCATTGGCTACGCAATCGCAACGATAAGAAAAAATAGGCGACTATAGTCACACCTAAAAATCCCCTCACTACTTCCGATAGTGAGGGGATTGGTGTATTATGCTTAATAACTTTGTTAAGTAGATTATAACACTGGCTGGTAGAGAAATGCAAAAATCATTTAAGAATTATACTTTCTTTCTCTTTTTTATAAGTATCTTTATGGTATTAATATCAAAATCAAAGGCTTACTTTAAATTATTTATAAGGGTTGCATAGTCTTTGTTTTTACCAAACAATGAAGACGTGCCCAAAACAAAACCTTTCACCCCTTTAGTTGATAAATTATCAATACGCTCAGGGGATATAGCACCATCTACTAAAACATCGTAATTAAAGCGTGATTTGAAAGACATTTCAACTAATTCATCTATTTTATAATCAACGTAATTTAGATATTTTTGTCCAGCGAACCCTGGGTTTACAGTCATAATCATTACATAATCTACAATGTTTAATAAAGGTTTAATAGATTCTATAGAAGTTCCAGGGTTAAGTGCAATTCCTGCTTTAATATTTTTCTGCTTAATTTTCTGTAATGTTCTTGCTGGATGCATATCAGCTTCTGGGTGTATATAAATAATGTCTACCCCTATATTTGCAAACAAATTTATATGATTATTAGGATTATTAACCATTAGATGAACATCAATTGGTTTTTTTGTACTTTTTCTAATAAATTCTAAGTCTTGTAGCCCCATTCCAAAATTTGGAACAAATTGCCCATCCATAATATCTATATGATATCCAGTGACGCCTGCTTCCTCCAAGTTGCTTATCTCAGTAGATAAGCTTCCGAAATCTGCGCACATCATAGAAGGTAATAGCCATTTTTCCATAATAAAACTCCTTTATTAACGTTATTATTCTATATTTGTATGGTTAGGTACCGTTCTTCAGTAATATTGTTTCTTTCAATTAATTGAGTTATTACGAAGTCTAATAATGATAATTGAAACTGTTCGAAAACACTCCACATAGGCTGTATAGAATCTAATTCTTCATTTTCTTTCATTGTTTTTGCTTTAATATTTATAATTAAGTAGTTCTTTGTAGCAATGTTTCTTTTGGAAAAGCTGTAAAAAATGCAATTTCTGCTTCTGATTTTTTCACATCATTAACTAATGCTTCCACAGTCGATAATTACCCAGTTCCCGAACTATTAATAAAAAATCATCTTTATTAATAGCAAGTGTGGTAACATCTCCAATGATATGTACTTCATAACCCAAATCCATAAGTCTCATTCCAAAAGCCTTTAACATTAACATTTTCCTACCTAAACCGTATATAAAGACTCTATTTTTTGTTCTATTTTCTCAATTAAAGATAGAATTTCGTTATTTTTTACTGAATTAAAACTTTCTGTATAATTCATTTAAAATATCTTTTTTATATTATCCAATAATTTCATCCTTAATTAGAATTTTGGTCCTTTTTAGATATTGCTTTAAAATACCAGAAGAAAAATGAAATATATACAATTACAGCTATAACAGCTGGAATAACTAGTTGAATATCAAATGTATTCCACGCATTTCCAACTAGCATTCCTAACATTTTTTCTATTGGATCAGAGTCTACAGAAGAAAACATTTGACCATCTGATAATCCAGAAGGGAATTCTCCAATTTTTTTAGAAGTATTAGTAAGAAAACTAGAAATCATTGTAGCTGCCCACAAAAATAATGGTAATAGAATAGTTCCAATAATGGTCATCCTAATGACTTTACCTTTAGTTATTAATAATAAAGCTGGTACTAAAACTGTTAATAAAATACCACCTAACGGTAAAACGTTATTTCCAGGTAAAAACATGGCAATAAATAATAATATAGGTGCTAATATGTTCACAACTGCCCACAGTTCAGCACTTGAAGCAAGGATCGGCCAATCAATACCGATGAACAACTTACGTCCTCTTAATTTTGAACTCATAATAGAACTGATTCTGTTTGATAGTGGCTCAATAGCTGGCCCAAACCATCCGCCAATATAAGCGAATAGCTCTAGAACAACCCCTGTGGTGAAACCTAGAGTGAGAACATCTTTTAAAGATTGTTGTCCTAAAACACCAATGAATGCTCCCAAGTAAACGCCTATAGCGAATTTACTTCCCCAAAATCCAATTTTCTTATTTAAAGTTTCAGCATTAAAATCAAATTTATCAATAAAAGGTAAAAACTTAGTGATAAATATATCTATGACAAAAACAAAAGGTGCAATTAAAAGACTGGGATGTGCTGTAGTTGTAACATTATTCTCGTCATAGTTTAAAACCTTATTAATCGAAGGTTTAAGAACGTCTGAATTCTTTAACATTAAAGTGTAAATCATAATGACAAATAGCGATGTAATTATCATGTTATGAGCATAGTACTCAACTAATAATCCAATAATAGATATATTCCAAATATTGAATAAATCAACATTTAAAGTTTTAGTTTTGTTTGTAAATAGCAATAATAAATTAACTATTGTACAGATGAAAGCAAAATATAAAGTATAAATAGAACCCCATGTGATAACAGCCATCGGCGCCCAACCTAAATCTGTTATATGTAAATCAACGCCTGTTGATTTAACGAAATCTTGTAAGGCGGGTCCTAATGCTTCAGTCAAAAGAGATATTGCAGCCGTCATACCGGTTAGTGCAATAGCCATCCGTATGCCACTTTCTAAAGATTTAGAAAATTTAACTCCAAATCCTAATGAAAGTAAAGTTATAATAACAAACATTATAGCGGGACCGCCTAAACTGATAAACCATTGAAATAAGTTATTTATTTGTGACAATATTTTACCCTCCTTGTAATCGGTTACAAAAGAGGTATAGGTTTATAATAAAACAGAAATGCTTTATTTTCAATGCTATTTGACAAAAAAATTAGAGAGCATTACAATTAATGTAATCGGTTACAAGAGGTGTATTTATGGCTACAATTAAAGATGTTGCAAAAATGGCTAATGTTTCCACGGCTACTGTTTCTAGAATTATAAACAATAAACCGGGCGCAAATATTGAAACTGAAAAAAGAGTGAGAGATGCTATAAATTTGTTGAATTATGAACCAAATAACATTGCGAGGTCTTTATCGAATAAAACTTCAAATTTAATCGCTTTAATCATCCCTAACTTAAACAACCCATATTTTTCAGATTTAGTAAATATTATTGAAACAGCAGCTAACAAACATGGTTACAAATTATATCTATGTAACAGTAATGATAATGAAGATAATATAGCGTATTTTCTGAAAAGCATTATAGATAATTATATACAAACAGTTATTATCAATTCTTTAGCAATAACAGAAAAAGATATAAAGTATTTAGAAAAACATGATATAAATGTTATCACGATTGATAGAACGAATGTAGATAACCAACCTAATACAATTTCAGTTGATCATTTTAGAGGAAGCTACATTGCTACAGAACATTTAATCAAAAACTGTGAATGTGAAAATATATTATTTATGTCGGGTGAAATAACAGAAAAATCTTCTGCTAGTCGTTTTAAGGGATATCAAAGTGCTATGCAAGAATATTTGTTAAGTCACCAAGTCCAATTGTTAGAAGGGAATTTCACTTATAAATCAGGATTTGATTTGGCTTATAACACTTTAAACCAAAAAAATGATGTTCATGGGATTGTATGTGCTAATGACGCTATGGCAATAGGGGCAATTAGTGCTTGTCACAAACTAGGTATTGAGATACCTAATCAAATTCAAATTATTGGATATGATAATTGTGATTTATCTCAATATTCTACTCCTAGCTTGACTACAATTAATCAATTAGATAGCAAAATTGGAGAAATAATAATGAATTCAATTAAAGAAAATAAAACAATACAATTTGAATATACTCCTGAAATTGTTATTAGAGATTCTACAAAAGCATAAATAAAAATAGGGGGAGAAATAATGACTGAAGAAATTATAATAATGGGAAGTATTAACCAAGATGTATTTATTACTACAAATGAATTCCCTAACTATGGAGATACTGTATGGGTGAATTCAATTAGTAACCAACCAGGGGGAAAAGGAGCAAACCAGGCTATTGCTCTATCTAGGATTGGGAGTAAGGTGAAATTCATAGGGGCAATCGGAAACGATGATCATGGTAAAAACATGTTGAATAATTTGAAAAATAATAACATTGATATATCTAACATTCAAATTATAGAAGGTACAAATACAGGAACTTTTATCGTTGTTCTTGATGAAAATGGGCAGAATACTATGCTAGGAACACTAGGAGCAAACAGTAAAATGGGACTAAATAACATAACAAAAGTTTTTAGTTCAACAACGTCAAAATACTTTTTATTGCAACTTGAAACTAGTAAAGAGTCTATACTACATGCTTTAAAATTAGCGAAAAAGAAAGGCATTACTGTCGTTTTAGATCCTGCTCCTGCAGATGGTTATGACGAATACTATTTAAGTTATGCTGATATAATTACTCCTAACCAACAAGAGGCAGAGAAAATATCAGGCATTAAAATTGAAGATGAGCAATCAGCTTTAACCGCAGCTCAAATTATTAGCGAAAAAGGCGTTAAGACAGTTATTGTTAAATTAGGTGAACAAGGGTCACTAATTTATGATAATGGTAATACTAACTTTGTCCCTGCTTATAAAGTCAAAGCAATTAACACCGTTGGAGCTGGAGACGTTTTTGCAGCAGCTTTAACTTCTCATTTAAATAAAAGTAATTCATTAGTAGACTCTGTTAAGTTTGCAACAGCTGCTTCAGCAATAAAGGTTAGTGAAAAAGAAACACAAAAAGCAATACCTACTGAAGAAGAAATTAATTATTTTATAGAACAGCATAATTACTAATTTATAATCTTGATTATTTAGATATATTTTAAATCTAAACTTAATGTATCATAAAAAAATAAATTATTTAAATACATGTTGAGATACATAAATATAAATTAAACGAAGTGCTGTATTTTATAAGTACACTCTAATCACACATATAAGATTTTGTAATTATCACATTTATTACTTTACTGAATGAATTAGGATTATTTATATAATAAATATAAAGAGTCCAGAAACTTTATTTCTCGGACTCTCTTTTTTGTATATAGATATATATGTCAGTTTTGGTTTATAAAATTATTAAACTTCTTCTATAAAATATAGAAGAGTTTTAATTATTTAACAATAATTACAGGTATTTGAGAACGTTTAGCAACTTTATGACTTACACTACCAAGAACCATTTTTTGAAAACTGTTTAAGCCACGTGTACCTAAAATGATAGCTTGATATTCACCACTATTTGAAACTTCAACCACTTTATCTGTTGGAGTACCGTGAACAATTTTAATTTTGTAATTCACATTGTGTTCTGTAAATAAATCTTTAATAGATTGTAATTTACTTTCCCTTTTTTGAGTTAGATTAGTTCCTTGGTGATCATGTAAAACATCTGTTTTTGATTCTTCAATATCTACAACCGTAAGTATTGTGACAATTGTATAATCACCTATAAAATTTAGTAACTCTTGGGCTGCACGTATACTATTTTTTGAACCATCTGCTGCAAGCAAAATTGAATTATACATAAAAAACACTCCTTAATTTAAATGAGTTTCATTTAAATAACTTAGTTCTGAAATAATTTTTCGGCTATCTGCGTTTAATTTTTCAACATACACAATATTGTTTTTCTCTTCAAATTTCCTAACAATCGTATCAATGGCATTTACTGCTGAATCATCCCATAGGTGAGCGTGATCAAAATTCAACACTATGACACTATCTTCAATATTAAAATCAATTTTCTCCATCATAGAATCAATTGATACAAAGAATATCTGACCTTTAAAAGAAAAACGATGCTGCTTACCTAACTCTTTATAAATAACTTCAACTTTAGAAATTTTAGTCGCAAAGAATATAGCACTGAAAACAACACCTACAACTACACCGATAGCTAAGTTATGTGTTATTAATACAATAATAACCGTTAAAACCATAACGAATGCATCTGTTTTAGGTGCTTTTTTTATATACTTAAATGAATTCCAATCAACAGTCCCGATAGAAACCATAACCATTATCCCTGCAAGAATTGGCATCGGGATTTGAACGACTACACCACCGAGAACAATAATCATAAACATAAGTACAATACCTGCTGTAAATGTAGACAATCTACTATTTGCACCTGACTTAACATTGATTACTGATTGTCCAATCATGGCACAACCTCCCATACCGCCAAAGAAACCAGTAATAATATTAGCAATCCCTTGACCTCTTGATTCTTTGTTTTTACTACTGTGTGTATCAGTTGCATCATCTACAATTTTAGCTGTAAGTAGGCTTTCTACTAGACCCACAATAGCCATTGATAATGAATATGGGAAAATAATTTGAAGTGTTTCTAAATTAAAAGGAATGTTAGGGATTAAGAAATGAGGCAAAGTTTGCTTAATATTACCTAAATCACCTACAGTTCTTACGTCAGATCCTGTATACATATACAATGCTGTTAAAACAATTATAGCTATTAATGGGGCAGGTATAGCTTTATAAAATCTAGGAATAACATATACAATTAGTAAAGTTATAATAACGTATATATAAGTTGCTATAGATATATTAAAAATATGCTCTATTTGAGACATAAAAATCATAATACCCAATGCATTAACAAATCCAATCATAACTGGACGGGGAATAAATTTCATTAAACGACCGACTTTAAGTATTCCTAAAAGTAATTGTATTAACCCCATCAATATCGTAGCAGCAAAAAGATATTCAACACCATGTTCTTTAACTAAAGGTGTGACTAAAAGCGCCACAGCCCCGGTGGCGCCAGAAATCATTGCAGGTCTACCACCCACTATGGCAGTAACAGTAGCAATGATAAATGCTGCATACAATCCCACCATCGGATCCACACCAGCAATAATTGAAAACGCAATTGCTTCTGGTATTAATGCTAGTGCTACAACGATCCCAGCAAGTATATTCTTTCTAGGCTGATTGAACCATTCAGATTTTAATTTTTCAACCATCGCTTTCTCTCCTTTATATTAATTATACTGTAAAGTATAACATAAAAGTTTCATATGTATACCCCTTAATGAAACTATGTGTTATACTTTTTTATGTAAGGTGGTGTAATAAAATGAAATACGGCTACATTAGACCTGTAACAATAAATGACACTGTTACTGAACAAGCAAAGAAAATAGAAATATATACAAAAAATATTCTAAAAGAGACGCATGCTAATAATAAAAAAAGAAACGAACTAAATACATTATTAAATTCAAAATTAGTTTTTGGTGATACATTGTATATTACAGATTTGTGTATTATTGCAGATTCTACAAAACACTTAGTAGATATACTAGATTTACTTTCTGCCAAAGGAATTTCACTATATATAATTAATTTAAATAAAAATCTCATTGCAGATACCAATGAAAATTTTATAAAAACATTACATGAGATTACTGATTTTCAAAGCGACATTGTAAAATTTAGAACACGTATGGGGTTAGAGAATTATACAAGAGAAGGTAAACGTCTTGGTAGACCTAAACGTGATGATAAAAATTTAAGAGATGCTATAGAAATGTATATGAGTAAGAAATATACATTAGATGAGATAAAAGAAAAAACCAATATAAGTAGAGCCACATTATACAGACATTTAGATAAATAATACACTCCCCTTAGTTGTTAAATAAGGGGAATGTATATAGAGTATGAGTATTTTAATTATTATTTATATTAATAAAATAGAATACCTAAAATAATACCAATCAAAACAATAGCCCAAGAAGGAAGTTTAAAATACATTAATATTCTTTCCCATTTAAATAATTAGCTGTTTTAATCACTTCATCATAATTACGACATAAACGATTGCCTTAATAAAAATAGTGTGAGACTCAGACCAATAGTTACTTGTGTTTCTTTGTTGTTCGAAAAAAATATAAGTGTAGATATATAATATAAAAAGAGAGTGTACAGAAAATAACCATTTTCTGTACACTCTCTTTTT
>NZ_KV840082.1:0-1348 GCF_001839115.1 Staphylococcus sp. HMSC62B09
TTTCTTCTTCTAATTGGCTTTCTAGTTTTTGAATCTTTTTATTACTTTCTAATGCTAATACTTGTTGGTTTTCAAGTAATTTCGACCTTTCTTGTAATTCTTTTCTATAAAATTCTATTGTCGTTTCATGACGTTTTTCTTGTTTTTCAAGTTGTTTATTTAAAGTATCTATTTGCTTTTCGAGTAGTTCAATTATTTGAACATCATATTTAGATTCGTTTTTTTTATTATCTGTTTTAACTTTCTCTGAACTTATATTAGTACTTTCAAAGCCATATTTCTTTTTATTTCTGATTACTCTTTGAATGATTTTTTCTACATCAACATCATTTTTAATGAATGAAGTATTATCCTGTTTTACTGTTTCTATATTCAATCTTTTTATATTATTAAATACAGTCTGTTTACTAACTTCCAATTCTTCACTTATTTCTTTAACGCTCTTCATATCTTCAACCCTTTATAAACACTTTATCAACCCTTTATAAATAAATTTTATCATAAATACTTTTATAAAGGGAGCTTGAGCAGTCTTAAAAAACCTTTTATAAACAGTTGACGATGATCTTGTCAACTGTTTATAAAAGGTTTTTAATGGGATTATAATATCTTTTATATGTTCTTTTTTAATGATATAATGTTCATAATACGTTTTAGTCCCAACTACTGGTAATAGTTGGGACTGGGTAATAAAACGTTACAATACGTTAGCTATTTAATTTGATATATGTATTATATACAACAATATCTACAGTTTGCAAGTCAAAAAGTTATGTGGGTTTGTAATGTTTTATTACCTCTATTCAAATTTAATTGGAAAGAGGTTTTTTATTATGTCTCGTAAAAATATTAAAAATCAAGCAAGTCAAAACTTTTATATGCTACATAAAGCATTATTTGTTAATGAAAAATATAAAAAATTAAGTGATAGTGCCAAAGTTACTTATGCAATTCTCAACGATAGAGTTAGCTTGTCGATTAAAAATAATTGGGTCGATGATAATGGGGATATATATTTCATTTTTACAAATGAAAGTCTCCAGAATATATTAGACAAAAGCAAGAATACAATTACTAAAATAAAAAAAGAACTTCAAGCAGTAGGGTTACTTGAACAAATACGTACAGGATTTAATAAACCTAATAAATTATATTTGCATGATATAGAAACTAATATTAGTGTAGAAAAAAGTATTCAATCCTCATCTATAACCTACAATGACAAGGAGTCCCAAAATTTGGGACTCCAGAATCCCGAAATTTGGGACTCCAGAAACTCAAAATTTGGGACTCCAGAATCCCAAATTTTAGACCCTAATGATACTGATTATAATGATACTGATTATAT
>NZ_KV840083.1:0-3124 GCF_001839115.1 Staphylococcus sp. HMSC62B09
GAAAGAAAAAGGTGTGTATAAAGGACGCCCTTTATTATATTCGCCCAATGCGAAAAATCCTCAAAAACGTATTATTTATCATAGAGTTGTAGAGATGTTGGAAGAAGGTCAAGCAATTAGTAAAATTGCGAAAGAAGTGAATATAACAAGACAGACTGTTTATAGAATTAAACACGATAATGACTTGATTTAATAAACTTTACTTCGATGTAAATGAGAGCTTCTCATAGCGTCCCAAAACGGATGATAATAATCGATTATGAGCTTTTAAAGACAAGAAAAGAGAGTGCAAATATGCTCTCTCTTTTTTCTATATTCTTTTTCTCAATAACGTTCGTTTTTGAGACTAGAATTTTATGCCCTACTTACTTCTTTTATTTTCATTCAAATATTTGCTTGTATGATGAGTCGAAAATGGTTATAGTATACTCAAATAAATATTTGAATGAAGATGGGATGATAATATGAAAAAAAAAGATACTTGTGAAATTTTTTGTTATGACGAAGAAAAGGTTAATCGAATACAAGGGGATTTACAAACAGTTGATATTTCTGGTGTTAGCCAAATGTTAAAGGCTATTGCCGATGAAAATAGAGCAAAAATTACTTACGCTCTGTGTCAGGATGAAGAGTTGTGTGTTTGTGATATAGCAAATATCTTAGGTGTTACGATAGCAAATGCATCTCATCATTTACGTACGCTTTATAAGCAAGGGGTGGTCAACTTTAGAAAAGAAGGAAAACTAGCTTTATATTCTTTAGATGATGAACATATCGGGCAGATAATGATGATCGCCCTAGCACATAAGAAAGAAGTGAAGGTCAATGTCTGAACAAAAGGTTAAACTAATGGAAGAAGAAATGAACGTCTATCGGGTCCAAGGATTTACATGTGCAAATTGTGCAGGAAAGTTTGAGAAAAATGTTAAAAAGATTCCAGGCGTTCAAGACGCAAAAGTAAACTTTGGCGCTTCTAAAATTGATGTATATGGAAATGCATCGGTTGAAGAACTTGAAAAAGCAGGTGCTTTTGAGAATCTAAAAGTATCTCCTGAAAAACTAGCGAATCAAACGATACAAAGGGTTAAAGATGACACTAAGGCTCATAAAGAAGAGAAAACACCATTTTATAAAAAACATAGTACATTGCTGTTTGCCACACTACTAATTGCTTTTGGTTACCTTTCTCACTTTGTAAATGGAGAAGATAACCTCGTAACTTCCATGTTATTTGTAGGTTCTATTGTAATTGGCGGATATTCATTATTTAAAGTCGGTTTTCAAAATTTGATACGCTTTGATTTCGACATGAAAACCCTGATGACCGTTGCCGTTATTGGAGCTACCATTATTGGTAAATGGGCAGAGGCATCTATTGTTGTTATTCTCTTTGCAATCAGTGAAGCACTTGAACGCTTCTCTATGGACAGAGCAAGACAATCCATACGTTCATTGATGGATATCGCCCCAAAAGAAGCACTAGTTAGACGAAATGGTCAGGAAATAATAATCCATGTGGACGATATCGCTGTGGGTGATATCATGATTGTCAAACCAGGGGAGAAAATTGCCATGGATGGAATCATTGTGAATGGCTTGTCGGCTGTCAATGAGGCAGCTATAACAGGAGAATCTGTTCCCGTCTCCAAAGCGGTAGATGACGAAGTATTTGCAGGTACGCTTAACGAAGAGGGACTAATTGAAGTAAAAATCACCAAATACGTAGAAGATACAACCATTGCCAAGATTATTCATCTTGTTGAAGAAGCACAAGGGGAGCGTGCTCCAGCCCAAGCATTCGTTGATAAATTTGCGAAATACTACACTCCGATCATTATGGTTATTGCAGCCTTGGTTGCAGTCGTTCCACCCCTATTCTTTGGTGGCAGTTGGGATACATGGGTTTATCAAGGATTAGCAGTTCTTGTAGTTGGATGTCCTTGTGCATTAGTTATTTCTACTCCAATCTCGATTGTCTCGGCAATTGGAAATGCAGCGAAAAAAGGTGTGTTGGTTAAAGGTGGTGTCTATCTCGAGAAATTAGGAGACATTAAGACAGTCGCATTTGATAAAACAGGAACACTGACAAAAGGTGTACCAGTGGTAACAGATTTTGAAGTATTAAATGACCAAGTGGAAGAAAAAGAGCTATTCTCTACCATTACAGCTTTAGAATATCGTTCACAACATCCACTTGCTTCAGCAATAATGAAAAAGGCAGAGCAAGATAATATCCCTTATTCTAATGTACAAGTGGAAGAATTCACTTCGATTACTGGGCGAGGTATAAAAGGGATTGTAAACGGAACTACTTACTATATTGGAAGCCCAAAACTTTTCAAGGAATTAAATGTTTCCGATTTTAGCCTTGGGTTTGAAAACAATGTGAAAATCCTACAAAACCAAGGAAAAACAGCCATGATTATTGGAACGGAAAAAACAATTCTCGGCGTAATTGCCGTTGCAGATGAGGTTCGTGAAACAAGTAAAAATGTGATTCAAAAACTTCATCAGTTAGGTATCAAGCAAACAATTATGCTGACAGGTGATAATCAAGGTACTGCAAATGCAATCGGTACACATGTAGGCGTTTCTGATATTCAGTCTGAATTGATGCCACAGGATAAATTAGATTATATTAAAAAAATGCAATCGGAGTATGATAATGTAGCTATGATTGGCGATGGCGTTAATGATGCTCCAGCACTTGCTGCATCTACTGTTGGAATTGCAATGGGCGGTGCTGGAACGGATACTGCAATTGAAACAGCTGATATTGCATTAATGGGAGATGATTTAAGTAAGCTTCCATTTGCAGTAAGACTCAGTCGAAAAACTTTAAATATCATTAAAGCTAACATCACTTTTGCTATCGGAATTAAAATAATTGCCTTACTATTAGTTATCCCGGGATGGTTAACTCTTTGGATAGCGATTCTTTCCGATATGGGAGCTACTATTTTGGTAGCATTAAATAGTTTACGACTGATGAGAGTGAAGGATAAATAGGTAGAAAACAGAATAGTAAGGTCACGCTGTGCGCAATTCAAGGGGGGCTTTTCAATTTGAAGAAAAGTCCTACCCCTAAAAGGTTCTGTTGCAAAGTAAAAAATATAGCTAACCA
>NZ_KV840084.1:0-2363 GCF_001839115.1 Staphylococcus sp. HMSC62B09
TTGTTGAAAGATGTTTTGGCTTTTAATAATACAGATTTAATAAGTTTAATTTCATCTACAGAAAAGTTATTTAAATAATTTTGAACACTTTGTGGTAATTCTTCTAGTAATTGAAATTTTAAAGCGTCATCATTAAATTTTGAATAGTAGTGATTTGAATGACTTGTGTGATTACTAGGATAAGTTAACTTCTTATCATTCATATCATACGTATCATTATTATTAGTCTTAATATAATTAGTATCATTATAATAAGTATCATTAGACTGTGAATTTGGAAGTTCTTGACCACTTAAATTCACAGTTCTAGAACTTCCAAATTCATTGTTCTGGAACTGTGAATTTGGAAGTTCCTTGGTATGACTGGCTTTAATGTCATAATTAGGTTTTAATAGGTATAATCTATTTGGTTTATTAAGGCCAACACGTTCTTGAGTTAGTAAATTAAATTTTATTAACTCTTTTTTCAATTTTATAATTTTTTGTTCTGCATAACCTAAGTATTCGCACAAATGTTTATTACTGAAAATAAAGTAAATATTATTATTTTTATCCACCCATTCATTTTGGAGGGATAATTCAAAACGATCTTTTAATAACGCATACATAATTTTGGCTTCTGCAGACATTTTCTTAAAATATGCATCTTCAAATAAATATTTAGGCAGTTGATAAAATCTTTCAGTTTTTACTTGTGATAAATTGTATTTTTCAAAATTGGGCATAATAAAAACCTCATTTCCATTTTTGGGATTGAGGTAATAAAACAATTTTTACGTAAGTTATATGTTTTGTGCTTGCACTTAGATGATTAGATATATATAATACAAGTATCAAAAAAATATATAAACAAACGAGTGCGAATCGTTTTATTACCGAGAGTCGATGCTACGCCAATAGCATCGACTCTTTTAATATTTATAAAGTAATATTAACACTTTCAATGGCGTATATAAAGAGTTTTAAATATAATTAAAAGCACACCTAAAACCACCAAATATATAATTCGTTATTTTAGTACTTAATTAAGTATCAAAAAAATTTATAGGTGGATAATTAGGTATTTAGGTAGTTAATAGATAGTAAATTTATCGCTAAATGCTGAAATAAATTTCATTAGATGGTAAAATTTAGGTACTAAATTAGGTACCTAAGGGTGGGCGTTATGAAAACTATTAAAATGATTGCTGATGAATTAGGTGTAACTAAACAAACTATTGTTAATAATGCTAAAAGATTAAATATATCTTTTGAAAAAGAAAATGGAATTAATTATATTAATGATAATGATTATTTGAAAATTATAGAAAAAATCACTAAGAAAGAGAGAACAACCCAAAATAAAGAATCAGTAAAAAAAGAATTGTTTGATGAAAATACTGCAAAAGTTGAAAAGTATATATATAATAATTCAAATAGTTCTGAGACATTAAAAACAAAAGTAAACGAATTAGAAAAGCAAATAGAAATCTTTGAAACTAGAGCTAAAAATGATGAAAAATATATTGAGAATTTAACTAAACAACTAGATCAACAAAATAGCAATGTTAATACATTAAATAAATTATTAGAGAATCAACAAATTTTAGCTTTAGAAAGTAATAAAAAGATTCAAAAATTGGAAAATCAATTAGAAGAAGAGAGACAACTGAATTATTCCTTCGATAAATCTACTAACGATCGAAAAAACTTTGATGTACAAGAAGCATCATATACTTCTGATTCTGTAAATACTAATCAATATCAGAAAGAAGAAATAAATCCAGCAGAGGTTCAATCTAAAGGTATATCTGAGAATCAACAAGATGGAGAATCACAAAAAGAGGATGATCCATTTAATCAAAATGATAAAGGTATTGCTATAGAAGAAACCCAAACTAAAAAAGGTTTCTGGAGTCGTTTGTTTGGTGGCTAATGATTGTTTGAAAAAAATATATTAAATAAGCACTATAAGCGACTTAACTTATAGTGCTTTTATCTATATTAAAGAAACTTCTGATAATCATCGATTATGTTAATTCTAAACTCCAATAATTACTCAATATGCTAAAAATTAAAAATTAAAATGATTTAATTTAGCGTCTATTACGTGATTAAACATATTGCATCACTATATCTAATAAAATATATTTCTTAACTTGACCTTAGGGAAGCCTAACATTATAATTAGGGTATGTTAATTATTTAACATATATAATCTTTACTGTATTGAAAAACTTTGGATGAGTTACTTTGATACAGTTCTCCTAATTAATAACATTTTGTCTGAGAATTATCTCAAACATTCCCTTTGCACATTTTGAATACGTTAAAGTTTGTTATTAAAAATGAGTTCGGGACATAAAGTATCTGGATAAGTGAAA
>NZ_KV840085.1:0-100626 GCF_001839115.1 Staphylococcus sp. HMSC62B09
TTTGGACTCATCAGTCCGATTTGACGTAGAGCCTTTTTTATATGGAGCTAAACTTTCATTTTCTTATAAGTGATTTAAGTGATAAAAATATTAAAATTTTAATAGTATTTTTTATGATGTTTAGTATAAAATATATGTATATTAAATATTAGGAGAATACTTATGGGGAATTTATATTTAGTATTTATTTGTCTTGTTATTAGTCTTATGTTACTCCTTTTTAAAAAGAAGGTTGCCATTGCAAGTTTGTCGATTTTAATAGCGTTTACCTCATTATTAGTAGTAATGCCACAGCACATTGTTAATGCGCAAAGTAATGTATTAACGAAAGAGAAAGTTAAATTTGTGAAGGGTATTGACGGAGATACTGTTCAACTACTTTACAAAGGGAAGAAATCGACTTTTAGATTGTTGCTTATCGATACACCTGAAACTAAAGATCCACGTAAACCTGTTCAAAAATATGGTCCAGAAGCTAGTCGTTTCACGACAAATATGTTAGCGAATGCTCGTACTATTCAAGTGCAGTTTGATAGAGGGCAACGCACAGATAAATATGGTCGTTATTTAGCGTATGTTTATGCTGATGGTAGAATGGTTAATGAAGCCGTTGTAAGACAAGGATTAGCACGAGTAACATACATTTATCCACCTAATAATACGTTCGAACAGATGTTGAAGGTGAGTCAATCGAAAGCTCAAGCTGAAAAGTTAAATATTTGGAGTACGACAACATCGAACTCTAAAACCAAGACAGGTCAGACATCTACTGCCAACTCTACTGTGAAGCCAACAACACCAAAGACCTCACCTTCAAAAACAACAAAAAAGCAATCTAAAGAATATTATAAAAATTGTACTTTGATGAGAAAGAAATATCCCAATGGAGTTAAAAAAGTACATCCTGCTTATCAATCTAAGTTAGACCGTGATAAAGATGGATGGGCATGTGAAAGATAAACATTAATCATATAGTGAATTAGGGTGCGAAACAATGAATTCGTAATGAATATTGTTTCGTACCTTTTTTATAGTGCAAAAGGCGTAACAATCAATTAATCAGCCTAATCATGATAAAATAAAGATTAATATTACAAATACTAGGTGAGAAGTTATGACTAAAGTCAATTTAATAGAAAGTCCGTATCCGCTTCAAAGTATCAAAGGACTAGGACCAAAAAGAATTGCTTTATTGCAAGAACTGAATATTAACACGGTTGAAGACTTAGTACTCTATCTACCGACTCGTTACGAAGATAATACAGTTGTAGATTTAAATATGGCTGAAGATCAATCTACAGTCACAATTGTCGGAGAAGTTTATTCGATGCCAACTGTCGCATTTTTCGGCAGAAATAAATCAAAGTTAACAGTACACTTGATGGTAGATAACATCGCGGTCAAGTGTATCTTCTTTAATCAACCATACTTGAAAAAGAAAATTGAACTTCATGGGACGGTAACTGTTAAAGGAAAATGGAATCGTGCAAAACAAGAAATAAATGGAAACAGGATGTTTTTTAATGAAAAATCACAAGATACAAATGAAATTAAGTTAGAACCTGTTTATCGTATTAAAGAGGGCATTAAACAAAAACAAATGCGGGATATGATTTATCAAACTTTAGATGATGTTACAATCCATGAATGGCTTACAGAAGAACTTAAACAGAAATATAAATTAGAATCTTTAGAGGATACACTATATGCCTTACATCGTCCCAAGGATCGACAGGACTTATTACGTGCTAGAAGAACATATGCCTTTACTGAGTTATTTATGTTTGAATTAAGAATGCAGTGGTTAAATCGTTTAGAAAAGTCATCTGACGAAGCTATTGAGATAAATTACGATATTCAAAAAGTGAAAGATTTTATAGAAACTTTACCTTTTGAATTAACTGATGCACAAAAAAAGAGTGTGAATGAAATCTTTAGAGATTTAAAAGCGCCGATACGTATGCACCGATTACTACAAGGTGATGTAGGATCAGGTAAAACAGTTGTTGCAGCAATATGTATGTATGCGTTGAAAACAGCGGGCTATCAATCAGCATTAATGGTCCCTACGGAAATTTTAGCTGAACAACATGCAAATAGTTTAATTAAACTGTTCGGTGAGTACATGAATGTAGCATTGCTGACAGGTTCTGTTAAAGGTAAAAAAAGAAAAGTTCTATTAGAGCAATTAGAAAATGGTACTATTGATTGTTTAATAGGTACACATGCGCTTATTCAAGATGATGTAACATTTCAAAATGTAGGACTTGTCATAACAGATGAACAACATCGTTTCGGAGTCAATCAACGTCAACTTTTAAGAGAAAAGGGTGCGATGACGAATGTACTCTTTATGACAGCAACACCAATTCCTAGAACACTTGCTATATCTGTATTTGGTGAAATGGATGTGTCATCCATTAAGCAACTACCTAAAGGGCGCAAGCCAATTATTACAAATTGGTCAAAGCATGAACAATATGAGCAAGTGCTATCACAAATGACGTCTGAACTTAAGAAAGGACGTCAAGCCTATGTAATATGTCCGTTGATTGAGAGTTCAGAGCATCTTGAAGATGTGCAAAATGTAGTCGAGTTGTATGAATCACTTAAACTACATTATGGAGAGGAAAAAGTAGGGTTATTACATGGTAAAATGTCAGCTGAAGAAAAAGATGAGGTTATGATGCGATTCAGTCAACATGATATAGATATACTAGTTTCAACAACTGTAGTTGAAGTTGGCGTCAATGTACCAAACGCGACATTTATGATGATATATGATGCAGACCGCTTTGGTTTATCAACGTTGCATCAATTAAGAGGTCGTGTAGGACGTAGTGAACACCAAAGTTACTGTGTCCTTATCGCATCTCCCAAGACAGAAAATGGCATAGAACGCATGACTATTATGACGCAAACAACGGACGGTTTTGAATTGAGTGAGCGTGATTTAGAAATGCGTGGTCCTGGTGACTTCTTTGGAGTTAAACAAAGTGGTTTGCCTGAATTTATGGTAGCGAACATTGTTGAAGATTATCGAATGCTTGAAGTAGCTCGAGACGAGGCGGCAGAGTTGATACAATCAGGTGAATTTTTTACAGAAACATATCAGCACTTACGTGAATTCATTAATCAGAACTTGCTACATATGAGTTTTGATTGATACTTAAAAGTCACTATTGTCAAAAAATAAAATATAGCACTATGATATTTGTTGAGCTTATCAAACGGAAAGTGTTATGATATGTGAGGAATGTTTAAGACTTGGTACTAATTTCACTTTTAAGGAGGGATTTAATTGAAATTGAAAAAAGCAGAACGTCGTCAGGCGATTCAAAAAGCAATTGAATTAAATCCCTTTATTACGGATAGTGAATTATGTGAACAGTTTGAAGTTAGTATTCAAACCATACGGTTAGATAGAACAAACCTAAGTATTCCAGAACTACGAAAGCGTATTAAATTAGTAGCTGAGCAAAATTATGAACAAATTCGTGCTCTAGAGGCAAATGAAGTGGTTGGAGATTTAATTCAAGTTGAACCAAATATATCCGCTCAATCCCTCATTGAAATTACTGAAGAATCCGTTTTTACGAAGACTCAGATAGCACGAGGTCATGTGTTATTTGCTCAGGCAAATTCGCTTTGTGTAGCCTTAATACATAAATCAACAGTGTTAACACAGGAAAGTAATGTAGCATTCATTGAGAAAGTTAAACTTAATGATACAGTAAGGGCAGAAGCACACGTTGTAAATAAAACTTCGCACCATTTTGTTATAGAAGTAAACTCATACGTAAGAGACACAATAGTGTTTAAAGGAACGTTTAAAATGTTTTATATAAGCGAGGATGAATGACATGGTTAAAATTGCTATTGATATGATGGGTGGAGATGACGCACCCGGTATCGTCTTAGAAGCTGTTGAGAAAGCAGTTAATGATTTTAAAGATTTAGAGATTATTTTATTTGGTGATAAAAATCAATACACACTCAATCATGAACGTATAGAATTTAGACATTGTTCTGAGAAAATAGAAATGGAAGACGAACCTGTAAGAGCTATTAAACGTAAGAAAGACAGTTCAATGGTAAGAATGGCAGAAGCAGTGAAAAATGGTGAAGCGGATGGATGTGTGTCTGCAGGTAATACCGGTGCGCTTATGTCAGCAGGTTTATTCATTGTTGGTCGTATTAAAGGTGTGGCAAGACCAGCACTTGTAGTCACTTTACCAACAATTGATGGAAAAGGATTTGTATTTTTAGATGTGGGTGCCAATGCAGATGCGAAACCTGAACATTTATTGCAATATGCACAACTTGGTAATATTTATGCTAAAAAAATACGTGGCATTCAAAATCCTAAAGTATCATTATTAAATATCGGTACAGAACCAGCTAAAGGTAATACATTGACTAAGAAATCTTACCAACTACTTAAAGGCGATCAAAGCTTTAACTTTGATGGTAATATTGAAGCTAAAACGTTAATGGAAGGTAATACTGATGTAGTAGTAACTGATGGATATACGGGTAACATGGTACTTAAAAATATCGAAGGTACTGCAAAATCAATAGGTAAAATGTTGAAAGAAACATTTTTAGGAAGTTTAAAAAACAAACTAGCAGCTTTAGTATTAAAAAAAGACTTAGATACATTTACTAAGAAGATGGATTATGCAGAATACGGTGGATCAGTATTATTAGGTCTTGACGGAACGGTTGTTAAAGCGCATGGTGGATCTAATGCTCGTGCGTTTTATTCTGCGATTCGACAAGCTAAAATTGCTGGCGATGAAAAGATTGTCGAGATTATGAGAGAGACGGTAGGTGGTAAGGATGAGTAAGGTAGCAATTATTTTCCCAGGTCAAGGTGCACAAAAAGTTGGCATGGCAAGTGATTTGTTTAATAAGGATACGAAAGCGACAAATATTCTAAATACAGCTCAAGAAGCAATGGACTTTGATTTATTGGAAACGATGTTTACAGATAATGAGAACAAACTAGGTGAAACTGAACATACACAACCAGCTTTATTGACGCATAGTATAGCGTTATATAGTGCATTAGATAATATTAATGCTGATTATACTATGGGACACAGCTTAGGTGAATATTCTAGTTTAGTTGCTGCAGGAGTATTAAAATTTGAAGATGCAGTTAAGATTGTTCGCAAACGTGGTCAATTAATGGCTCAAGCTTTTCCAAATGGTGTTGGTAGTATGGCTGCAGTATTAGGTTTGAGTTATGAAGAAGTAGACCGAATATGCAAAGAATTATCTACAAATGATGAATTGGTCGAACCAGCAAACATTAATTGTCCGGGTCAAATTGTAGTTTCAGGTCACAAATCACTTATTGATAAATTTGTTGAAGAAGGAAAATCGTTAGGTGCTAAACGTGTCTTACCTTTAGCGGTTTCTGGACCTTTCCATTCTTCAATGATGCAAGTGATTGAAAAAGACTTTGAGTCATTCATTAATCAATTTGAGTGGCATGATGCATCGTTACCGATAGTTCAAAATGTTAATGCACAGGGTGAAACTGATGCAGCAACAATTAAGTCCAATATGATTAAACAATTATATGCACCCGTTGAATTTATCGATTCAGTAGAATGGTTAATTGCGCAAGGTGTAAATCATTTTATAGAAATTGGTCCTGGTAAGGTCTTATCTGGTTTAATTAAGAAAATAAATCGCGATGTTAAATTGACATCAATTCAAACATTAGAAGATGTGAAAGGATGGAATAATCATGACGAATAAAAATGCATTAGTGACTGGTGCTTCAAGAGGTATTGGTCGTAGTATCGCATTACAATTGGCTGAAGATGGTTTCAATGTAGCCGTAAACTATGCAGGTAATAAAGAAAAAGCTGAAGCAGTTGTTTCTGAAATTAAAGCTAAAGGTGTTGAAAGTTTTGCGATTCAAGCAAATGTAGCTGAAGGCGACGAAGTTAAAGTTATGATTAAAGAAGTCGTTAGTCAATTTGGTTCGTTAGATGTACTTGTAAATAACGCTGGTATCACTCGGGATAACTTATTAATGCGCATGAAAGAACATGAATGGGATGATGTTATCAATACTAATCTTAAAGGTACATTTAATTGCATTCAAAAGGCTACACCTCAAATGCTTCGTCAACGTGGTGGTGCAATCATTAACTTATCAAGTATTGTAGGTGCCATGGGTAATCCAGGACAAGCTAACTATGTTGCTACTAAAGCAGGCATAGAAGGTTTAACGAAATCAAGCGCACGTGAACTTGCATCACGTGGTATTACTGTCAATGCGGTAGCACCTGGTTTCATTGTTTCGGATATGACAGACGCACTGAGTGATGATTTAAAATCACAAATGTTAGAACAAATACCTTTATCTCGATTTGGTGAAGATACAGATATAGCGAATACAGTAGCATTTTTAGCATCTGATAGAGCGAAATATATTACTGGCCAAACAATCCATGTCAATGGTGGCATGTACATGTAATTGAAGTACTTGAATTTTATTATCAGTGTTTAAGAAATGCTTGTATTTTACCCATTAAAATGGGAAAATATAGTAGTCTATGGATAGACACTTTTAAAGGAGGTGAATCGACGTGGAAAACTTCGATAAAGTAAAAGATATCATCGTTGACCGTTTAGGTGTAGATGCAGATAAAGTAACTGAAGACGCATCTTTCAAAGATGATTTAGGCGCTGACTCACTTGATATCGCTGAATTAGTGATGGAATTAGAAGATGAATTTGGTACTGAAATTCCTGATGAAGAAGCTGAAAAAATCAATACTGTTGGTGATGCAGTTAAATACATCAATAGTCTTGAAAAATAAAAACTTACATCTGAGTCGTCTACAAGATGGCTCAGATTTTTTTCTTAAGAATCAAACAAAGTATAAACATATGGGAGGTTCTAATGTGACTAATCCAAAAAAAATAGAAATGGTTAATGACTTTCAACAACAGTTTGCGAAGAAAATGAATGAGTTGGGATTTACATATTCAAATATTGACTTGTATCAACAAGCTTTTTCTCATTCAAGTTTTATCAATGACTTTAATATGGATCGTTTGGCACATAATGAGCGACTCGAATTTCTAGGCGATGCGGTATTAGAATTGACGGTATCACGCTACCTTTTTGATAAACATCCGGATTTACCAGAAGGTAATTTAACAAAAATGCGTGCAACAATTGTATGTGAGCCCTCACTTGTAATATTTGCTAACAAAATCGAGTTAAATCAACTTATCTTATTAGGTAAAGGTGAAGAAAAAACGGGTGGGAGAACACGCCCTTCATTAGTGTCCGATGCCTTTGAAGCTTTTGTCGGGGCTTTATATCTTGATCAAGGATTAGATATAGTTTGGCAATTTGCTGAGAAAGTGATTTTTCCATTTGTTGAGGATGATGAATTGGTTGGTGTTGTTGATTTTAAAACACAATTTCAAGAGTATGTTCATAGTCAAAATCGTGGAGATGTGATTTATCGTTTAATTAAAGAAGAAGGTCCAGCGCATCATCGATTGTTTACGTCGGAAGTCATTTTAGAGAATGAAGCAGTAGCAACAGGTCAAGGTAAAACTAAAAAAGAATCAGAACAAAAAGCGGCAGAGAGCGCTTATTCAAAATTAAAAAGCAATAATAATCTTTAACATATATTAAAGAAAACCATTAAACGGTAAAATATTGTCCTCCTCTCAACTAGAATGAGTGGAATGATTAACAAGGAGAATAGTATGGTGTATTTAAAATCAATTGATGCCATAGGTTTTAAATCATTTGCAGATCACACAGATGTTCAATTTGACAAGGGTGTAACTGCAATTGTTGGGCCTAATGGTAGCGGAAAAAGTAATATCACTGATGCCATTAAATGGGTATTAGGTGAACAGTCCGCCAAATCATTACGTGGCTCTAAAATGGAAGATATTATTTTTTCAGGAGCAGAACATCGAAACGCTCAGAATTATGCAGAAGTACAATTGAAACTTGACAATAAAGCTAGAAAGTTACAAGTTGATTCAGATGATATCGTTGTGACACGTCGTTTATATCGTAGTGGTGAGAGCGAATACTACCTTAATAATGATAAAGCGCGTTTAAGAGATATCACTGAATTATTCCTGGATTCTGGTTTAGGAAAAGAAGCATTTAGTATTATATCTCAAGGTAGAGTAGATGAAATTTTAAATGCTAAACCTATTGATAGACGACAAATACTTGAAGAATCAGCTGGTGTATTAAAATATAAGAAGCGAAAAGCTGAATCATTACAAAAGTTAGACCACACTGAAGATAATCTTACACGCGTAGAAGATATTTTATATGATTTAGAAGGACGCGTTGAACCATTAAAAGCTGAAGCATCAATTGCAAAAGAGTATTTAAAATTGTCTGAAGAGATGAAACAAAGTGATGTTATTGTTACTGTACATGATATCGACCAATATTCAGAGGATAATCGTCAACTGGATCAAAAATTAAATGATTTAAAAAGCCAACAAGCAGATAAAGAAGCAAAACAAGCTCAGATTAATAAATATATTCAAAAGCAAAAGTCTCAACGTCAACAAATTGATAATGACATTGAACAATTAAACTATGATTTAATCAAAGCTACTGAAGAATATGAAAAGTTCACAGGTCGATTGAATGTTTTAGAAGAAAGAAAACGAAATCAATCAGAAACGAATGCTCGTTTTGAAGAAGAGTTAGATAATTTACATCAAGAATTAAAAAATGCTCATAATGAAAAAGCTGATATTACTCAACAAATTACTGCCTTACAAGAAAAACAAAAAGAGTTGAATAATAGTATTCATCAATTAGAATCAAAACTGTATGTTTCTGATGAACAACATGACGAAAAATTGGAATCAATCAAAAATGAATACTATGAATTAATGTCTGAACAATCAGATGTAAATAATGATATTCGCTTTTTAGAGCATACGATTAAAGAGAATGAAGCGAAAAAATCACGCTTAGATTCTCGCTTGGTTGAAGCGTTCAATCAACTTAAAGCGTTGCAAAGTGAAATTTCTAATACAGAACGCAACCATCAAGCTACTGTTAAACAATTGAGCGATATTGAGACTCAAATAAGTCAACTAGAACAGCAGTTATCAAAAGCTAAACAAACTCAAACTGAATATGAAGATAAACTTTATCAGGCTTATCGATACACTGATAAAATGAGAGCTAGAATAGAGAGTTTAGAAACTCAAGAAGAGGATTATACTTATTTCTTTAATGGTGTTAAACATGTGTTAAAAGCTAAAAATAATTACCTACAAGGTATTCATGGTGCTGTTGCAGAAGTGATAAATGTGCCATCTGAATTGACTCAAGCGATTGAGACCGCATTAGGTGCTTCATTACAACATATCATAGTTGATAGTGAAAAAGATGGACGCCAGGCAATACAATTTTTAAAACAAAAGGGTCTTGGTAGAGCCACATTCTTACCATTAAATGTTATAAGATCGAGACAATTATCTAATAATATTAGACACATCGCTGAAAATACAAATGGATTTATCAATGTAGCTTCAGATGCGATTAAAGTTAATTCACAATATCAAGCTGTAGTTGAAAATTTAATAGGTACTACTATTATCGTAGACAATTTGAAACATGCTAATGAACTGGCAAGAGCTATCCAATATAAAACACGCATTGTAACTTTAGAAGGAGATATTGTTAATCCTGGTGGTTCTATGACCGGTGGTGGTGCGCGCAAGACGAAGAGTATTCTTTCACAAAAAGATGAACTGACAACTATGCGTAATCAATTAAAAGATTATGAATCACAAACACAAGATTTCGAGAAACAGCTACAAAAACAAAAAAATGAAGTTGAACATCTCAGCGAAACTTATTTTAAAATGAGTCAGAAATATAATGAAGTAAAAGAACAATCTCATAACGAAGCGTTAGAATTAGATCGACTTAAAACACAAGAAGCGCACATTAAAGATGAACATGAGGAATTTGAGTTCGAGAAAAATGATGGCTACCAAAGTGAAAATAGTCGCATTACTTTAACTGAAAAACAAGAGCGTTTAACTATTATTCAAGGTAAGTTAAAACAACTTGAAACAGATATTGAACGTTATACTCAATTATCTAAAGAAGGTAAAGAGAATACCACTCAAGTGCAACAACAATTAAACCAAAGACGTTCTGACTTAGCTGTAATTAAAGAACGAATAAATGCTCAAAAAGCGTCATTAGAACGTACAGATAAACAGATAGAGACGATTAACAAACAATTAACAAATGTTGACGATAAAATTAAACTCTTCAATTCTGACGAAATGATGGGGGAACAAGCATTTGAAAAATTACAACAACAGATAAAATCTAAAGAAAATGACCGACAATCCATCACTGATCAGTTAAAACAATTGAAAAAAGAACGTATTGATGTCAATGAACATGTTGAGTCACATGAAGCTACATTGCAAGAATGTCATCAAGATTTATTGTCAATTGAAAGTTTTTATCAAGATATAAAAGCACAACAATCGAAATTAGATGTATTGATTAACCATGCAATTGATCATTTGAATGATGAATATCAACTAACCGTTGAGCGGGCTAGAAGTGAATTCTCTTCAGAAACGCCAATTGATGCGTTGAGAAAGAAAGTCAAACTAACTAAAATGTCAATTGAAGAACTAGGGCCAGTAAATATAAATGCTATTGAGCAATTTGAAGAATTAAATGAGCGTTATACTTTCTTAGATGAACAACGTACAGACTTGCGTGAAGCGAAACAAACACTTGAACAAATTATAAGTGAGATGGACCAAGAAGTGAAAGGTCGTTTTAAAGAAACGTTTTTACAAGTGCAATCTCATTTTACGACAGTATTTCAGTCGTTATTTGGAGGTGGACATGCTAAATTAGAGTTAACAGATGATGATTATTTATCAGCTGGTGTCGATATTATTGTTCAACCACCTGGTAAGAAATTGCAACACTTATCTTTATTAAGTGGTGGTGAGCGTGCATTAAGTGCTATTGCACTACTATTTGCTATCTTGAAAGTAAGATCTGCTCCATTTGTTATACTAGATGAAGTAGAGGCTGCACTCGATGAAGCGAATGTAATTCGATACGCTCAATTTTTAAAAGAATTATCTATTCAAACTCAATTTATTGTTATTACACATCGAAAAGGAACTATGGAATATTCAGACCGTTTATATGGTGTGACGATGCAAGAGTCAGGTGTTTCAAAATTAGTAAGTGTCAACTTAAATACAATTGATGAGGTTATGAAGGAGGAACAAGCATGAGTTTCTTTAAACGATTAAAAGACAAATTTTCAACGAAATCTACTGAAGATATAGAACAAGAATTATCAGAAGAAGAAGGTTATCAAAGTAGCGCAACTCATGATGACAATGATGAAGTACAGATAGAACCGAAGAAAAAACCACGTAAATTAAGTGAAGCGGACTTTGATGACGATGGATTAATTTCAATTGAAGACTTTGAAGAAATTGAAGCACAAAAAATGGGTGCTAAATTTAAAGCGGGACTTGAAAAATCACGTCAGAACTTCCAAGAACAACTTAATAATTTGATCGCGCGTTATAGAACAGTAGATGAAGATTTCTTCGAAGCACTTGAAGAAATGTTAATCACTGCAGATGTTGGTTTCAACACAGTGATGCAATTAACAGAAGAATTACGTACTGAAGCTCAACGTCGAAATATACAAGAAACTGAAGATTTACGTGAAGTTATTGTTGAAAAGATTGTTGAAATTTATCATCAAGAAGATGACCAATCAGAAGCAATGAATCTCGAAGACGGCCGTTTGAATGTCATTTTAATGGTTGGCGTAAATGGTGTTGGTAAAACAACTACAATCGGTAAATTAGCACACAGATATAAAATGGAAGGCAAAAAAGTAATGCTTGCTGCTGGAGATACATTTAGAGCTGGTGCAATTGATCAACTACAAGTTTGGGGAGACCGTGTAGGTGTTGAAGTAATTCGTCAAAGTGAAGGTTCAGATCCTGCTGCAGTTGTATATGATGCAATTAATGCCGCTAAAAATAAAGGTGTCGATATATTAATTTGTGATACTGCAGGACGTTTACAAAACAAATCTAATTTAATGCAAGAATTGGATAAAATGAAACGTGTCATTAGCCGAGCTGTACCAGATGCACCACATGAAGCTTTATTATGCTTAGATGCAACAACAGGTCAAAACGCATTATCTCAAGCACGTTCATTTAAAGAAGTTACAAACGTATCAGGTATAGTATTAACTAAATTAGATGGTACTGCTAAAGGTGGTATTGTACTTGCGATTAGAAATGAACTTCATATACCTGTGAAATATGTAGGATTAGGTGAGAAACTTGATGACTTACAACCATTTAACCCAGAAAGTTATGTATATGGCTTATTTGCAGATATGATTGAACAAAATGAAGATATTCCAGATGAAGTTGCTGAATTAGATTTTAATAATGAGGATAATCCAAATGGGGAAAAATGATTTAGTTAAAACTTTGCGAATGAATTATTTGTTTGATTTTTATCAAACATTATTAACTGAAAAACAAAGAAATTATATGGAACTGTTTTATTTGAGAGACTATTCACTAAGTGAAATTGCAGAGACATTTGATGTGAGTAGACAAGCAGTTTATGATAATATAAGAAGAACTGGCGATTTAGTAGAAGATTATGAAGCTAAATTGAATTTGTATGAAAAATTTGAACAACGTCGTAAAATTTATGACGATATGAAACAAACATTAAATGATTCTAAGAAGTTAGAACAATACATTAATCAATTAGAAGAATTAGAATAAATAGAGATAAAGGAGGGCAATTGATATGGCATTTGAAGGATTATCTGATCGTTTGCAAGCTACGATACAGAGAATGCGTGGTAAAGGTAAAGTTACTGAAGCGGATATTAAAGCAATGATGCGTGAAGTACGATTAGCATTATTAGAAGCCGATGTAAACTTTAAAGTAGTTAAAGAATTTGTTAAGACAGTGTCAGATCGTGCCTTAGGATCAGATGTAATGCAATCATTAACACCTGGTCAACAAGTCATTAAAATTGTACAAGATGAATTAACTCAATTAATGGGTGGCGAAAACTCAACGATTAAAATGGCAAACAAGCCACCTACTGTTGTTATGATGGTTGGTTTACAAGGTGCAGGTAAAACAACAACAGCCGGTAAACTAGCATTATTAATGCGTAAAAAATATAATAAAAAGCCAATGTTAGTTGCAGCGGATATTTATCGTCCAGCGGCAATTAACCAATTACAAACGGTAGGTAAACAACTTGACGTTCCTGTTTATAGTGAAGGGGACCAAGTTAAACCGCAACAAATCGTTGAAAATGCATTAAAACATGCCAAAGAAGAACATTTAGATTTTGTAATCATTGATACAGCAGGTCGTTTGCATATTGATGAAGCGTTAATGAATGAACTTCAAGAAGTTAAAGAAATTTCTAAACCTAATGAAATCATGTTAGTTGTAGATGCTATGACTGGGCAAGACGCTGTTAACGTTGCTCAATCATTTGATGACCAATTAGACGTTACGGGTGTTACGTTGACTAAATTAGATGGAGACACTCGTGGTGGTGCTGCTTTATCTATTCGTTCAGTAACTCAAAAACCAATTAAATTTGTTGGTATGAGTGAGAAGATGGATGGACTTGAACTGTTCCACCCAGAGCGAATGGCTTCTCGTATACTTGGTATGGGAGATGTTTTAAGTCTTATTGAAAAGGCACAACAAGATGTTGACCAAGAAAAAGCTAAAGATTTAGAACAAAAAATGCGTAATTCTACGTTCACATTGGACGATTTCCTTGAACAATTGGATCAAGTTAAAAATCTTGGCCCACTTGATGACATCATGAAAATGATTCCAGGAATGAATAAGATGAAAGGCATGGATAAGTTAAATATGGATGAAAAGCAAATTGACCATATTAAAGCAATTATCCAGTCTATGACACCAAGTGAAAGAGAAAACCCAGCAGTACTAAATGTTTCAAGAAAAAAACGTATCGCCAAAGGTTCTGGGCGTTCACTACAAGAAGTGAATCGCTTGATGAAACAATTTAATGATATGAAGAAAATGATGAAGCAATTCAGTGGTGCTGGCCGTAAAGGTAAAAAAGGCAAACGTAGTCAAATGGAAAATATGTTAAAAGGTATGAACTTACCATTTTAATTAAGTGAAAATATCGAACGCTTCTCAAATAGTGTTCGATATTTTGATGTTTATTGAAAAAATAAATGTACTACCAAACATTTAGCAAAAGGTTCGGCCTAGCTAAAGCTAGTCCATAACCAAATCTACGGTTTTAAAAAAACCTAGATTTGGTAAAGAAAAAAGTCTTTACAAAATATCAAGTTACTGTTAATATTATTTCTTGTAGAAAATAAAAAGTAAAAGATATAAAGGAGAGTTTTATATATGGCAGTTAAAATTCGTTTAACTCGTTTAGGTTCAAAAAGAAATCCATTCTATCGTATCGTAGTAGCAGACGCACGTTCACCACGTGATGGTCGTATTATCGAACAAATCGGTACTTACAACCCAGCTAGTGTTAATGCTCCAGAAGTTAAAATTGATGAAGAATTAGCATTAAAATGGTTAAAAGACGGTGCTAAACCAACTGATACAGTTCATAATATCTTATCTAAACAAGGTATTTTAAAAACTTTTGATGAACAAAAACACGCTAAATAATTAGCTTAAACTTTATAAGTAAAGTAATAGAGGCGCCAACTGATGGCGCCTTTTTAAATACTGAAAAATCATGATATGATAAACAAAATGACATTAATGGATTAAATGAGGTGCAAATATGCAAGTTGAAGTTGGTCAAATCGTAAATACACATGGAATTAAAGGTGAAGTTAAAGTGAAATCTAATTCCGATTTTACGGATACCCGTTTCCAACCAGGTGAAGTATTGACGGTAAATCATCAAAATCATGAAGAACAATTGACGGTCTTATCTTACCGTGTTCATAAAGGATTTCATATGTTGAAATTTGAGGGAATAAATAACATTAATGACGTCGAACAATATAAAGGTGACTATTTGTACCAAGAACGCGATCATGAAGATATTGAATTAGCTGAAAATGAATATTACTACTCTGACATCATTGGAAGTACTGTATTTGATAATGACAATCAACCTATCGGCAGAGTTATCAATATTTTTGAAACAGGTGCAAATGATGTTTGGGTTGTTAAAGGAGAAAAGGAATATCTCATTCCTTATATAGCTGATGTAGTTAAAGAAATTGATATTGAAAATAAAACGATTCGTATAACACCTATGGAAGGGTTGTTAGATTAATGAAAATTGATTATTTAACTTTATTTCCTGAGATGTTTGATGGCGTACTCAATCACTCCATTTTAAAAAGGGCACAGGATAAAGAAATCATTAGTGTGAATACTGTGAATTTTAGAGATTATGCCATTAATAAACATAATCAAGTGGATGATTACCCATTTGGTGGTGGACAGGGTATGGTCCTAAAACCTGAACCAGTCTTCAATGCTATGAAAGATTTACAACGAACTGATCAAACGCGTGTCATTTTAATGTGTCCTCAAGGTAGACCTTTTTCACAAGAAATTGCACAAGAATTAAGCGAAGCTGAGCATATCGTATTTATTTGTGGACATTATGAAGGTTATGATGAACGTATAAGAACGCACCTAGTGACGGATGAAATTTCAATTGGGGATTATGTATTAACTGGAGGAGAATTGCCAGCGATGACGATGACAGATGCGATTGTGCGATTAATACCAGGTGTATTAGGAAATCAACAATCACATCAAGATGATTCGTTCTCAGATGGTCTATTAGAATTCCCTCAATATACGCGTCCAAGAGAATTTGAAAATATGACCGTTCCAGATGTATTATTATCAGGTAATCATGCAAATATTGAACAATGGCGACATGAACAAAAATTAATCCGTACTTATCATAAGCGACCGGACTTACTTGATCGATATCCTTTAACAGAAGACGATGAAAAATTTATAGAAAGCTATAAAAAGCAATTGAAAAACAATTAGTATTATGCTAATATATATCAAGTGTGAAAAGACACTAATTATCACTATGATCCGCTGCTATATGAATGTCTAGGCAAGAACATAGGTTGAAGGAGAGTATATCAATGAGTAATCATAAGTTAATCGAAGCAGTTACAAAATCACAATTACGTACAGACTTACCAACATTCCGTACTGGTGATACTTTACGTGTACACGTACGTATCGTAGAAGGTTCACGTGAACGTATCCAAGTATTCGAAGGTGTTGTAATCAAACGTCGTGGTGGAGGAATTTCTGAAACTTTCACAGTTCGTAAAATTTCTTCAGGTGTAGGCGTGGAACGTACATTCCCATTACACACTCCAAAAATCGAAAAAATCGAACTTAAACGTCGTGGTAAAGTACGTCGTGCTAAATTATACTATTTACGTAGTTTACGTGGTAAAGCTGCTAGAATCCAAGAAATTCGTTAATCAGCAAACTGAGTATAATAATAAGACAGAGATTAGATACAACGTTTGTCTTACAAATAAAGCTTCCAATCTTCTTCTTTCAAGTTGAGATTGGAAGCTTTATTATTTTTATTCACATTTAAAACAATTAAAGTTTAATTTATTAACTATCTTAATTTATCGTTTTTTCTTAACCCATAAACTAAATAATATACTACCGATAACACCAATGAAACTCATAATAGCAAGTAGATAGAATTGAGGAGGGGTGTATGTGAGTTTAATCACTTTATCTCCTTTATTAACTGATATTGCTGTCATGATACCATTAGCTTGGTGAACAGGTATTTCTTTCCCATCGACTTTCGCATGCATACCATTTGCATATACTGTTGGTAAAATGACATAGCCTGTTGCGTTCTTTGGTTTCTTGACGACATAACCATTTCTCATGTCTTTAACTTTCACAGGTGTTAATTCTTTTGAAGCTTTTTTAAGTGTGCTGTAGTCCTCACCATAAATACCTTTTACAGATAAACGATAATTCCCTTTAGATAGATGAATATTTAGCTTATCAGACGCTTTAACACGCATTGTAACTGGTGTAACTAAGCGACGATATTTGTAGCTCAGTTCATTTCGATTTTGCGAATATTCATTAACACCTACTGAATGCGCTTTGTCAGGCGAAAGTAGTTCAACATCCATTTCTACGTACATATCTTTATACTGATTAGCGACAGATTCAGGTAATTTTAATGTAACCCCACCATTATCTTTGTGTACTTTAAGATGATTTTGATTTTTCCAAGTCGCATTTTTTGTAGACATTTTTGACTTGTTTAAAAGGTTTTTATTAGCTTTAAATGAAGTATTTGCTTTTTCTGAATTGTCGTTTAATACGATCCCTTTTAACATAGCTTGTTCACGATCTAAAGGTGACTTTAAATCATCACTATTATATATATGATTAGTTACATGAGCTGATGGATAGTCAATCATGTTTTTAGAATGGATAAGCGTATTTTTACCATTCAATATCATATCTTTCTTTTCAAAACCGTAAGTCATATTTTGATCTTCAGGATGACGTAGTCGATCTTGAACATTCCATAAAGCAGTTAAGTTTGCACGATTTCCTAAAAAGCGATACGTACTATTTTTATCAACAGGCATATTAATTTGCATTAATTTATCATAATATTTCAAAATTCCTCCATCAAAAATGCTTGAGTATAACGAAATACCATTGTAGTGATAAAGAAAAGGAGAATTTAATGCATATGCCGACATATAATCAATACGATGAAATGGATCATCATGATGTTCTTTGATAGAATCAATTTTTTTAGCAATAGTATCATTATAGTATGAAGGATCGCTCAATGTATTGATTGTCGTTGAATATGGGTCTATCGTTCTTTGTCTTGAATCATGTGTCATTATAATTTGTTGACCGAAAAATAGCACAATCAACGATAACATAATAATTGGTTGTTTCAGTAAAGATTTGTGATAGATAAATATTCCTAGCACAACGATGATAATTAAAGCAATTACCATCCAATCTACAAAGTTGTCAGCTATGATATATCTACACAAACCACCAATAAATACGGGCACAGCTGCAAATAGAAACTGTTTCATAGTCAACTCTGATAAGTGATAAATATATAAAGCAATCAGTCCACTTGTAGATAACACTAAGAAATAAACCCACCGTCGTTGTGGTAATGAGAATCCATTAAAAGCACTGTCAAAGTACTGTGATAATGAACCAATAAGTAAGAACCACGTTATAATAGCAAAAATTTTATAGTAATAGTGTTTATATAACTTTGGCGTTAATAATGCTACCAATGCAATAAGTGATATTGTTACATAAAAGCCATTTGAAAATATATAATAATTATTTTTAGTTAGATCAGTAAATAGAGAGAGGTTGAAATCAGAATTTTGTTGGCGATCATTATTTAGGAAAGATGATACACCAGTGTAAAAACCTAATATGCTTGATAGGAGCGCAAACATAGCCCCTATAATTAGTAAATAACATTTTTGCCAACGAGATACGATGTCATAGCGATACTGGAATACGACACGTAATATAAAATAAATACCTAACACAATGGCTTGATAATAAGTAAAGTAAAAATTTGAAAATAGTGTGATTGCCACTGCAAAGATGAACAAACCTATCTTTCTACGTTGAAAGAAACGTTCCATTCCCCATAATGATAATGGCAATATAATTAACAAATCTCCATAAAATGACCAAGTAAAATTGTAATATAACACTACTGTTGATGCCCCATATAAAATTGTTGCTATCAACAGAGGTGTAGAACTTAACTTTAAATATCTAAAATAATAAAATGCACAAATAAAAGTAATTATTGTTCGTACATAAGCAACAATTAATTGATTCGTTGGCCAAAAGCGAATGTTTTGCGGTTGCCAATGGAATAAATGTTCACCAATCCATACAATAATAAAATTGACCCACATAATTGGTGTAAGGGAATAATAATAGGCTAACCCTTTAACATAATCACCGCCTAGTCCAAATGAATGATCGTAAAATCCTTTTAATTGTGTGAAGTGTTCATATAAATATAATTGGAACGGCATCATTTGTCTAAAACCATCACCAGAGCCACTAAATACCACGCCATCTTTTATGTAATCTCGGATAAATGGATAATAAATGGTTAGTGTTACGATATTAGCTATGATGAAAATGAGACCAAACGTCCAAAAGGGTTTTGACCATATTTTTTTAATCAAATTACTTCCTCATCTTTCGTTTTTTTGAATTAATAATTTTTACAAAAACAGCACTAAGAATCATACTCATTAATGAAATGAATATCATAGTATTCCAGTAAGGAGGTTGATATTTAATGACAATTTGTTTTGCATTTTTTTCGACTGGAACACCGGTCATCATATAATTTACTTTTTGGATTTTTGCAGGTTGTCCATCAACATATGCACGCATTCCTTTTCGATAAGGAATGTTTATTGAGGCTATACCACTCTCATGGTGACTGAGTTGGACTTGTATACCATTTTTAATATCATGATAACTTGTATCAAAATTAGCATTATCATGCACCTTTTTAAGCGTATCATAATTTTCGCCATTTAATTGTTGTAAATCGACATAAAATTCACCATCAGGCGAAAGGGTAATAGTGATATCACCATTTTTATCTGGATGAGTGCGATAAAGTTGAGTGTCTACACCTGTTCGATAGGTAGAATTATTAAACAATCGATGATTAGCGTAATTATTGATAGCGACTGTGTAATTACTATCTGGATTACCTCTCTTAATCTTCATCGTTAAATAAAAATCATCATATTTATCACGTATTTGTTTTGGAAGATGTAATTTTATAGTACCACCTTTGCCACCAATAACCTTATAGCGATTTTTTCCAATTTGCTTAATATTTTGTTGTTGCATATCAACTTTTGATAGTAAATTAGATGCTGGTTGTTTGAAAGATTTTCCTGCATTATCCATGATCACACCATTTAACATCGCATGCTCACGATCTATAGATGTTTTTAAAGATTTACTATTATAAACATTTTTCGTAACTTTAACACTCGGCAAATTAAGTGTATTTTCATAGATAGAATATTGTCCACTTGTTTTAACCTTTTTAAAATAGGCGGGTAAATTTCCCTGATAATCTTTTAGCATCATATAACGTACTGAGAAAAGACTTGCTATATTTTGTCGACCATTTATTGATTGATAGCGACTTAGTGACTCCTCGGCAAGATTAATTTTTAGTGCATCATAATAGTAATCGAGAATATTATGATGGAAGATACTTGAATATAAACTTAGTCCTTTAAAGTGTTGGTACATAGGTGTGTTATCTTGCTCATTCACTCGCCAATCGATACGTTCATCTTCTCGCTTACTATTCTCCATTGTATTAACTAATGAACGTTGTAAGTCTGAACTATATAAACTTGAGTTAATATAAAATGTATTAGCTCGTTCTTGATGATCTTTAAAATAAATTTGATTTTTAATAAAGACGAAAGAAACCATTAAATTGAGTAAGATTATAGAAATGCCGAATATATAGCTTAGATTAATGCGATAACGTCTATCTTTTAAAATTAAAATAAGTAACCCTATTAAAGAAACGATTGGTACAAGTACAAGCCAAGCTACAAATTTATGATAGGTAATAGCACTAGCGAAAATGATAATTTCAGCAATAATATTACTAATTAAATATGATTTGATTTTTAGTGTTCTAAAATATTTTAGAAATAGACCAATTAATATGGCTGAATTAAAAGACAATATAAAATGCCAACGTTTTTGTGGTGCAGAAAATCCATTAAACAATTGATCGATAAATGGTACAAAGCTTAATAGAATAAATGCGAAAGTTAAAATTGCGAATAAGCGATAATAAAAGTGTTTATAAAGTTTAATAAATAATAATGCTTGAATAGTTAGAAATAACAATACGATTAAATAATTATCAAAGAAGATATTTGTGTTAATATCTAGCTTTTCGAAGGTATTTACTGTTCCTGAAAAAGGGACACGACGATTATTTAAAAAACTTTGAACACCGTGGAAGAACATAAATAAACTATTACCTAATCCTAAAATGGCACTGATAGCAAATAATAGTAAAGCTTTGCCACGTGGAATAATATCTTTAGAGTGTCTAAAAATTATACGAAGAAGTATGTAACTTGCACCTATAAGACAAAGATAATATGCAAAGTAGAAATTATTTATCATTATTAGTGTAATTGTGACAATAAATAGACCAAACTTTTGTTTTTGAAGTGTGCGTTCTATAGAAAATAGTAACAATGGCATCCAAATAAATACATCACTAAAGAATGGCCAATAAACAGTAAAGCGATAATAAAGCGGCGACATAACAAATAGAAATGCCATAATAATACTAATCCAAGTATTACGTGAAATAAATTTACTATAGAGATAGGTACAATACATCGCTAATGCAGCTTTAATAATGGAAATAACTAGCGCATTTACCATCCAAAATAGTAATCCCTGAGTATTTATATGAATAATTGTTTTTAATAGAATGATACATAGTACATTAATAATAAATAGTATGTTTGTTGAGAAATAATAGCTTAAATCCGTAAAAAAATCTCCACCTAGACCAAAATCAGTAGCATAAAAAAGATTGCCAACGCTCCATTTATCAAATAGAAACATTTGAATAGGTATCATCTGTTCGATACCATCGTTGGGTCCTGTAAATAAAACGCCGTCGTGAATAAAGCGAAAAATTATATAGCTATGTCCTATGAAAGACAGAGTTAAGAATATACCTATATATATTAATATTTTCTTCATAATTTACCTCTAAGCGATAGGATTATAATTGTAACAGTATAATTAAATTGTAGGGGATAGATTGTGCGATTAAAAGTAATTATGCTTTTCTGACATTATAAACTTATTGTACTTTATCGTTTTAATTAATGAATGATAAAATAAATGATGAACTTAGAAAAAAAGTGGCTCTCAAATAAAAATTCAATTATAATCAACAAGTTGAATTAAAATATATCGAAAGTAAGGTGACAATTAATGGCAATTCAATGGTATCCAGGACATATGGCAAAAGCTAAACGAGAGGTAACAGAACAATTAAAAAAAGTAGATGTTGTATTTGAATTAGTTGATGCACGTATTCCATATAGTTCTCGTAACCCAATGATTGATGAAGTAATTAAACAAAAACCGCGCGTAGTTATTCTTAATAAAAAAGATATGTCCAATTTAAATGAAATGCAAAAATGGGAACGCTTCTTTATAGATAAAGGATATTATCCTGTGTCAGTAGATGCTAAGCATGGCAAAAATTTAAAAGGTGTAGAAACTGCAGCCATAGCAGCAACAAAAGAAAAATTTGAACGTGAGAAAGCTAAAGGACTTAAACCTAGAGCAATTAGAGCAATGATTGTTGGCATACCTAACGTTGGTAAATCAACATTGATTAATAAATTAGCACGAAAAAATATTGCACAAACTGGTAATAAACCAGGTGTAACCAAACAACAACAGTGGATTAAAGTTGGGCAATCTTTACAATTATTAGATACACCTGGAATTTTATGGCCTAAATTTGAAGATGAAATTGTTGGTAAAAAATTAAGTTTAACAGGCGCAATAAAAGACAGTATTGTACATTTAGATGAAGTTGCTATCTATGGTTTACAGTTTTTAATTAACCATGATTTAGAAGGTTTTAAGCAACATTATAAGATTGATTTACCTGCAGATGCTGAAATATTAGAATGGTTTGATGCAATTGGACGTCGACGTGGACTTTTACAAAGAGGCAATGAAGTAGATTACGAAGCGGTTATTGAACTGATAATTAATGACGTTAGAAATGCCAAAATTGGAACATACTGTTTTGACTTATATTCAGAAATGAAGAGTGAATTAGATAATGACACAAACAATTAATGAAGCAAAGCACATATTATCTGAAATTAACTCAATTGAAGTTTTAGAACAACATGAATTAAATCAAGACGCTCGTAAAGGGGTACAACAAGCTATTACAAGACGTCGTAAACAACTTTTAAAAGAACAAGAAATTTTAGACCATTACAATACAATGAATCAATTTGAAAATGAGTTGCTGAATAACAATCCTCAAGCATTAATCTGTGGTATTGACGAGGTTGGACGTGGTCCGCTAGCAGGTCCTGTTGTTGCATGTGCAGTGATTTTAAATGAAGGGCATCGCTATTTAGGACTTGATGATTCTAAAAAAGTAACAGCGAGAAAAAGACAAATACTTAATAAAAAGCTTAAAGACGGGGTGTTGGAGTATGCCTATGGTTTAGCTAGACCAGAAGAGATCGATGAACTGAATATATATAACGCAACTAAAGTAGCAATGAATCGAGCTTTGAGTCAATTAGTAAATCGTCCAGATCATTTATTAATAGATGCAATGTCTTTAGATACAACAATTCCTCAAACATCTATTATTAAAGGCGACGCAAAGAGTGTGTCTATTGCTGCAGCAAGTATAATGGCAAAAGAATACAGAGATGATTTAATGAAAGAGATTGCAGATGAATATCCAGGATATGAATTTGAGAAAAATGTGGGTTACGGAACTAAAGCACATTTAGAAAGCCTAAATAAACTCGGTATTACACCGTATCATCGTAAAAGCTTTGAACCAATCAAATCTATGATGTAATTATTTGAATTTTTAATTAATTGCAAAAAGTGGAACACTTTCAGTTTACAATAGCGCTTTCATTTTCTATAATTATAACTGAACTTAACCTAAGAAGTAGGAGGATGGAAGATGAATATCCACGAGTATCAAGGTAAAGAAATATTTCGTTCTATGGGCGTAGCCGTTCCAGAAGGACGAGTTGCATTTACTGCTGAAGAAGCAGTGGAAAAGGCTAAAGAATTAGACACAGAGGTTTATGTGGTTAAAGCACAAATCCACGCTGGGGGTAGAGGTAAAGCAGGTGGAGTTAAGATTGCTAAATCATTATCTGAGGTTGAAACATATGCCAATGAATTATTAGGTAAACAATTAGTTACACATCAAACTGGACCTGAAGGTAAAGAAGTTAAACGTTTGTATATTGAACAAGGTTGCGATATTCAAAAAGAATATTATGTAGGTTTTGTAATTGACCGTGCAACTGATCGTATTACTTTAATGGCTTCAGAAGAAGGCGGTACTGAAATTGAAGAAGTAGCTGCTAAAACACCAGAAAAAATCTTTAAAGAAACAATCGACCCAGTTGTAGGTTTATCACCTTATCAAGCGCGTCGTATTGCTTTCAACATTAACATTCCAAAAGAATCTATTAATAAAGCAGCGAAATTCTTAATTTCTTTATACAATGTATTTATCGAAAAAGATTGTTCTATCGTTGAAATTAACCCATTAGTTACTACTGGTGAAGGTGAAGTTTTAGCTTTAGATGCTAAAATCAACTTCGATGACAATGCATTATTCAGACATAAAGATATCCAAGAATTACGTGATTTAGAAGAAGAAGATCCTAAAGAGATTGAAGCATCTAAATATGACTTATCTTACATTGCATTAGATGGAGATATTGGTTGTATGGTTAATGGTGCTGGTTTAGCGATGGCTACAATGGATACTATTAATCATTTTGGTGGAAATCCAGCTAACTTCCTAGACGTAGGGGGCGGCGCTACAAAAGAAAAAGTTACTGAAGCATTCAAAATCATCTTAGGTGATGACAATGTTAAAGGTATCTCTGTAAACATCTTCGGTGGAATCATGAAATGTGATGTTATTGCTGAAGGTATCGTAGCAGCAGTTAAAGAAGTTGAATTAACTTTACCATTAGTAGTTCGTTTAGAAGGTACAAATGTAGAACGCGGTAAAGAAATCTTAAACGAATCAGGTTTAGCAATTGAACCAGCAGCTACAATGGCTGAAGGCGCTCAAAAAATTGTTAAGCTTGTTAAAGAAGCGTAAGGAAAGGATGGGAACACTAAGATGAGTGTATTTATAGATAAAAATACTAAAGTAATGGTACAAGGTATTACAGGGTCTACTGCCCTTTTCCATACAAAACAAATGCTTGATTATGGTACACAAATTGTTGCAGGGGTAACACCAGGTAAAGGTGGACAAGTTGTTGAAGGCGTACCTGTATATAATACTGTTGCAGAAGCTAAAGAAGAAACAGGTGCTAACGTATCTGTAGTTTATGTTCCAGCGCCATTTGCAGCAGATTCTATTTTGGAAGCAGCAGATGCAGATTTAGATATGGTTATTTGTATTACTGAACATATTCCTGTTGTTGACATGGTTAAAGTTAAGCGTTACTTAGAAGGAAGAAAAACACGCTTAGTTGGACCAAACTGCCCAGGTGTTATTACTGCTGATGAATGTAAAATTGGTATCATGCCAGGATATATTCATAAAAAAGGTCATGTAGGTGTTGTATCACGTTCTGGTACGTTAACTTACGAAGCGGTTCATCAATTAACTGAAGAAGGCATTGGTCAAACTACAGCTGTAGGTATTGGAGGCGACCCTGTCAACGGTACTAACTTTATCGATGTACTTAAAGCGTTTAATGAAGATGAAGATACTAAAGCTGTTGTAATGATTGGTGAAATTGGTGGTACTGCTGAAGAAGAAGCAGCTGAATGGATTAAAGCGAATATGAACAAACCAGTTATTGGTTTCATTGGTGGTCAAACAGCACCTCCAGGTAAACGTATGGGTCACGCTGGTGCGATTATTTCTGGTGGTAAAGGTACTGCAGATGAAAAAATTAAAACATTAAATGAATGTGGTGTTAAAACTGCGGATACACCTTCAGAAATCGGTACTACATTAATCGAAGCAGCTAAAGAAGCTGGTATTTATGAAGAATTATTAACAATTAAATAATCATCATTAAAATTTGAATTGATTTTATTGTCTAAGACCTGATTTCTAATATTGGAAATCAGGTCTTTTGTTTAATTTATTATAAGTAATTAATAATTATTAAAGTCAAAGTCGAAGTTAATATATATATAAGACTAGTTACATAAATAATTTATAAAAAATTTAATTTATTATAAATGATATATAATAGCGGTGTATTGATAAAAGGAGGAGCATCATGAATAAAATATCATATCATCAAATTTTTCTATTCGGAAAATAACTATCGGTGTAGTGTCTTTTGTAGTAGGTTCTTTATTTTTTATTAATCAAAATTATAGTGCATATGCAAGTGAGATAAAATCTAACGATAAAGTAGTAATAACTTCACAGGATGATTTTAATAAAAATATAGTTGTGACAAATGAAACAAGTTCTAAAAAACAATATGGAAATGTGAAAATTGAATATAAAAACACTTCTACTTTAGAAGCTAAACCTGGAGATGTTGTAGTTTTTAGTGGAAGGTATGATGGTGGATTTGAACATACAGCAATAGTGTTGGATGGTAATTATGATGGTAAACTCATGTAGTTTCAAAGTTTAGATCAAAATTGGAATTTAGGTGGTTATAAAAAAAGTAGTAGCACATCGAGTGATACATAATTATAACTACGATATGATTTTTATAAGATCTAATAAAGAGGCATAAATGAATTTGAGGAAAAAGAGTATTAATGATTTGAATTTTACAACTTTAGAATTAAATGAATTTGAATTTTTTATGAGAAAATAATTTTTCGCATTATACTCAGATTGTAGAGTTATATAAATATAGGAAAGCTCGAAATTTAGGGGTTCATATTGTCGGTGTCAAAGAAAACGGTAACGTAGTTGCTGCCTGTATATTAACTGATGCTCGTATATTTAAGGTGTTTAAATACTTATATACCCATCGAGGACCGGTGATGGATTTTACTAATTTAGAGTTAGTTGAATTTTTCTTTAAAAAATTTACGCATTATGTAAATATGCGAAGAGATGTTTTTATACTAGTTGACCCTTATGTCTTGGAGAATATAAGAAGTGCTGATGGTGAGATTATAGAACACTTTAACAATAAACAGTGATTCAAGGTGATGAATAAGTTAGGATACCAACATCAAGGTTTTACAACTGGCTATTCAGCTATGAGTCAAATAAGATGGCATTCTATATTAGATTTAAAAGATAAAAGTGAACAACAATTATTAAAAGATATGTCATATCAAACTAGACGTAACATTATGAAGACAATTGAAATGGGTGTGCAAATAAAAACTTTATCAATTAAAGAAACGAATAGATTTTATCGACTGTTTCACATGGCTGAAGAAAAATATGGTTTTCATTTTCAAGAAGAACCTTATTTCAAACAAATGCTTGATATTTATGGTGGTAAAGCATGTATGAAGCTAGCTTTTATTGATTTAAATAAGTATATAAATTTATTAAAGCAACGAGCGATAGAATTAGAAGAGAAAGTGACTGAAATTAAACAATCATTTAAAGTGAATGCTAATTCAAAAAAGGCAAAAATAAAATATCACCAATTCAATCAACAACTAGAGAGCTTTTATAATAAAATAGCAAAAACTGAACAAGTAATCATTACGGATGGTACATTACTTGATTTAGCTGCTGCATTGTTTATTTATAACAATCACGAAATGTGCTATTTATCAAGTGGTTCTAATCCTAAATACAATGAATTTATGGGTGCCTATTGTCTGCAATGGGATATGATACGCTACGCAAAAGAGAAAGGCTTAGAGCGTTATAATTTCTACGGCATAACTGGCGACTTTGGTGAGAATGCAGAAGATTATGGTGTCCAACAATTTAAAAAAGGATTCAATGCGTTTATAGAAGAATATGTTGGTAATTTTATTAAGTCAGTAAATAAATTGCTTTATAAATTATATCAAAAGTAAGTGAATCGATTTATTTAGTGCTAAGTTAACAAAATTTAAAGTAATCTGAGGATTTTAGGTTTCAGATTTATGTATAAAATGAGCATGAAGACAGTTTACATAATTCAATATTAAAATTACTCATTAAAAGTTATTAAATTTTATCCATCAAATGTCTTTTAATTGAAATGTGATATACGACATAGTTGTCTTATAATGTTTTTAAAGGAGACGACTTCATGACTAACAACAACATATTACTTTTGAAATTAATTTGGCTAGGTTATACGACCCAACATATTCATCATTTATTAAAATTAAATCCTGACTTTTTTAAATTCTCTTATACTGATCAAATAGATACAATAAGAAATTGGGACAGAATGTTTCATAATGACGATTTTATTGATAAATTTAATAATTTAAATGAAAAAGATATTTTGTCATTTTTGCAGAATCACAAAGTAAGTTTTACAACACCGTTTAACACTAATTATCCTCGACTGTTAAAAGAAATTTATGATTATCCGTTTGTCCTATTTTACCAAGGTGACCCCCTTTTATTAACATTCTCCAATACATTAGGTGTGGTGGGCTCAAGAAATGCAACAGAATACTCAGCTAAAGCCATGCAATACTTATTTCCTAAATTTAAACAAATTCCACTAACTATTATTTCTGGTTTAGCAAAAGGTGCTGATAGCATAGCACATCATTTTGCTATAGAGTATCAATTACCTACAATAGCTGTTTTAGGTTTTGGTCATATGATACATTACCCTAGAGAAACGCAAAAATTACGCAACATAATTGAAGAAAAAGGTTTAGTTATTAGTGAATATCCGCCACTTACTAGTGTTAGGCGATATCACTTTCCGCAACGCAATCGTTTGATAAGCGGTCTTTCAAAAGGGGTTTTAATAACTGAAGCAAGTGTTAGAAGCGGTAGTCAAATTACAATTGATTGTGCATTAGAGCAAAATAGAAATATATATGTATTACCAGGTTCAATATTTAATCCACTAACAAAAGGTAATTTGAAACGAGCTCAAGAAGGTGCGATGATTGTAACCTCTGCTGATGATATCCTATGTGATTATAAATAGATATCATTAATGATTCATTCTAGAGTATTAAAAATCTATATTTAATTCTAATTGATAGCTAAAAATAATATTAAAAAGTGTTTAAAATGCACGTTAATAGAATTTAAACATTGACAAAAACAAAATTGACCGTTTATCATTTATCTTTAGTAATTGAAATAGCAAGGGGGAATTCACTTTGGCAGATAATTTAGTCATAGTTGAGTCGCCTGCAAAAGCGAAAACCATTGAAAAATATTTAGGTAAAAAATATAAAGTTATAGCTTCTATGGGACATGTTAGAGATTTACCAAGAAGTCAAATGGGTGTCGATGTAGAAGATAATTATGAACCGAAATATATTACGATACGCGGTAAAGGTCCAGTTGTTAAAGACTTAAAGAAATATGCTAAGAAAGCAAAAAATGTCTTTCTTGCGAGTGACCCTGACCGTGAAGGTGAAGCGATTGCTTGGCATTTATCAAAAATTTTAGAACTTGATGATTCAAAAGAAAACAGAGTAGTATTTAATGAAATTACAAAAGATGCGGTAAAAGAAAGTTTTAAACATCCACGTGGCATTGAAATGGATTTAGTCGATGCACAACAAGCACGCCGTATATTAGATAGATTAGTTGGATATAATATTTCACCAGTATTATGGAAGAAAGTGAAAAAGGGGCTGTCTGCAGGGCGAGTTCAATCTGTAGCTTTAAGATTAGTAATAGATAGAGAGAATGAGATTCGTAACTTTAAGCCTGAAGAGTATTGGTCTATAGAAGGTGAGTTTAGATATAAGAAATCTAAATTTACTGCTAAGTTTCTTCATTATAAAAATAAACCATTTAAATTAAAAACAAAAAAAGATGTTGAAAAAGTTACAGCTGAATTAGATGGAGACAAATTTGAAATTACAAATGTTAATAAAAAAGAAAAAACTAGAAATCCTGCTAATCCATTTACCACTTCAACATTACAACAAGAGGCAGCTCGTAAATTAAATTTCAAAGCGCGTAAAACTATGATGCTCGCGCAACAATTATATGAAGGTATTGATCTAAAACGACAAGGTACAGTTGGATTAATCACATACATGAGAACTGACTCTACACGTATATCACAAACCGCTAAAGACGAAGCGAAACAATATATTGAAGATAAGTATGGTAAAGATTATCTTTCAAATAGAACTGCTAAGGGTAAACAGGGTGACCAAGATGCCCATGAAGCAATTCGACCAACAAGTACTTTACGTACACCTGATGAAATGAAAGCATACTTAACTAGAGATCAGCATCGTTTGTATAAATTAATATGGGAAAGATTTGTAGCAAGTCAAATGGCACCAGCAATTTTAGACACTGTTGCTTTAGATGTTACCCAAAACAACATTAAATTCCGAGCTAATGGTCAAACAATCAAATTCAAAGGTTTCATGACGCTTTATGTAGAAGCCAAAGATGATAAAGATAATGAAAAAGAAAATAAATTACCTAACTTGAGTAAAGGTAATGAAGTGACTGCAACTCAAATTGAACCAGCGCAACACTTCACTCAGCCACCTCCACGTTATACAGAAGCACGTTTGGTTAAAACGTTAGAGGAATTAAAAATTGGTAGACCTTCTACCTATGCACCTACGATTGACACAATACAAAAACGTAATTATGTAAAACTTGAAAGTAAACGATTTGTACCTACTGAATTAGGTGAAATTGTATATGAACAAGTAAAAGACTATTTCCCTGAAATAATTGATGTAGAGTTTACTGTTAATATGGAAACGCTATTGGATAAAATTGCTGAAGGAGATATCGGCTGGAGAAAAGTAATTGATAACTTTTACGGAAGTTTCAAATTAGACGTTGAACGTGCTGAGGAAGAAATGGAAAAAGTTGAAATTAAAGATGAACCTGCTGGCGAAGATTGTGAAGTTTGTGGCTCTCCTATGGTTATTAAAATGGGACGATATGGTAAGTTTATGGCGTGCTCAAATTTCCCAGACTGTAGAAATACGAAAGCAATCGTGAAAACTATTGGCGTAACTTGCCCTAAATGCAAAGATGGAGATGTCGTTGAAAGAAAATCTAAGAAAAATAGACTTTTCTATGGTTGTTCAAACTATCCTGAATGTGACTTTATTTCTTGGGACAAACCTGTTGGTCGTGATTGTCCTAAATGTAATCATTATTTAATGGAACATAAGAAAGGACGCAGTTCACAAGTTATTTGCTCAAACTGTGACTATAAAGAAGAAGTTCAAAAATAGATAATAAATTAAGGAGGAAAACCATGAGTCAAACTGTAAATATAGTTGGCGCTGGACTAGCTGGTTCAGAAGCCGCTTATCAATTAGCTCAACGAGGTATCAAAGTGAATTTGATTGAAATGCGCCCAGTTAAGCAAACGCCAGCACACCATACTGATAAATTTGCAGAATTAGTATGTTCTAACTCACTACGAGGCAATGCATTAACTAATGGTGTGGGTGTATTAAAAGAAGAAATGAGAAGATTAGACTCATTAATTATCTCTGCTGCTGACAAAGCAAGAGTTCCTGCTGGTGGTGCATTAGCAGTTGATCGACATGATTTTTCTGGTTATATTACTGAAACTTTAAGAAATCATCCTAATGTTACTGTTATTAATGAAGAAATTAATAGTATCCCTGAAGGATATACAATTATTGCTACTGGTCCATTAACTACAGAAAATTTAGCTAAAGAAATCGTAGATATTACAGGTAAGGATCAACTTTATTTTTATGATGCAGCTGCTCCAATCATTGAAAAAGAATCGATTGATATGGATAAAGTGTATCTAAAATCACGTTATGATAAAGGTGAAGCAGCCTATCTTAATTGTCCTATGACAGAAGAAGAATTTAATCGCTTTTATGATGCAGTACTTGAAGCAGAAGTTGCACCAACAAATGAATTTGAAAAAGAAAAATATTTCGAAGGATGCATGCCTTTTGAAGTAATGGCTGAACGTGGACGCAAAACACTATTATTTGGTCCTATGAAACCTGTTGGTCTTGAAGATCCAAAAACAGGTAAACGTCCATTCGCTGTCGTTCAATTACGACAAGATGATGCAGCTGGAACGCTATATAATATTGTAGGTTTCCAAACTCATTTAAAATGGGGCGCACAAAAAGAAGTAATTCAACTTATCCCTGGTTTAGAAAATGTTGATATCGTACGGTATGGTGTGATGCATAGAAATACATTTATAAATTCTCCAGATGTATTAAATGAGAAATATGAGTTGATTAAAGAAGATAGAATTCAATTCGCAGGTCAAATGACTGGTGTTGAAGGATATGTTGAAAGCGCAGCAAGTGGACTTGTTGCTGGGATTAACCTAGCTCACAAATTACTTGATAAAGGTGAAGTTATTTTCCCTAGAGAGACAATGATAGGAAGTATGGCTTATTACATCTCCCATGCTAAAAATGAAAAGAACTTCCAACCTATGAACGCTAACTTTGGTTTATTACCTTCACTTGAAAAACGGATTAAAGATAAAAAAGAGCGTTACGAAGCACAAGCTAACAGAGCGCTCGAATATTTAGAGAATTATAAGAAAACACTATAATTATAGTGATTGAACTAGAATAGAATTTATTTCGAATTCATTGTTTTAGTCGCACGTTCAAGTTATTTCAATCTTTTAAGTAATTCTCAAAAGATTTTGAATTCTATAGCTAATTATTTTAGTCCCTTTCATGTTATATGCTACAATGCATATGATGGAGGGGATTTTTAAGTGGAAGAAATCCAAGTTACATTCTTAAATATGCTCAAAGTTGAGAGAAATTTCTCCGCCCATACATTAAAATCATATCATGATGATTTAGTACAATTTAATCATTTTTTAGAACAAGAATTACTAAATCTAAGAACATTTGAATATAAAGATGCTAGAAATTATTTAAGCTATTTATATTCACAGAATTTGAAACGTACTACTGTATCAAGGAAGATTTCAACTTTAAGAACTTTCTATGAGTTTTGGATGACACAAGATGAGACAATTATAAATCCTTTTGTACAACTCGTTCATCCTAAGAAGGAGAACTACTTGCCACAGTTTTTTTATGAAGAAGAGATGGAAGCATTATTCGAAACTGTAGCAAAAGATACAAAAAAAGGATTACGGGATCGCGTTATTCTAGAATTATTATATGCAACGGGTATACGTGTTTCTGAGTTAGTAAATATCCAACTTAAAGATATTGATATGTCTTTACCTGGTGTGAAAGTACTAGGAAAGGGAAATAAGGAACGGTTTGTTCCGTTTGGAGAATTTTGTCGTCAAAGCATTGAACAATACTTAAGCGAATTTAAGCCTATACAACATACCAAACATTCATTTTTATTAGTTAACATGAATGGCGCCCCTATAACAGAGAGAGGTGTTAGGTATGTTTTAAATGATGTTGTTAAACGTACAGCAGGGATTACGGAAATTCACCCCCACAAATTAAGACATACGTTTGCAACACATTTACTTAATCAAGGTGCAGATTTAAGAACGGTACAATCTTTGTTAGGACATGTTAATCTTTCGACAACTGGAAGATATACACATGTTTCTAACCAACAATTACGTAAAGTGTATTTAAATGCACATCCTCGAGCGAAAAAGGAGAGTAAATAAATGAGTAAAACATCATTACATGCAACAACTATTTATGCCGTTAGACATAACGGTGAAGCAGCGATGGCTGGTGATGGACAAGTTACACTAGGTGAGCAAGTTATTATGAAGCAAACAGCGCGCAAGGTCCGCAGATTATATGAAGGTAAAGTGTTAGCTGGATTTGCTGGTAGTGTAGCTGATGCCTTCACTTTGTTTGAGAAGTTTGAAACAAAATTACAACAATTTAGTGGTAATTTAGAACGTGCAGCTGTTGAACTAGCTCAAGAGTGGCGTGGTGATAAACAATTACGTCAATTGGAAGCTATGTTAATTGTAATGGATAAAGATGCAATATTAGTGGTTAGCGGAACTGGAGAAGTCATTGCACCTGATGATGATTTAATTGCGATTGGCTCAGGAGGCAACTATGCTTTAAGTGCTGGAAGAGCATTGAAGCGTCATGCAAGCCAATTATCTGCTAAAAAAATGGCTTACGAAAGTTTAAAGGTTGCATCTGACATTTGTGTGTTCACAAATGATAATATTATAGTGGAAACACTTTAACTTTTAAAAATATGGAAATGAATATAAATGGATGTTAATTAGGTTGGAGGTAAAATATATGGATGCAAACGGTATAAAATTAACACCTAAAGATATCGTATCTAAATTAGATGAATATATAGTTGGGCAAGATGATGCTAAACGAAAAGTTGCCATTGCTCTAAGAAATCGCTATAGAAGAAGTTTGCTTGATGAAGAAACCAAACAAGAAATCGCACCTAAGAATATTTTGATGATCGGTCCAACTGGTGTTGGTAAAACTGAAATAGCAAGACGTATGGCTAAAGTTGTAGGAGCGCCATTTATTAAGGTGGAAGCTACTAAGTTTACTGAAGTAGGATACGTTGGACGCGATGTTGAGAGTATGGTTCGTGATCTAGTCGATGTAGCTGTAAGACTTGTTAAAGATCAAAAGAAAGATTTGGTTAAAGACGAAGCAGTTAATAAAGCTAATGAAAAGTTAGTTAAATTACTTGTACCTAGTATGAAGAAAAAAGCGTCAAATAATAGTAATCCTTTAGAGTCATTACTTGGTGGTGCAATTCCAAACTTTGGTAATAATGATGATGATGAAGAGGAAACACCTACAGAAGAAATTAAAACTAAACGTTCAGAAATCAAAAAACAATTATTAGATGGTAAACTTGAAGAAGAGAAAGTTAGAATTAAGGTAGAACAAGATCCAGGTGCGCTAGGCATGCTCGGTACAAATCAAAACCAACAAATGCAAGACATGATGAATCAACTCATGCCTAAACGTAAGGTTGAACGTGAGGTGCCAGTTAAAACAGCTCGTAAGATTTTGGCCGATGATTTTGCCGATGAATTAATTGATCAAGAAACTGCAAATCAAGAAGCGCTTGAGTTAGCAGAACAAATGGGTATTATCTTCATCGATGAGATTGATAAAGTAGCAACGAATAACGCTAATAGTGGTCAAGATGTTTCAAGACAAGGTGTACAACGAGATATCTTACCAATTTTAGAAGGTAGCATGATTCAAACTAAGTATGGTACTGTAAATACTGAACATATGCTATTTATCGGTGCTGGCGCGTTTCACGTATCGAAACCAAGTGATTTAATACCTGAATTACAAGGACGCTTCCCAATTAGAGTAGAATTAGAAAGTTTAACTGTTGACGATTTTTACAGAATATTGACTGAACCTAAGCTATCACTCATCAAACAATATGAGGCATTGCTTCAAACAGAAGAGGTCACTGTGAACTTTACTAAGGAAGCGATTACAAGATTAGCTGAAATGGCATATCAAGTTAACCAAGACACTGATAATATTGGTGCACGTCGTTTACACACAATCTTAGAGAAAATGCTTGAGGATTTATCTTTCGAAGCCCCTAGCATGCCAAATGCTGTAGTTGATATAACACCACAATATGTTGATGATAAGTTGAAATCTATTTCAACAAATAAAGATTTAAGTGCATTTATTTTATAATATAAATAAAGGAGAAATTTTATGAGCTTATTATCTAAAACTAGAGAATTAAATACACTATTACAAAAACATAAAGGTATTGCAGTCGACTTTAAAGACGTTGCTCAAACAATTAGTAGCGTTACAGTAACGAACGTATTTATTGTTTCACGTAGAGGTAAGATTCTAGGTTCAAGTTTAAATGAACTTTTAAAAAGTCAAAGAATTAACGAAATGTTAGAAGGTAAACACATTCCTAGTGAATATACAAAACTATTAATGGACGTTAAACAAACTGAATCTAATATTGATATTGATAATGAATTAACTGTATTCCCACCTGAAGATAAAGAAGTATTTAGTAGCAGTCGTACAACTGTATTTCCAATACTTGGTGGTGGCGAAAGATTAGGAACATTAGTACTTGGTCGTGTTAAAGATGACTTTAACGAAAATGATTTAGTATTAGGCGAATATGCTGCAACTGTTATTGGAATGGAAATACTTCGTGAGAAACATAATGAAGTAGAGAAAGAGGCGCGTGATAAAGCGGCAATCACTATGGCAATTAATTCATTATCTTATTCTGAAAAAGAAGCAATTGAGCATATTTTTGAAGAATTAGGTGGTAATGAAGGCCTATTGATAGCTTCAAAAGTAGCAGATAGAGTAGGTATCACTCGCTCAGTAATCGTGAACGCGTTACGTAAACTTGAAAGTGCTGGTGTAATCGAATCACGATCCTTAGGGATGAAGGGTACCTTTATAAAAGTTAAAAAAGAAAAATTCCTTGATGAATTAGAACGAAATAAATAATTTTGATTTAAATCGATAATGCAATAACCAACATTCAACTGTTGCAAGTATGTAATATTATTTGTAACAGTTTTTATTATGAAAAATGTGTATTGCATTATTTCTTTAATGAAATTAACATTGCGCATTATATAGAAATATGATATTATTGTTTTCGGCTATAAAAGCCAATACACACATGATAAACGTACATTTAAAGGGTGCAATTAAATTAATTGTCTTTATATGAGTTTATTATGGAGGTAAATAACCACTAGGAGGAATTTAAAATGGCAGTAATTTCAATGAAACAATTACTAGAAGCCGGTGTTCACTTCGGTCACCAAACACGCCGTTGGAACCCAAAAATGAAAAAATATATCTTCACTGAGAGAAATGGTATCTATATCATTGACCTACAAAAAACAGTGAAAAAAGTTGAAGAAGCTTATAACTTCATCAAACAAGTATCTGAAGATGGCGGTAGAGTCTTATTCGTAGGTACAAAAAAACAAGCACAAGAGTCAGTTAAAGCTGAAGCAGAACGTGCTGGACAATTCTACGTTAACCAAAGATGGTTAGGCGGAATTTTAACTAACTACAAAACAATTTCTAAACGTATTAAACGTATTTCTGAAATTGAAAAAATGGAAGAAGACGGTTTATTTGACGTTTTACCTAAAAAAGAAGTTGTTGAACTTAAAAAAGAATACGACCGTTTAATCAAATTCTTAGGCGGTATTCGTGATATGAAATCTATGCCTCAAGCATTATTCGTAGTTGACCCTCGTAAAGAGCGTAACGCGATTGCTGAAGCACGTAAATTAAATATTCCAATCGTTGGTATTGTTGACACTAACTGTGATCCAGATGAAATTGATTACGTTATCCCAGCGAACGACGATGCTATTCGTGCCGTTAAATTATTAACTGGTAAAATGGCTGACGCTGTCTTAGAAGGTCAACAAGGTGTTTCTAACGATGAAGTAGCTGCAGAGCAAAACATCAATTTAGATGAAAAAGAAGAATCTCAAGAAGCAGAATCAACTGAAGAAAATACTACTGTTGAATCAAACTAAGATATAGTTTAAATGGGTGATAAGATGTAATGCTTATCGCCCTTTTTTCAAATAATAAAAAATAATAATTAAAGTTTACTAGAGTATTGGAAATTATAGTGACTTTAATGGTAATATTTAGGTATCATCTATTATTACAATTAGAAATATTGGAGGAATAATTAATGGCAATTTCAGCAAAACTTGTTAAAGAATTACGTGAAAGAACTGGCGCTGGTATGATGGATTGTAAAAAAGCGCTAACAGAAACTGATGGTGACATCGATAAAGCGATTGATTACTTACGTGAAAAAGGTATCGCTAAAGCAGCTAAAAAAGCAGACCGTATCGCAGCTGAAGGTTTAGTACATGTTGAAGTTAAAGGAAATGAAGCTGCTATCGTTGAAATCAACTCTGAAACTGACTTTGTAGCTCGTAATGAAGGCTTCCAAGAATTAGTTAAAGAAATTGCTAATCAAGTTCTTGATAGCAAAGCTGAAACAGTAGATGCTTTATTAGAAACTAAATTATCAAGTGGTAAAACAGTTGATGAAAGAATGAAAGAAGCAATCTCAACAATCGGTGAAAAATTAAGTATCCGTCGTTTCGAAATGAGAACAAAATCTGATAACGATGCATTTGGTGCATACTTACACATGGGTGGACGTATCGGTGTGTTAACTGTAGTTGAAGGTTCTACTGATGAAGAAGCTGCTAAAGATGTTGCTATGCACATCGCAGCTATCAATCCAAAATATGTTTCTTCAGAACAAGTTAAAGAAGAAGAAATCAATCACGAAAGAGAAGTATTAAAACAACAAGCATTAAATGAAGGTAAACCTGAAAACATCGTTGAAAAAATGGTTGAAGGTCGTTTACGTAAATATCTTCAAGAAATTTGTGCAGTTGATCAAAACTTCGTTAAAGATCCAGATCAAACAGTTGAAGCTTTCTTAAAATCTAAAGGTGGTAAACTTGTTGACTTCGTTCGCTATGAAGTAGGCGAAGGTATGGAAAAACGTGAAGAAAACTTCGCAGATGAAGTTAAAGGTCAAATGAAATAATCTGTCGACAAGATTTACAAGAAAGAAGACACCTTTGAGGTTTTCTATTATAAAGTGATACTTTATGTTAGAAGGCGCGTCAGTGTCTTCTTTACTTGTATATATTACATATTTTTACAATAGAGAGGAAAAAACAATGGCGCAAACTTCTAAATATAAACGTGTAGTATTAAAACTTAGTGGTGAAGCACTCGCAGGAGACAAAGGTTTTGGTATTAATCCAATCATTATTAAAAGCGTGGCACAGCAAGTAGCTGAAGTTGCTAAGATGGATTGCGAAATTGCAGTTATCGTTGGTGGTGGCAATATTTGGAGAGGTAAAACAGGTAGTGATTTAGGTATGGACCGTGGTACAGCGGACTACATGGGTATGCTTGCTACAGTTATGAATGCTCTTGCACTCCAAGATAGCTTAGAACAATTAGAATGTGACACACGTGTGTTGACATCAATTGAAATGAAACAAGTTGCTGAACCATACATCCGTCGAAGAGCTATTAGACATTTAGAGAAGAAACGTGTTGTTATTTTTGCAGCAGGAATCGGTAATCCATACTTCTCTACAGATACAACTGCAGCGTTACGTGCAGCAGAAGTCGAAGCCGATGTTATTTTAATGGGTAAAAATAATGTTGATGGAGTATATTCAGCAGACCCTAAAGTAGATAAGAATGCAGTTAAATATGAACACTTGACGCACATTCAAATGTTACAAGAAGGGTTACAAGTAATGGACTCAACTGCATCATCATTCTGTATGGATAATAATATTCCTTTAAATGTATTTTCAATCATGGAAGAAGGCAATATTAAACGTGCAGTTATGGGTGAAAAAATAGGTACGTTAATAACTAAATAATTAGAGGTGTAAACAATATGAGTGACATAATTCAAGACACTAAAGTTAGAATGAGCAAATCTATCGATAATTTATCAAGAGAATTAGCAAATATCAGTGCTGGAAGAGCCAATTCAAATTTATTAAGTGGCGTAACTGTTGACTATTATGGTGCACCAACACCAGTTCAACAATTAGCGAGCATCAATGTGCCTGAAGCACGTTTATTAGTTATTTCTCCTTATGATAAATCTTCAGTAGCTGATATTGAAAAAGCAATTTATGCAGCAAATTTAGGTGTAAATCCTACAAGTGATGGTGAAGTTATTCGTATCACTGTCCCAGCTTTAACAGAAGAACGTCGTAAAGAATTAGTGAAAAACGTTAAGAAAATTGGTGAAGATGCGAAAGTATCTATCCGAAACATCCGTCGTGATATTAATGATCAATTGAAAAAAGATGAAAAAAATGGGGACATTACTGAAGATGATTTAAGAAGTCAAACAGAAGATGTTCAAAAAGCTACAGATAATTCTATTAAAGAAATTGATCAATTAGTAGAGGACAAAGAAAAAGACATTATGTCTGTTTAATTAGTTCGACAATAAATTAATTCATTTAATAATGTTTAAGTATTATTATAAATATACTTTCTACATTACTATAAATTATTTTAGTCTAAACTGTGCCAATTCAGACTTTGGTACAGTTTTTTCATTTGCTTATTCAATGCCATTATCGAGTATGATAAAATGATAGATGATTTCTTAAATAACTAATATAATAGAGATGATCAGGCTCGGAGGAAAGACCATGTTTAAAAAGCTAATAAAAAGAAATAAGACTAAAATCAGTCATAACGATGATTTAGATTTACATAATTTACCTGAACATGTAGCGATAATCATGGACGGAAATGGACGTTGGGCCAAAAAGCGTAAAATGCCTAGAATTAAAGGACATTACGAAGGTATGCAAACCATCAAAACTGTAACGCGAGAAGCAAGTGATTTGGGTATTAAATACTTAACACTATACGCTTTTTCAACTGAAAATTGGTCTAGACCTGAAAATGAAGTTAATTATATCATGAATTTGCCTGTTAATTTTTTAAAAACATTTTTACCCGAACTCATTGAAAAAAATGTTCAAATAGAAACGATTGGATTTTTAGATGCAGTTCCTAAATCGACGATTGAAGCAATACAACATGCAAAAGAAAAAACAAAAAATAATACAGGTCTGAAATTAATATTTGCCATCAATTATGGTGGACGAGCTGAAATTGTTCAAAGTATGAAATCAATTTATGATGAACTTCAACGCAATGGTCAAGACAGTAAAGATATTGATGAATCAATGATTAACAATCATTTAATGACGCATTCATACCCAGATCCTGAGTTATTAATTCGCACTTCTGGTGAACAACGTATTAGTAATTTCCTTATTTGGCAGTCTTCTTATAGTGAATTTATATTCAATGAGAAATTGTGGCCAGACTTTGACGGTGAAGAATTTAAAAATTGCTTAAAAATATATCAATCTCGCCAAAGACGCTTTGGAGGGTTAAGTAAGGAGTAGCGTATGAAAGTTAGAACTTTAACCGCAATTATAGCATTGTTAATTTTTCTACCCATTCTATTAATGGGTGGTACAACCTTAATGTTGTTTGCGTTCTTACTAGCTTTAATTGCATTAAAAGAACTTTTAAATATGAATATGATTAAATTAATTTCAGTCCCTGGTATTTTTAGTGCTTTAGCATTAATTATTATTATGTTACCTCAATCAGCAGGTGACTGGGTTAGTGACATTCAGTTAAAAAGTTTAATCGCAATGAGTTTTATTTTACTAAGTTACACTGTACTGTCAAAAAACAGATTTAGTTTTATGGATGCTGCTTTCTGTCTTATGTCAGTTGCATATGTCGGTATTGGATTTATGTATTTCTATGCAACACGTTCAGATGGATTACATTACATACTTTATGCATTCTTAGTGGTGTGGTTAACAGATACAGGTGCTTATATTTTCGGTCGACTAATGGGTAAACATAAATTATGGCCAGTAATTAGTCCGAACAAAACTATTGAAGGTTTTATTGGCGGATTAATTTGTAGTTTAATTGTGCCAATTGTTATGTTGTTCTTTGTTGATTTCAACTTAAATATTTGGTTACTATTATTAGTAACAATCATCTTGAGTATCTTTGGTCAACTTGGTGATTTAGTTGAATCAGGATTTAAACGTCATTTTGGTGTTAAAGATTCTGGTAGAATTTTACCGGGTCACGGTGGTATATTAGACCGATTTGATAGTTTCATGTTTGTTTTACCATTACTCAACATTTTATTAATACAAATGTAGTGCGATTTTAATGTTTTATTTATATATGAAAAATGTATAGTGCTATAATTGAGGAGTTATTGAGTGCACATTTGACTAGACATAGTAGATGATGTAATTCTTAACTCCTTTTATTAAAAGTAAAATTCTTGAATAATTTAACCAAATCATAGATAATCTACATCGTTCTAATGAAAAAAGTAGAAATTTAATTTAATTGAGGTGTATCATGTGAGCTATTTAATCACTATTGTCTCATTTATGATCGTGTTCGGTGTACTTGTTACGGTACATGAATATGGTCACATGTTCTTTGCGAAGCGTGCTGGAATAATGTGTCCTGAATTCGCGATAGGTATGGGACCAAAAATATTTAGTTTCCGTAAGAACGAAACTTTGTATACCATCCGTTTATTACCTGTAGGTGGTTATGTAAGAATGGCTGGAGACGGTTTAGAAGAACCACCAGTTGAACCAGGTATGAATGTTAAAGTAAAACTTAATGATAAAGATGAGATTACGCATATAATTTTAGATGATCAGCATAAATTTCAAAAGATAGAAGCAATTGAAGTTAAACAATGTGACTTCAAGGATGATTTGTACATTGAAGGTATTACTTCATATGATAATGAGCGACATCATTTTAATATTGCTGAAAAAGCATATTTTGTTGAGAATGGTAGTTTAATTCAAATCGCTCCACGACATCGACAATTTGCACATAAGAAACCTTTACCCAAATTTTTAACGTTATTTGCAGGACCATTATTTAACTTTATATTAGCCTTAATATTATTTATCGCATTAGCTTATTTCCAAGGAACACCTACTACCTCAGTGGGACAATTAGCTGATAACTATCCAGCTCAACAAGCAGGATTAAAATCTGGAGATAAAATCGTTCAAGTAGGTCAATATAAAACTAAGAGTTTTGATGACATTCAGTCTGCAGCAAATAAAATTAAAGATAATAAAACAATGATAAAATTTGAAAGAGATAATCAAACAAAGACAGTGGATATAACTCCTAAAAAGCAAGTTATTAAGCAAACTAAATTAAATTCTGAGACGACGTACATTTTAGGTTTCCAACCTCAGAAAGAACATACTTTAATAAAACCAATTGCGCTAGGGTTTGATCAGTTTGTTAGTGCCAGTACATTAATCTTTAAAGCTGTAGGAACAATGATTGCAAGTATATTCACAGGTCAATTCTCATTTGATATGTTAAATGGTCCAGTGGGTATTTATCATAATGTTGACTCTGTAGTTAAACAGGGTATCATTGCATTAACATACTACACTGCACTATTAAGTGTTAACTTAGGTATAATGAACCTATTACCAATTCCAGCACTTGATGGTGGTCGAATTTTATTTGTTATCTATGAAGCAATTTTCAGAAGACCAGTTAATAAAAAAGCAGAGACAATTATAATAGCTGCTGGTGCTATTTTTGTCTTAATTATAATGGTTCTAGTAACTTGGAACGATATACAACGTTATTTCTTGTAGAATAAGGAGGATTAAGTGATGAAACAATCGAAAGTTTTCATACCAACTAGGAGAGATGTCCCTGCTGAAGCAGAAGCATTGAGTCACCAATTATTATTAAAAGCAGGATTAATCAAACAAAGTACAAGTGGTATTTATAGCTATTTACCATTAGCCTCTCGTGTGTTAAATAATATTTCTAAAATCATACGTGAAGAAATGGAAAGCATTGATGCCGTTGAAATTTTAATGCCTGCACTTCAACAAGCAGAACTTTGGGAAGAATCAGGTCGTTGGGGGGCATACGGTCCAGAGTTAATGCGCTTAAAAGATCGTAATGGACGTGAATTTGCTTTAGGTCCTACACATGAGGAAGTAGTGACTTCTATCGTTAGAGATGAACTTAAATCATATAAACAATTACCTTTAACGTTATTCCAAATACAATCTAAATTTCGAGATGAGAAACGTCCACGCTTTGGTTTGTTAAGAGGTAGAGAGTTTATTATGAAAGATGCGTATTCATTCCATGCTGATGAAGCATCGTTAGATGAAACATATCAAGATATGTACAATGCTTACGATCGTATATTCAAACGTGTTGGCATCAATGCTCGACCAGTGGTTGCAGACTCAGGTGCAATTGGCGGTAACCACACACACGAATTCATGGCCTTAAGTGAAATTGGTGAAGATACTATCGTTTATAGTAAGCAAAGTGATTATGCAGCTAATATTGAAAAAGCGGAAGTCGTTTATCATCCAAATGAAAAGCATTCAGAAGTAGCAGAACTAGAGAAGATTGAAACACCTAATGTTAAAACTGCTCAAGAATTAGCTGATTTTTTAAACCGTCCGGTTGATGAAATTGTTAAATCAATGATATTTAAAATTGATGGAGAATTCATTATGTTCTTAATACGTGGTCATCATGAATTAAATGATGTCAAAGTAAAAGCATTCTTTGAAACAGATAACGTTGAAATGGCCACTCAAGATGAGATTGTTAATTTATTAGGTGCTAATCCTGGTTCACTGGGACCAGTTCATGATAAAGATATTAGAATTTTTGCAGATAATTATGTCAAAGATTTAAATAATTTAGTCGTTGGTGCTAATGAGAATGGATTCCACTATATTAACGCTAATTTAGACCGAGATTTCAAGGTTGATGAGTTTGGAGATTTCCGTTTTATCTTAGAAGGAGAACCATTAAGCGATGGCTCTGGCGAAGCGAAATTTGCTGAAGGCATTGAAGTAGGTCAAGTATTTAAGTTAGGAACTAAATACTCAGAAGCAATGAACGCAACATTCTTAGATAACCAAGGTAAAGCTAAGCCATTAATCATGGGGTGCTATGGAATAGGCGTTTCAAGAACGCTAAGTGCCATTGTTGAACAAAATAATGATGCAAATGGTATTATTTGGCCTAAATCAGTTACACCATTTGATTTACATCTAATTACTATTAATCCTAAAAAGGATGAACAACTAGAATTAGGTGATCAATTGTATAAAGAATTACAACAACAATATGATGTACTTTATGATGATCGTAAAGATCGAGCTGGCGTTAAATTTAATGATGCAGATTTAATCGGTCTTCCAATAAGAATTGTAGTTGGTAAAAATGCTAGTGAGGGTATCGTTGAAGTTAAAGTACGTCAAACTGGTGAAAGCGAAGATGTTCATATTAACGATTTAAACACTTATATCGCTACACTTTATAGTAATTTATAATTTGCTTAGACTAAGTTGAATTTGATGAATGTACTTGATTTCATTTGTTCAACAAGGATATTCAATGCATAATGCTAAATGAGGTTAAGACAATTTCATATTTGTCTAAACCTCTTTTTTTACTAAAAATTTTAAAACGAAACATATGAAAAGCACATGGCAAAGTAGTATAATGGATATCAAGTTTGCAGTTAGATCATAACACGTTACGTATACATATAATTGAGAAATTAGTTAGATATAAGGGTGGTTATCTGTCATGGCAATGACGAATCAAGAAAAATTCAAAGTACTCGCTGACCAGATTAAAGTTTCCAATCAACTAGATCAAAAAATCATTGAAAAAGGTGAATTAACGCGAGTAGATGTGTCAAATAAAAATAGAACGTGGGAATTTCAAATTACATTGCCATATTTTCTATCACATGAAGATTATTTAATATTCACTAATGCGATTACTGAAGAATTTAAAGAAATTGCCAAAGTTGATTGGCATTTTACAATTCAAGATACAAGTAATCAAGATGAGCATGCTATCAAATATTTTGGTCATTGTATAGAACATACTGCACTTTCACCTAAAGTAAAAGGTCAACTTAAACAGAAGCGTTTAATTATGTCTGGTAATGTGTTGAAAGTAATGACCTCTAATGACATCGAAAGAAATCACTTTGACAAAGTATGTAATGGTAGCTTAGTAAAGGCTTTTCGTAAATGTGGTTTTGATATTGATAAAGTTGTTTTTGAAACGGACGACTCAAGTTCTTATGATGATTTAGCTTCATTAGAAGCACATATTCAAGAAGAAGATGAAAAAAGTGCTCGTGAAGCTACTGAAAAAATTGAAAAAATCAAAGCAGAAAAAGCGAAACAACAAGATAACAATGAAAGTAATGTTGATAAGTGTCAAATTGGTAAACCGATACAAATTGATAATATAAAACCAATTGAATCAATCGTTGAAGAAGAGTTCAAAGTAGCGATTGAAGGGGTTATATTTGATATTAACCTAAAAGAATTAAAGAGTGGTCGTCATATTGTTGAGTTAAAAGTCACAGACTACACAGATTCTCTTGTACTTAAGATGTTTACAAGAAAAAATAAAGATGATTTAGATCACTTTAAGGCACTAAGTGTAGGTAAATGGGTACGCGCTCAAGGACGTATTGAAGAAGACACGTTTGTAAGAGATTTAGTAATGATGATGACTGATATAGAAGAAATCAAAAAGACACCTAAGCAAGATAAAGCAGAAGAAAAGCGTGTAGAGTTTCATTTACATACATCAATGAGTCAAATGGATGGTATTCCTAATATAAGTGCATATATTAATCAAGCTGCAAAATGGGGACATAAAGCGATAGCAGTTACAGATCATAATGTCGTTCAAGCCTTTCCTGATGCTCATGGTGCCGCTGAAAAAAATGGTATTAAAATGATTTATGGTATGGAAGGTATGCTCGTAGATGACGGAGTACCTATTGCTTACAAACCAACAGATCGAGATCTTAAAGAAGCAACTTATGTTGTATTTGACGTTGAAACAACTGGACTTTCAAACCAATACGATCAAATTATAGAATTGGCCGCCGTTAAAGTTAAAGACGGGGAAATTATTGATAAATTTGAACGATTCAGTAATCCACACGAAAAATTATCAGAAACAATCATTAATTTAACTCACATTACTGATGATATGTTGACTGATGCACCTGAGATTGAGGAAGTATTGACTGAATTTAAAGAATGGGTAGGAGATGCTATATTTGTAGCACATAATGCATCATTTGATATGGGGTTTATTGACACTGGATATGAAAGGCTTGGCTTTGGGCCATCAACGAATGGTGTCATAGATACTTTAGAACTATCACGTACGATTAATACTGAATATGGTAAACACGGATTAAACTTTTTAGCGAAAAAGTATGGTGTAGAATTAACTCAACACCATAGAGCCATTTATGATACTGAGGCTACAGCGTATATCTTCATTAAGATGGTTCAGCAAATGAAAGAGTTAGGAGTTACAAATCATAAAGACATTAATCAAAAACTGTCTAATGAGGATGCATATAAACGTGCACGTCCGACACATGTGACATTAATTGTTCAAACACAAGAAGGCTTAAAGAACTTATTTAAAATTGTAAGTGCCTCATTAGTTAAATATTATTATCGAACTCCTAGAATTCCACGTTCATTATTAAATGAATATCGTGAAGGCATACTAGTTGGAACAGCTTGTGATGAAGGTGAATTATTCACTGCTGTAATGCAGAGAGACCAATCGGAAGTTGAAAAAATCGCTAAATATTATGATTTTATTGAAGTACAACCACCTAAACTGTATCAAGATCTTATTGATAGAGAACTCATAAGAGATACTGAAACACTTTATGAAATTTATGAACGTATATTAAAAGCAGGAGAAAGTACAGGTATTCCAGTAATAGCGACAGGAAATGCGCATTATTTGTATGAACATGACGCGATTGCTCGTAAAATCTTAATCGCATCTCAACCTGGTAATCCTTTGAATCGCTCAACTCTACCAGAAGCGCATTTTAGAACGACAGATGAGATGTTAGATGAGTTTCACTTTTTAGGTGAAGAAAAGGCACATGAAATAGTTGTTAAAAACACAAATGAATTAGCAGACCGAATTGAAAAAGTTATTCCAATTAAAGATCAATTGTTTACGCCACGTATGGATGGAGCAAATGAAGAAATTCGTGAACTAAGCTACACAAATGCCAAAAAATTATACGGTGAAGATTTACCACAAATCGTAATCGATCGTCTTGAAAAAGAACTAGCAAGTATCATCGGAAATGGATTCTCGGTTATCTATTTAATTTCACAACGTCTTGTTAAAAAATCTCTAGATGATGGATATTTAGTAGGTTCGCGTGGTTCGGTTGGATCTAGTTTTGTGGCAACAATGACTGAAATAACTGAAGTTAATCCCTTGCCACCTCATTACATTTGTCCTAACTGTAAAACGAGTGAATTCTTTGATGATGGGTCTGTAGGTTCTGGGTTTGACTTACCTGATAAACAATGTAGCACTTGTGGTGCTGAACTTATTAAAGAAGGGCAAGACATACCATTTGAAACATTCTTAGGATTTAAAGGAGATAAAGTTCCTGATATTGACTTGAACTTTAGTGGTGAGTACCAACCAAACGCTCATAACTATACTAAAGTGCTTTTCGGGGAAGACAAGGTGTTCCGTGCAGGAACAATAGGTACAGTTGCCGAAAAAACGGCGTTTGGATATGTCAAAGGCTACTTAAATGACCAAGGTATTCATAAACGTGGTGCGGAAATCGATCGTCTGGTTAAAGGATGTACAGGTGTAAAACGTACAACAGGACAACATCCAGGTGGGATTATAGTAGTTCCTGATTACATGGATATTTATGATTTCACCCCGATACAATTTCCTGCAGATGATCAAAGCGCTTCTTGGATGACAACGCATTTCGACTTCCACTCCATCCATGATAATGTTTTAAAACTTGATATATTAGGACATGATGATCCTACAATGATTCGTATGTTACAAGATTTATCTGGTATAGATCCTAAGACCATTCCAGTAGATGATAAAGAGACAATGCAAATCTTTAGTAGTCCTGAGTCATTAGGTGTAACTGAAGAGGAGATACTTTGTAAGACTGGAACGTTCGGTGTACCTGAATTTGGTACAGGATTTGTTCGACAAATGTTAGAAGATACGAAACCAACAACTTTTTCAGAACTTGTACAAATATCAGGATTATCTCATGGTACTGATGTTTGGTTAGGTAATGCACAAGAATTAATTCGTTCAGGTATTTGTGATTTATCAAGCGTTATAGGTTGTCGTGATGATATCATGGTTTATTTAATGTATGCAGGATTAGAACCCTCAATGGCCTTCAAAACAATGGAGTCAGTGCGTAAAGGTAAAGGTTTAACTGAAGAAATGATAGATGCTATGAAAGAGAATGATGTACCAGATTGGTATTTAGATTCTTGTCTGAAAATTAAGTACATGTTCCCTAAAGCCCACGCGGCTGCATATGTATTAATGGCAGTGAGAATTGCATATTTCAAAGTACATCATCCGCTTTATTATTATGCATCTTATTTCACAATTCGTGCATCAGACTTTGATTTGATTACTATGATTAAAGACAAAGAAAGCATAAAGAATACAGTCAAAGATATGTATTCAAGATACATGGACCTCGGTAAAAAAGAAAAAGACGTTCTTACTGTCTTAGAAATTATGAATGAAATGGCTCATCGCGGATTCCGTATGCAACCAATTAGTCTAGAGAAAAGTCAGGCATTTGACTTTATTATTGAAGGAGATACCTTAATTCCTCCATTTATTTCTGTACCTGGACTTGGAGAGAATGTTGCTAAACGTATTGTTGAAGCGCGAGAAGATGGACCATTCCTATCTAAAGAAGATTTAAATAAAAAGGCTGGATTATCTCAAAAAATAATTGAGTATCTTGATGATTTAGGTTCTTTACCTAATCTTCCAGATAAGGCACAATTGTCTATTTTTGATATGTAATTTTATATTCCAAGCTCAAAAGTATTTTATTAGTCTCTGTGATGCAAGAGATAGACATTTGTTTAAGGAATTAAAGTGTGATATACTTAATGTGCGTAAAAAATTAGACTCAGGCAGAAAGAGTGGGCATATACCCGCTCTTTTCTATTTGCCGAAAAAGGAGGCCTGTATGAGTAAAATCACTGAAGAAGTAGAAACAATCATAACTCCTATTTTAGACGAATTGAATTTTGAATTAGTTGAAGTTGAATACACTAAAGAGGGGAAAGATCATTTCTTAAGAATCTCTATTGATAAAGAGGGCGGTGTCGATTTAAATGATTGCACACTTGCATCTGAAAAAATCAGCGAGGCAATGGATGAGAATGATCCAATTCCAGATATGTACTACTTAGACGTAGCATCACCAGGTGCGGAACGTCCAATTAAAAAAGAAAAAGATTATCACAATGCAATTGATAAACCAGTATTTGTATCATTATATGTGCCAATTGAAGGCGATAAAGAGTGGCTTGGAATTTTAAAAGCTGTTGATGAAGACACAATCACGATGGAAGTTAAAGAAAAAGCTAAAACAAAACAAATTGAAATACCAAGAAATAAAATTGCAAAAGCACGTCACGCTGTAATGATTTAACGTGATGAGGAGGAATAATTGTGGCAAGTAATGAACTTTTATTAGCAACTGAATATTTAGAAAAAGAAAAGAAAATCCCTAGAGAAGTATTAATTGATGCAATTGAAGCAGCTTTAATAACTGCATATAAAAAGAACTATGATAGTGCTAGAAACGTACGTGTAGAATTAAATATGGATGAAGGTACTTTTAAAGTTATAGCACGTAAAGAAGTTGTAGAAGAAGTATTTGATGACAGAGACGAAGTAGATTTAAGTACAGCATTAGTTAAAAATCCAGCATATGAAGTTGGTGATATTTACGAAGAAGATGTTACACCAAAAGATTTTGGTCGTGTTGGTGCACAAGCTGCTAAACAAGCAGTAATGCAAAGACTAAGAGATGCTGAAAGAGAAATTCTGTATACTGAATTTATTGATAAAGAAGATGATATTTTAACAGGTGTTATCGATAGAGTTGACCATCGTTACGTTTATGTTAACTTAGGTAGAATTGAAGCGGTCTTATCTGAAGCTGAAAGAAGTCCTAACGAAAAATATATTCCTAACGAACGTATTAAAGTCTATGTTAATAAAGTGGAACAGACAACTAAGGGACCACAAATTTACGTTTCTAGAAGTCATCCAGGCTTGTTAAAACGTTTATTTGAGCAAGAAGTTCCTGAAATTTATGATGGAACTGTTATTGTGAAATCAGTAGCACGTGAAGCTGGTGATCGTTCTAAGATTAGTGTTTATTCTGATAATCCAGACATCGATGCGGTAGGCGCATGTGTTGGTGCAAAAGGTGCTCGAGTTGAAGCTGTAGTTGAAGAACTTGGTGGAGAAAAAATCGACATTGTTCAATGGAATGAAGATCCTAAAGTATTTGTACGTAATGCTTTAAGTCCATCACAAGTATTGGAAGTTATCGTTGACGAAGACAATCAATCTACTGTTGTTGTAGTTCCTGACTATCAATTGTCACTAGCTATTGGTAAGAGAGGTCAAAATGCACGATTAGCTGCAAAATTGACTGGATGGAAAATTGATATTAAATCAGAAACTGATGCTCGTGAAGCGGGAATTTATCCTGTGATTGAATCTGAAGAATTAGCTGAAGACATCGTTTTATCAGAATCAGATGATGAAGATATCGAAATTGAAGATGTTAATCTAGAGGAATCAAATTTAACTACTGCAGAATTAGCGGCAGATATCGATGAACCTTCTGAAAATATCGAAGAAGCAGACAGTGAAGAAAAAGACGTATAAGCAGATAATTGGGGTGAGTAATTAAGTGAAGAAGAAAAAGATTCCAATGCGTAAATGTATTATTACAAATGAAATGCGTCCCAAAAAAGATATGATTCGCGTTGTTATTAACAAAGAAGGCGACATTTTTGCTGATGGTACTGGCAAACAACAAGGTAGAGGCGCTTATGTTTCAAAAGATGTTGAAAGTGTAGAAGCAGCCCAAGAAAAAGGCGTACTTGAAAGATATTTTAATGCAGATTCTGAGAAGCTAGACCCTGTTTATAAAGAAATTATACGTTTGATTTATAGAGAAGAGATTCCTAAATGAGCAAAGAACAAATTTTAAACTTTTTAGGTTTAGCAATGAGAGCCCGTAAAGTAAAGTCTGGCGAGTCTGTATTGCTTACTGAAATCAAGAAAAATAATATAAAGCTTGTTATCATGGCATCTGATGCCTCAGAAAACACTTTAAAGAATATAAAAAATAAATGTGAAACATATCATGTTCCATTTAGAATCTTTAGTACAAGAGCAGAATTAGGACAATCTTTAGGCAAGTCGGAACGTGTGAACATTGGAGTAATAGACTCTGGGTTTGCGACTAAGCTTACGTCGATGATAGATGAATATTGTAAGGAGTGATTATATGAGTAAAAAAAGAATTTACGAATATGCGAAAGAATTAAATGTTAAAAGTAAAGAGATTATAGATGAGTTAAAAAATATGAATGTAGAAGTATCAAACCATATGCAAGCGTTAGAGGACGATCAAATTAAAACGCTTGATAAAAAGTTTAGACCACAAGAAAGTAACAAGAATACAAAACAAAACACTCAAAATAATCACCAAAAACAAGAAAACAATACTAAAAATAATAACAAACAGAACAACAAAGGTAACGCGAATCAAAAAGGCAATAGTAACAACAAAAATAATGCCAAAAACAACAAAGGTAACAAAAATAATAAGAACAATAAAAGTAATAAAAACAATAAAGGTAACAAAAATAATAAACCAGCAGCAGAACCAAAAGAAATGCCATCTAAAATCACATATGAAGAAGGCATTACAGTTGGCGAGTTAGCGGATAAATTAAATATTGAATCATCAGAAATTATTAAAAAATTATTCTTATTAGGCATCGTTGCTAATATTAACCAAGCACTTGATGAAGAAACACTAGAATTGATTGCGGATGATTATGGTGTTGAAATTGAAAAAGAAGTCGTTGTAAATGAAGAAGATTTATCAATTTACTTTGATGAAGAAGAAGTTGATCCATATGCAATTGAACGACCAGCCGTAGTTACAATTATGGGACATGTTGACCATGGTAAAACAACATTACTTGATTCAATTCGTCATACTAAAGTTACAGCTGGAGAAGCAGGCGGTATCACGCAACATATTGGTGCTTATCAAATTGAAAATGCTGGTAAAAAAATTACATTCCTTGATACACCTGGACACGCAGCATTTACTACAATGCGTGCACGTGGTGCTCAAGTAACGGACATCACAATTTTAGTTGTTGCAGCTGATGATGGTGTTATGCCACAAACAATTGAGGCAATTAACCATGCTAAAGAGGCTAACGTTCCTACGATAGTAGCTGTAAATAAAATTGATAAACCTACTGCAAACCCAGACCGTGTTATGCAAGAATTAACAGAGTACGGTTTGATCCCTGAAGACTGGGGCGGTGAAACAATTTTCGTTCCACTTTCAGCATTAAGTGGTGAAGGTATTGATGATTTATTAGAAATGATTGGCTTAGTAGCTGAAGTCCAAGAATTAAAAGCTAATCCTGATAAACAAGCTGTAGGTACTGTGATTGAAGCGGAGTTAGATAAATCACGTGGTCCAGCTGCTTCACTATTAGTTCAAAACGGAACATTAAATGTCGGTGACTCAATAGTTGTAGGTAACACATATGGACGAATTAGAGCGATGGTTAATGATTTAGGTCAAAGAATTAAATCAGCAGGTCCTTCTACACCTGTAGAAATTACAGGTATCAATGATGTGCCATTAGCAGGTGATCGCTTTGTTATCTTTAAAGACGAAAAACAAGCACGTCGCATTGGTGAAGCGCGTCATGAAGCAAGCGTTATCCAACAACGTCAAGAAAGTAAAAATGTCTCATTAGACAACTTATTTGAACAAATGAAGCAAGGTGAAATGAAAGATCTTAACGTGATTATCAAAGGTGACGTTCAAGGTTCTGTTGAAGCACTTGCAGCTTCTCTTATGAAAATTGATGTAGAAGGCGTTAATGTACGTATTATTCACACTGCTGTTGGTGCTATTAATGAATCAGATGTTACATTAGCTAATGCGTCAAATGGTATTATTATTGGTTTCAATGTGCGTCCAGACGCAGGTGCTAAACGTGCTGCAGAAGCTGAAAACGTTGATATGAGACTTCATCGCGTTATTTATAATGTTATTGAAGAAATTGAATCAGCTATGAAAGGTTTACTTGATCCTGAATTCGAAGAACAAGTTATCGGACAAGCTGAAGTACGTCAAACATTCAAAGTGTCTAAAGTTGGCACAATTGCTGGTAGTTATGTTACTGAAGGTAAGATTACTCGTAAGGCAGGTGTTCGTATTATTAGAGACGGAATTGTTCTATTCGAAGGTGAATTAGATACATTGAAACGTTTCAAAGACGATGCCAAAGAAGTTGCTCAAGGTTATGAATGTGGTATTACAATTGAAAAATTCAATGATATTAAAGAAGGCGACATTATCGAAGCATTTGAAATGGTTGAAATCGAAAGATAAGACTTAACAATATATGTTTAGGTGGACGTGGAGAAACCGTCCACCTTTTTAAATGATGAACATTACAATATATTGTTTCTTTAAGATAATGCGTTTAAATCTAACTTAAATAGTGAATAAAATAACAAAGAAGAGTAACATCAAATATTGAGGTGACATAAATGAGTAACATGAGAGCAGAACGCGTAGGCGAACAAATGAAGAAAGAAATAATGGATATCGTTAATAATAAAGTTAAAGATCCTAGAGTAGGGTTTATCACAATTACTGACGTTGACTTAACAAATGACTTATCTCAAGCAAAAGTTTACCTTACAGTCTTAGGTAGCGAGAAAGAAGTTAATGATACGTTTAAAGCTTTAGACAAAGCGAAAGGATTTATTAAATCTGAATTAGGTTCAAGAATGAGATTGCGTATCGTTCCAGAATTATTCTTTGAATATGATGAATCAATTGAGTATGGTAATAAAATCGAGAAAATGATTCAAGATTTGCATAAGCAAGATAGATAATTATTTATTATCTTAATTACAGCAAATTTACTAAATAGTTAAGGGGTAGGACATTGAAATTAGTATAATTTCAGTTCTACTCTTTTTTAAATTAAAGTAATTAAAAATTTACCAATTTAGCTATATGATATACGAATTAGTGTTATTACTTTTATATTAAATAACACAAGTTAAGTCAGATAAGTTATGATACATAAGTGTACTTAAAACTGAAGGATGTGAAAAAATGTATAATGGTATTTTACCTGTATATAAAGAGCGTGGATTGACGAGTCATGATGTCGTCTTTAAGCTAAGAAAAATCTTAAAAACTAAGAAAATAGGTCATACTGGGACATTAGATCCTGAAGTTTCTGGGGTATTGCCAGTATGTATTGGTACTGCCACTCGTGTAAGTGATTATGTGATGGATATGGGAAAATCTTATAACGCTACCATAACTCTAGGGGAAAGTACGACTACGGAAGATCAAACAGGAGAAGTTATTGATAAAATAGATGTACAAGAAAATGCAATAAATATTAATAAAGTAGACGCTGTTTTAAAACAATTTGAAGGAATTATAGAACAAGTTCCACCTATGTATTCATCTGTTAAAGTAAATGGTAAAAAGTTATATGAGTATGCACGAAAAGGTGAAACTGTTGAACGACCAGTTCGTAAAGTAAATATAGATTCGATAGCACGCACATCTGAACTTCAATTCGAAGACGGGAAATGTCATTTTAATATTGAAGTTAAATGTGGTAAAGGTACATATATTCGCACATTAGCAACGGATATTGGTAAACAATTAGGGTATCCAGCTCACATGTCGCTATTGACACGAATAAATTCAGGTGGGTTTGACATTAAAGATAGTATAACATTAGATCAAATCTCACAATTACATGAGCAAGACACATTACAATCAAACTTATTTCCTTTAAAATATGGTTTGAAAAGTTTGCCGAAAATTTATGTATCTGATGAAAATATAAAAACTAGAATATTAAATGGACAAAAGTTTAATAAAAAACAATTTAATCAAACGATTGAACAACAACTCGTCTTTATTGATTCTGAGACGGAGGAAGTAATGGCAATTTATATTCAACATCCGGATAAAAATCATGAAATAAAACCTAAAAAAGTATTTAATTAAAGGAGTCTAAAGTTATGAAAGTGATAGAAGTAACCCATCCAATTCAAGAAAATCAGTTGATAAAAGAAGACGTTGCGATGGCATTTGGCTTTTTTGATGGCATGCATCGTGGTCATCATAAAGTGTTTGAAGCATTGGATGAACGTGCTGCAGCGCAAAATCTAAAAAAGGCAGTAACAACATTCGATCCTCATCCTTCTGTTGTGTTAAATCCTGAACGTAAACGCACAGATTATTTAACACCACTTTCAGATAAACTTGAAATGATTGAACAACACGACGTGGATTATTGTATTGTTATTAATTTTTCTTCACGATTTGCGAGTGTAACAGCAGAAGAGTTTGTTCAAGACTATATTATTAATAATCGCGTTAAAGAAGTGATTGCTGGTTTTGACTTTACTTACGGTAAATTCGGAAAAGGTAACATGTCCGTATTAAATGAAATGGATGAATTTAGCACTACAATAGTTGGTAAACAAGAAATGGATACTGAAAAAATCTCTACTACTGCAATTAGGGAAGCTTTGAAAGAAGGAAATTTAAAAAAGGCCAATGAGCAGTTAGGTTATCTCTATCGAATTAAAGGCACTGTAGTTCAAGGAGAGAAACGTGGACGTACAATTGGCTTTCCTACGGCAAATGTTCAACCAAGTGATGATTATGTTTTACCTAAAAAAGGGGTTTATGCTGTTAGTATGGCGATAGGTGCTGAAAATAAAATCTATCGTGGTGTAGCTAATGTTGGTGTTAAACCTACTTTTCACGATCCTTCTAAAGCTGAAGTAGTGATTGAAGTTAATATCTTTGATTTTAATGACAACATATATGGTGAACGCGTCATTGTTTATTGGCATCATTATTTAAGACCAGAAGTTAAATTTGATGGTATTGATCCATTAGTTGAACAAATGAATAATGATAAAGAAAAAGCGAAATACTTACTTTCAGTTGATTTCGGTGATGATGTATCGTATAATATTTAAAGTTGAGTTCTAGAAAATCGAATTCAACTTTAAATATTATTCCTTTATCTTGGCTGGTTGAGACTCCGACGCCTAGCTCAGATTAAGGTGTATACAAATTTTAGGAGGAATTTAATTATGGCAATCACTCAAGAACGTAAAAATGAAATTATCAAAGAATATCGCGTGCACGAAACTGACACTGGTTCACCAGAAGTACAAATCGCTGTTTTAACTGCAGAAATCGCTGCGTTAAACGAACACTTACGTGAACACAAAAAAGACCACCATTCACGTCGAGGATTATTAAAAATGGTAGGTCGTCGTCGTCATTTGTTAAACTACTTACGTAGTAAAGATATTCAACGTTACCGTGAATTAATTAAATCATTAGGTATCCGTCGTTAATTTTTATATATTAAGAGGAAAGCACCATTTAGTTTGGTACTTTCCTTTTTTTATCGTTTAATATAAATCACTAATATAAAATTTGAAAAATAAATGATATGATGTAGTTAATAGATTTCAGAGAGGAGATTCATAATGTCTCAAGAAAAGAAAGTGTTTAAAACTGAGTGGGCTGGAAGATCGTTAACGATTGAGACAGGACAATTAGCAAAACAAGCTAATGGTGCAGTTTTAGTGCGTTATGGAGATACGGTTGTATTATCTACGGCTGTAGCATCTAAAGAACCGCGTGATGGTGACTTTTTCCCATTAACAGTTAATTATGAAGAAAAAATGTATGCTGCTGGTAAAATTCCAGGAGGATTTAAAAAACGTGAAGGTCGTCCAGGAGATGAAGCAACATTAACTGCACGTTTAATTGATAGACCAATTCGACCACTTTTCCCTAAAGGATATCGACATGACGTTCAAATTATGAACACAGTACTAAGCGCTGATCCAGATTGTTCCCCTGAAATGGCTGCAATGATAGGTTCTTCAATGGCATTAAGTGTTTCAGATATTCCTTTCCAAGGACCAATTGCTGGTGTTAATGTAGGTTATGTTGATGGTAAATATGTAATTAACCCTACCGTTGAGGAAAAAGAAGTTTCACGTCTAGATTTAGAAGTTGCCGGTCATAAAGACGCTGTAAACATGGTAGAAGCTGGTGCAAGTGAAATAACTGAGAAAGAAATGTTAGAAGCTATTTTCTTCGGACATGATGAAATCAAACGTTTAGTAGCATTCCAAGAAGAAGTGGTAGCTCACATTCAACCTGTTAAAAAAGAATTTGTACCTGTAGAACGTGATGAAACACTGGTTTCAAGAGTTAAAACACTTACTGAAGAAAAAGGCTTAAAAGAAACAGTTTTAACATTTGATAAACAACAGCGTGACGAAAACTTGGATTCGTTAAAAGCTGAAATTGCAACTGAATTTGTTGACGAAGCAGATCCTGAAAATGAATTGTTAATTGATGAAGTTTATGCAATTTTAAATGACTTAGTTAAAGAAGAAGTACGTCGTCTTATCGCTGATGAAAAAATTAGACCTGATGGACGTAAACCAGATGAAATTAGACCACTAGAATCTGAAGTTGGTTTATTACCACGAGCACATGGTTCAGGTTTATTTACACGTGGACAAACACAAGCTTTATCTGTACTAACATTAGGAGCATTAGGTGATTATCAACTTATTGATGGACTAGGTCCTGAACAAGAAAAACGATTCATGCATCATTACAACTTCCCTAATTTCTCTGTTGGAGAGACAGGACCAGTTAGAGCACCTGGTCGTCGTGAGATTGGACATGGTGCATTAGGCGAGAGAGCATTAAAATACATTATTCCAGATACAACTGAATTCCCTTACACTGTACGTATTGTAAGTGAAGTATTAGAATCTAACGGTTCATCTTCACAAGCATCAATTTGTGGTTCAACTTTAGCTTTAATGGATGCTGGTGTGCCAATTAAAGCGCCTGTTGCAGGTATAGCAATGGGGCTAGTTACACGTGAAGATAGTTATACGATTCTTACGGATATCCAAGGTATGGAAGATGCTTTAGGGGATATGGATTTTAAAGTTGCAGGTACAAAAGAAGGTATCACTGCGATACAAATGGACATTAAAATTGATGGTTTAACACGTGAAGTCATTGAAGAAGCTCTAGAACAAGCACGACAAGGTCGATTAGCGATAATGGATCACATGTTACAAACAATTGATCAACCACGTAAAGAATTAAGTGCTTATGCTCCTAAAGTGGAAATAATGCATATTAAACCTGATAAAATTAGAGACGTAATTGGACCAGGTGGTAAGAAAATTAATGAAATCATAGATGAAACTGGTGTTAAATTAGATATTGAACAAGATGGTACAATCTTCATAGGTGCAATTGATCAAGACATGATTAACCGTGCTCGTGAAATTATTGAAGATATCACACGTGAAGCGGAAGTAGGCCAAGTTTACAATGCAAAAGTTAAACGTATTGAAAAATATGGTGCTTTTGTAGAATTGTTTGCCGGTAAAGATGCTTTATTACACATCTCTCAAATTTCAAAAGAACGTATTAATAAAGTAGAGGATGTATTAAGTATAGGCGATTCAATTGAAGTGAAAATAACTGAAATTGACAAACAAGGTCGCGTAAATGCTTCTCATAAAGCATTAGATGAAAATAAATAATATTTTAAGACTAGGAGATTATCTTCCTAGTCTTTTATTAGTTTATAGGAATCATTAAAATTAAGAATTATATAATATCTAATACTAAATTCGATTGTTACTATAATGCCTCAAGAAATACTTTAATAGTGTACATCCAACATAAATTAAACTATAATAAATTATGAGTTTATATGGACGGGGATTTTATAATAGGAGGTAACATTTTGAGTTTAGTGAAAAAAAAGAATGACGATATTCGCATCATTCCACTTGGTGGTGTCGGCGAAATCGCAAAAAATATGTATATCGTTGAAGTAGACGATGAAATGTTTATGTTAGATGCGGGGTTAATGTTCCCAGAAGATGAAATGTTAGGTGTAGATATTGTAATTCCTGATATTCAATATGTCATTGAAAATAAAGAAAAACTAAAAGGTATCTTTCTAAGCCATGGTCATGAACACGCTATTGGTGCAGTTAGCTACATTTTAGAACAAATTGATGCACCAGTATATGGCTCTAAATTAACGTTAGCACTTGTTAAAGAAAATATGAAGTCACGTAATGTTAAAAAGAAAGTACGTTATTATACTGTAAATCATGATTCAGTAATGAGATTTAAAAATGTTAATATTACGTTCTTTAACACTACACACAGCATTCCTGATAGTTTAGGAATTTGCATTCATACTTCATACGGTTCAATCGTTTATACAGGTGAATTTAAATTTGATCAAAGTTTACAAGGACATTACACACCAGATATCAAACGTATGGCTGAAATAGCTGAAGATGGTGTCTTCGCATTAATCAGTGACTCAACAGAAGCTGAGAAACCTGGATATAATACACCTGAGAATGTTATAGAATCGCACATTTATGATGCTTTTGCGAAAGTACAAGGACGCTTAATTGTGTCATGCTATGCTTCAAACTTTATTAGAATTCAACAAGTATTGAACACTGCAAGCAAATTAAATCGTAAAGTTTCATTTTTAGGTCGTTCACTTGAAAGTTCGTTTAATATTGCACGTAAAATGGGATATTTTGACATTCCTAAAGACTTGTTAATCCCTATTAACGAAGTTGGAAATTATCCTAAAAATGAAGTCGTAATTATTGCCACTGGTATGGAAGGCGAACCTATCGAAGCATTGAGCCAAATGGCCCAACAGAAACACAAAATAATGAATATTGAAGAAGGCGATTCAGTATATTTAGCAATTACAGCATCAGCTAATATGGAAGTTATCATTGCTGATACACTGAATGAATTAGTGCGCGCAGGTGCATATATTATTCCTAACAATAAAAAGATTCATGCATCTAGTCATGGTTGCATGGAAGAATTAAAAATGATGATTAATATTATGAAACCTGAATACTTTATCCCTGTTCAAGGTGAATTTAAAATGCAAATTGCGCATGCTAAGTTGGCTAACGAATCTGGTGTGGCGCCGGAGAAAATTTTCTTAGTCGAAAAGGGAGACGTTATTCATTACGACGGTAAAGATATGGTATTAAACGAGAAAGTTAATTCTGGCAATATTCTTATCGATGGTATTGGTGTAGGAGATGTCGGTAATATCGTATTGAGAGATCGTCATTTACTTGCAGAAGATGGTATTTTTATTGCAGTTGTTACATTGGATCCGAAAAATAGACGAATTGCTGCTGGTCCTGAAATTCAATCACGTGGCTTTGTATACGTCCGTGAAAGTGAAGAACTAATGAAGGAAGCAGAAGATAAGGTTCGTGAAATTGTTGAAGCAGGTCTTCAAGAGAAACGTATTGAGTGGTCTGACATCAAACAGAATATGCGAAATCAAATCAGTAAATTACTATTTGAAAGTACAAAACGTCGTCCAATGATTATTCCAGTTATTTCAGAAATTTAAGATATATACAATCCAAAAGAGGTCGGGACAACATCACAGTTGTGTAATAATTTAAAAGGTTATGTAAACTCATTACTTAAATTATTCACTTTAGTTTATGACGATAAGTCTAAATGTGGTTGGTATTGTTCCAACCTCTTTCATACTTTTAAAAATACTATTAATACATATCGGAATACTATAAATATTTGTATAAAAAGAAATACTAAGTGAGAAATAAAGAAGGTGTACTATTTTGCCACAAACTAAGAAAAAAACAACAACTCGTAAAAAGGGTGCAACAGCTCGTAAATCGACTAAGAAAAAGCAACAGAAAAAAGATAGCTCAATTCGCTATATCGTTGCAATCATTATAGTCATTTTGTCGGTTCTGGGAATGTTCCAATTAGGAATTGTTGGTCGAATGATTGATAGCTTTTTCAATTATTTGTTTGGAATGAGTCGCTATTTAACATATATATTACTAAGTTTGATTACAGTCTATATTGCAATGCAGAAGAAATTTCCTAAAACAAGACGGACTTTTGGGTTAATATCATTACAATTTGTCTTATTAATTACAACACAAATTATTTATCATTTTCAAAAAGGTGCAGTATCTGAAAGAGAACCTGTTTTATCCTATGTCTATAAGGCTTATGAACATAGTCATTTTCCGAATTTTGGTGGGGGATTAATAGGATTTTATTTACTTAAAATATTTATTCCACTCATTTCAATTGCCGGTGTCATCATTCTTACATTAATTTTATTAAGTTCTAGTATTATTTTATTGCTTAAACTTAGACATAGAGATGTTGTTAAAGCATCAATTGATAAAATGAGAAACTCAAGTCAAAGTGCATCATCTAATTTCAAAGTAAAAAGAGAACAAAACAAACTTAAAAAAGAAGAACGTCAACGTGAAAAAGAAGAAGAGCGTGAACGTCTACGACAACACAAATTAGAACAAGAACAACTTAAGTCAGAACAAATCAAAGATGTTAGTGATTTCCCTGAAGTTAGTACTGAACCAGAAGATATTCCTATATATGGACATAGTGAATCGCAAGAAAGTAAACAAACAACTACTAATAAACGTAAGAAAAGACGTTTTGGTTTAAATAGTGAAGATATTGATAAAGAGAATAGTAGTAACGATGAAACAAATCTAGAGGATGAAAATTTACCAGAGTCGAATTCAAATGATAATCATCAAATGAAAGGAACAATTTCCGAAGCTGGTGAAGAGTCAAATATGGCATATCACATTCCTCCATTATCATTACTTAATCAGCCAGCTAAGCAACAATCTACATCTAAGTCTGAAGTTCAACGTAAAGGCCAGATACTCGAATCAACAATGAAAAATTTTGGTGTAAATGCAAAAGTTAAGCAAATTAAAATTGGTCCAGCTGTTACACAATATGAAATCCAACCAGCCCAAGGAGTTAAGGTTAGTAAAATTGTTAATTTGCATAATGATATTGCACTCGCTTTGGCAGCGAAAGATGTACGAATTGAAGCACCAATTCCAGGTCGATCAGCTGTTGGTATAGAGGTACCAAATGATAAGATTTCTTTAGTTACGCTTAAAGAAGTTCTTGAATCTAAATTCCCAGCGAGTAATAAGCTGGAAGTTGGACTTGGTAGAGATATTTCTGGTGAACCAATGACAATTCAATTAAATGAAATGCCCCACCTATTAGTTGCAGGATCAACTGGTAGTGGTAAGTCAGTATGTATCAATGGCATTATTACTAGTATTCTTTTAAATGCAAAACCTCATGAAGTTAAACTTATGTTAATTGATCCTAAAATGGTGGAATTAAATGTTTATAATGGGGTGCCACATTTATTAATACCGGTAGTTACAAATCCACACAAAGCTTCTCAAGCATTAGAGAAGGTAGTTGCTGAAATGGAACGACGATATGATTTATTCCAGCATTCATCTACACGTAATATTGAAGGGTATAATAAATTTATACGCCGTCAGAATGAAGAACTTGATGAAAAACAAGCAGAATTACCTTATATAGTAGTCATTGTAGATGAGTTAGCTGATTTAATGATGGTTGCAGGCAAAGAAGTAGAGAACGCAATTCAACGTATCACTCAAATGGCTAGAGCAGCAGGCATTCATTTAATTGTTGCTACTCAAAGACCATCTGTAGATGTAATCACTGGTATAATCAAAAATAATATACCATCACGTATTGCGTTCGCAGTAAGTTCTCAAACTGACTCTAGAACAATTATAGGCTCTGGTGGAGCTGAAAAATTACTTGGTAAAGGTGATATGTTATATGTAGGAAATGGTGAATCAGCTCAAACGCGTGTACAAGGTGCTTTCTTAAGTGATCAAGAAGTGCAAGATGTAGTTAACTATGTTGTTGAACAACAAAAAGCAAATTATGTGAAAGAAATGGAACCAGATGCGCCAGTAGATAAATCAGAAATGAAGAGTGAAGACGCTTTATATGAAGATGCATATATATTTGTAATTGAACAACAGAAAGCTAGTACTTCACTATTGCAACGACAATTTAGGATTGGCTATAATCGTGCTTCTAGATTAATGGACGATTTGGAACGTAACCAAGTTATCGGACCACAAAAGGGTAGTAAACCTAGACAAGTATTAGTAAATTTAGATGATGAAGAGGTGTAAATGATGACAGAGTTAAACTCAGCTTTTAAAGTGAAAGAATATATTCTTAAGCAGATTAAAGAACAATCTTTAAAACCTGGTGATAAACTACCTAGCAATTTATCTATTGCTAGAGAATTAAATGTAAAAACTGATGATGTCTATGAAGCGATTGGTGAACTCATAACTGAACAAGTCTTGACAGATAACTTTGAAGAAGGACCAAGCGTAAAAACATTGCACCCCTTCTTCTATCCATTGAATAAATTATTTAGCATCAACGATATGATTAAAGAAGCTGGCTACCACTCAGGCACGGAATATTTAAGTTTAGAGCAACAACCTGCCTCCGTACTGGATGCACAAATGTTAGGTATCAATGATAAACAACCTATTACAATCATTGAACGACTGCGTACTGCCAACCACCAACCAGTAATTTATTGTTTAGATAAAATCGCAGAAGATTATCTAACATGTGCAGACTATCAAGTGAGCGATGGTTCTATGTTAAATGCAATAGAGACTAATACGGGACATAAAGTCGCTTCAGCTGAAACAGAGGTTGAAGCCATTAGTTATGAACCACATATTTCTGATATTCTAAACGCATCTCCACATGAAGGTTTAATGCTATTAAAGGTTGTACATTATGACGAAATGGGTAAACCTATTTTATACTCATTAAATTATGTGAAAAGCAGTCTAGTTAAATTTAAATTGACGCGTACAAAAATATAGAAACAATATTAAGGAGTGTGGATGAATGTTAGAACAACAAACTAATAATGAGCATCAAATACATATTGATGTGTTACCTACAGATAAATTTAAGACAACTTTGATTACCTTTAAATTTATGGCACCTTTAGAATATGAAACTATTACAGCACGATCATTGTTAAGCAAGTTGTTAATACGTGCTACAAAAAAATGGTCCACGGATAAAGCATTTAGTAAACATCTATCTGAACTATATGGTGCATACATACATAGTTTTGTCTCAAAATTTAAAGATAAACACGTTATCACTATCTCGTTAGAAATAGTTAACGAACGCTATTTAAAAGATTCACCCCCCTTATTTGAAAAAGGATTAAATGTACTATATGAAGTGATAATGAATCCACTTATAGAGAATAATGCCTTTAACACAACGTTTGTAAATCAAGAAAAATCATTATTATCAAAGAAAATTGAAGCTGTAATTGATAATAAAGCACAATATTCTTTCTTGAATTTATTAAAATATATGTTTAAAGATGAACCTTATCGTCATTTAGCGACAGGTCAGATTGAAAAAATTAGTACAATCACACCTGAAAATTTATATAATACATATCAAAACATGATTAGTAATGACCTATGTTCCATTTATGTAGTAGGTAACGTAAATAAACAAGAAGTTAAACAATTAATTCAATCTAAATTTACGATTAATCCATTTACAATAGCGAAAACTAATCAACTTAATTTAAAAGATTCAAGTTCAGAAACACAATATATAGTTGAAGAAGATGAAGTTGATCAAGCTAAATTAAATATGGGTTATCGTTTTCCAACACGATTCGGGGCAAATGATTATTATGCATTGGTTGTATTAAACACGATGTTCGGTGGCGATCCATCATCTGTATTATTTAATGAAGTGCGTGAAAAACAAAGTCTAGCATATTCAATACACTCTCAATTAGATGGTAAAAACGGTTATCTTTTTGTATTAAGCGGTGTTTCAGCAGATAAATATGAACTTGCTAAAGATACAATTTTAGAGGAGTTTGATAAGTTTAAACGCGGTGAATTTGATATAGATAAATTAGAACTTGCTAAAAAAATTATCATTTCTCATAGGCACGAAATAACCGATCGACCTAAAAGTATCATTGAGGTCATGCAAAATCAACTACTGTTAGATTATAAACAAACAGACGAAAACTACATAGATCACATTCAAAAAGTAACAAAGGATGATGTGATATCAATGGCTAATAAAGCAGAACTAGATACGATATATGTACTTACAAAGGGGGATCATTCTTAATGAGGGAAACATACTATGAATTGATTGATGAACGTGTTTTTGAACATGAATTAACTAATGGTTTACGTTTATTTGTTATCCCAAAAAAAGGATTCCAAAAGACGTTTGTAACGTATACTACTCAATTTGGCTCTCTTGATAATACTTTCAAACCTCATAATCAAAATGATTTTGTGACCGTGCCAGATGGTGTCGCTCACTTTTTAGAGCATAAGTTATTTGAGAAAGATGATACTGAAGATTTATTCACTGCATTTGCCAATGATAATGCTCAAGTAAACGCATTTACTAGTTTTGATCGCACTAGCTATCTGTTCAGTGCAACAGATAATGTTGAAAGGAATATTTTAAGATTATTAGAAATGGTTGAAACGCCTTTCTTTTCTAAGGAAACGGTAGATAAAGAAAAAGGTATTATTGCTGAAGAAATAAAGATGTATCAGGAGCAACCTGGTTATAAAATTATGTTTAATACTTTACGTGCTATGTATCAAAATCACCCTATTAAAGTTGATATAGCAGGAAGCGTTGAAAGCATTTATAACATTACTAAAGATGATTTATATTTATGTTATGAAACATTTTATCATCCATCAAATATGGTGTTATTTGTCGTTGGAGATGTCAATCCTGAAAACATACGTGACATAGTTGAAACTCATGAAAATAAAAGGGATAAAACGAATCAGTCTAGCATTGAACGAGCAACTGTTGATGAACCAACAAATGTTATAACACCTTTTGTTTCAGAAGAAATGAAATTACAATCTCCTAGATTAATGTTAGGTTTTAAAAATGAACCAACTGAAGCGTCACCACATGAATACGTACAATATGATTTAGAAATGACACTATTTTTCGAATTAATATTTGGTGAAGAAACTGAATTTTATCAGACTTTATTAAATGAAGTTTTAATAGACGAATCATTTGGATATCAATTTGTACTCGAACCTACATATTGTTTTTCAATTATCACGAGTGCAACGCAATATCCAGATAAGTTAAAAGAAGTGTTGTTAAGAGAGCTAAACAAGTATTGTGGTAATCTTGATGATCAAGAAGCATTTGAATTGTTGAAAAAACAATTTATTGGGGAATTTATTTCAAGTTTAAATTCTCCTGAATATATTGCAAATCAATATTCTAAATTATACTTTGAGGGCGTCAGTGTATTCGATATGTTAGATATTATAGATAATATAACATTAGATAGTATTAACGAAACATCATCTAAATATTTAAATATCAATAATATGGTTGATAGTCGATTGGAGCCTAAAGCTTAATGAGAGCGTTAGTACTTGGTGGGTCAGGCACTATTGGAACAGCAATTGTAGAGCGTTTATTAGAAGAAGGTAATGAAGTAATTATTCAATATTTTCAATCAGATTTAAAAGCATTACAAGATAAGTACAAAGGCGAAGCAGTCGAATTTATACAAGCTGATTTGACGCAAAATATTGATTTGGAAACTACGTTTGCTCACATCAAACATTTAGATTGTTTGATATACAGTAGTGGTACAGCTTTGTATGGCTTATTGCAAGATATGTCAGATAATGATATTGATTTTAGTTATAACATTCATGTTAAGCAGTTAATTAGATGTTGTCGTTATTTTATAGACTTAATACGTCAAAGTGAGTTTGGTCGAATTATTGTTATTTCATCCATTTGGGGTGAAACAGGTGCGAGTATGGAAACAATTTACTCGGCAATGAAAAGTGCACAAATCGGTTTCGTCAAAGCGCTAAGTCAAGAATTAGCGATGACTAATGTCACTGTTAATGCTATCACGCCTGGTTTTGTAAGTGGAAATATGTCACAAGTTTTTAATTCAGATGAATTGAAAGCTATATTAGCAGAATTGCCTCAGCAAAGAATGATTAATCCTTGTGAAATTGCGCATACGTGTGCTTATTTATGGAATCCTCTAGCGAAAAGTATTACTGGAACTGTTCAAAAAGTAAACGGTGCTTGGTATATTTAAGTTGTGACAATTGAGGATGTGACAATTGAGGATGTGATAGCATTTATCGTCACTATTCTATTAGCTATAGTAAATTTCCCTTACACAGTAAAAAAAGATTTTTGAACTAAGTTCTAAATGCTATAATATGATTACTAATTTTAATATTCCGATGGTAGGTTACCATTTAAAACAAGGGGCGGATATTGATGACAGTAGCCGAAAAGAAAGAATGGTATCTTGAATATGAAATCACAGTTAACCGAGCAGGTTTACTGGGTGATATTTCGAGTTTACTTGGTATGTTAGGTATAAGTATCATTACGATTAACGGGGTTGATCAAGGTCGACGGGGTTTATTAATTAAAACGGACAGTCTTGAGAAAGTTAATCGCTTTGAACATATAATCAATGAGCTTAGTGAGATAGAAATTACTAAATTAAGAGTACCTGAATTGCGTGATAGATTGGCTGTTAGACATGGACGTTATATTGAACAAGACGCCGATGATAAAAAAACTTTTCGTTTTGAACGTGAAGATTTAGGTTTATTGGTAGATTTTTTGGCTGAACTATTTAAAGAGGAAGGTCATAAATTAATTGGTATCAGAGGTATGCCGCGTGTCGGAAAAACAGAATCAATCGTAGCAGGAAGTGTATGTGCGCACAAGCGATGGCTATTTATTAGTTCTACATTGATTAAGCAAACTGTACGAAGCTCTCTTATAAAAGGAGAATATGATTCTAACCATGTTTATATTATTGATGGCGCTGTCACTGCTAGAGAATCAAACCCTAAGCATCAAGAATTAGTGCGTGAAGTAATGACCTTACCATCAATCAAAGTGGTTGAACATCCAGATTTATTTGTGGAATCGGGTAATTATAGCATGGATGATTTTGATTATATTATTGAATTAAGAGAAAATGAAAATCAAGAAATTGAATATGATCAAATGAAACAACAAACAGTTAAAAGTAAAAACACGCTAGACTTTGGAGAAGACATGTTTGGCGGAGGATTTGGATTTTTTGAATAGTGGTTGTGGAGGCTTTTAGAAGTGAAGACAATTGGTGAAACATTAAAAGGTAGACGTGAAAGGCTAGGAATGACGTTAGCAGAATTAGAAGAGCGCACTCAAATTAAACGTGATACGTTGAAATTAATCGAACAAAATCAGTTTGATAAATTAGCTAAAGTTGATTACGCAGAGGGTTTTATTCGACGTTATGCGAGTGTGGTAAATATTGATTCACAACAACTGATTCAAGCGCATCAAGAGGAAATACCAGATAGTCAACATCAATTGAATGAGCTTTTATATAGATATCATAATGATGACGCGCCTACATATCGTAATAAGAGTAAAGAACCTTTACAATTAATGATAATTATTGGTGGCATTATTGTAATAACTTTTATCTTATGGGTCTTAGCTGTGTTACTATTATAAAATGAGAGATAAATTTAGAAATGAGGCTTTAACATGAATATTCCAAATCAAATTACGGTTTTCAGAGTAATATTAATTCCGGTTTTCATATTATTTGCTCTAGTAAACTTTGGATTTGGCAATGTATCTATTTTAGGTGGATTTGAAATCCGTATTGAACAACTTATTGCTGCTATCATTTTCATTGTAGCTTCTTTAAGTGATTTCCTAGATGGGTACTTAGCTAGAAAATGGCAACTTGTAACTAATATGGGTAAATTCTTAGATCCACTAGCTGACAAATTGCTAGTTTCCAGTGCATTAATTGTTATGGTTCAATTAGGACTTACAAATTCAGTAGTAGCAATCATTATAATTGCACGTGAATTTGCTGTTACAGGATTACGTCTATTACAGATTGAACAAGGGTTTGTTAGTGCTGCTGGTCAATTAGGTAAAATTAAAACTGCTGTGACTATGGTTGCGATTATTTGGATTTTATTAGGTGATTTATTAGCAACATGGATAGGCATCCAAATTGGACAAGTATTACTTTATATAGGTGTTTTATTCACGATTTTATCTGGTATTGAATACTTTTATAAAGGTAGAGATGTTTTCAAACATTAAATTAGTGAAATATAACCAAGAATGATAGTGATAGAAAGATAATTCTATTCCTATTTATTCTTGGTTTTTTAGTTCAATTTTTAGAATAAATGTCATACTTTGCATTATAATGATAGATGTTGTGCAAGAATTATCGTTAGGGGGATAAATGGACATGAATATTTCAATAATAGCTGTTGGATCTGAGTTATTATTAGGACAAATTGCTAATACGAATGGACAATATTTATCAAGATTATTTAATAGTATTGGTAAAAGTGTTGTCGAACATACTGTGATTGGCGATAATCCTCAAAGATTAGAGTATGTTATCAAAGAGGGGTTAAAACGTTTTGATACACTTGTATTTACTGGGGGATTAGGACCTACAAAAGATGACTTAACAAAGCATACTGTTGCGAAAGTGCTTGGTAAAAATCTTGTGACAGATACAAATGCATTAGAATATATTGAGAATTATTTTAAAGAACAAGGACAAGAAATGACACCCAATAATAAGCAACAAGCTTTGGTTATTGAAGGTGCAAAAGTATTACAAAACAATTATGGGATGGCACCTGGTATGTTTGTGGAATATGAAGATAAGAAAGTCATTTTATTACCTGGCCCACCAAGTGAAATGCAACCAATGGCAAAGAATGAGTTATTACCTTATTTAATGGATGAAGATAGAGTTATACACTCAGAACAATTAAGATTCGCTGGAATTGGAGAATCTAAAGTTGAAACAGAGTTAATGGATTTAATTGATAGTCAAGATAATCCAACCATTGCTCCATTAGCTGGTACGCATGAAGTTTATATTAGATTAACTGCTAATGCAAATACTGAAAATGAATGCAAAAAGTTAATTGCACCTACTAAAGAGAAGATTCTTGCAAGAATAGGTGACTATTATTACGGTTCGGATGATATCGTTATTGAACAGGCATTAATGAATATTATAAATAAAAGTTTCAGCATATATGATGGCGTGACAAATGGTGCACTATATACACGTTTGAAAAACCAAGATTTAAATCATTTATTGAAAGGACAACTACCTGATTCATCAGTCTTTGTTTCTGATTTTGATGATATTCAAGATAAATTAAAATATGTATCTCAATATGTAAAAGATTTATATAAAACTGATTGGGGTATAGCGTTATTACACGATCAAGAACAAGTTTATCTTGGATACTATGATGACAGTGTGTTTAAATATGAGACATTTAAAATGCCTCTAAAACGAAATATTTTAAAAAGCAGAAGTCAAAATTATGCCATGATAAAGTTAATAAATTGGTTTAAATAGTTATTATTTTTGAAAACTAGAGTATTTTTTAGTACGTTTGTTCGATTTTGTCTTGTCTCGTATTGTTAAAAGCGAACAAATATTCGCAAAATGCTTGTAATTAGATTCAATTGAATGTATAGTATTAATTAAGATATTAATACGATGATTAACTCATTAATAGGAGGTTTCGCTTTGGATAATGATCGTCAAAAAGCTTTAGATACAGTTATAAAAAATATGGAAAAATCATTCGGTAAAGGTGCCGTTATGAAACTAGGCGATAATAAAGGACGCCGTGTTTCAAGTGTTTCAAGTGGTTCAGTTACATTAGATAACGCACTAGGTGTAGGTGGATATCCTAAAGGTAGAATTATAGAGATTTATGGACCAGAAAGTTCTGGTAAAACAACAGTAGCTTTACATGCTATTGCGGAGGTACAAAAGAACGGTGGCGTTGCTGCATTTATCGATGCCGAACACGCACTTGATCCGGTATATGCAGAAGCATTAGGTGTAGATATTGATAATTTATATCTATCACAACCAGACCATGGTGAACAAGGTTTAGAGATTGCTGAAGCTTTCGTTCGAAGTGGTGCGGTTGATATTGTAGTAGTTGACTCTGTTGCCGCATTAACACCTAAAGCAGAAATTGAAGGTGAAATGGGCGATACGCATGTAGGACTTCAAGCTCGTTTAATGTCACAGGCGTTACGTAAATTATCTGGTGCAATTTCAAAATCAAATACAACAGCCATTTTCATTAATCAAATTCGTGAAAAAGTTGGTGTAATGTTTGGTAACCCAGAAACTACACCTGGTGGACGTGCATTAAAATTCTATAGTTCTGTTCGTTTAGAAGTTCGTCGTGCTGAGCAGTTAAAACAAGGCCAAGAAATTGTTGGTAACAGAACTAAAATTAAAGTTGTCAAAAACAAAGTTGCACCACCTTTTAGAGTCGCTGAAGTAGATATTATGTATGGTCAAGGTATCTCTAAAGAAGGTGAATTGATTGATCTTGGTGTTGAAAATGACATCGTAGATAAATCAGGTGCATGGTACTCATATAATGGTGATCGAATGGGTCAAGGTAAAGAAAATGTAAAAATATACCTTAAAGAAAATCCTCAAGTTAAAGAAGAAATCGATCGTAAGTTACGAGAAAAACTTGGTATTTTCGATGGAGATGTTGATGAAAAAGAAGATGCACCGCAAACCTTATTCGATGAAGAATAATATTTACAATTTTAATTATTGAAGTGAATATTTCGCTAACTATATAGCAATAAAGTTTTAGTAAAATACGTCAGTTCACTAAAATTCACTTTTATTATATGAAATAAGCCTGCTACATTTGATAAGATACCCTAGTATTAAGCATTGAATAAATGAAATACTAGGAGGCATTTTTTATCACTTAACATTGTAGTAGGATTTTTGTTTTTATATAAACTTACATATAGTAAGTAATATATGTAAATTCGAAATACAGTGCAATTTCATATCTTGACACTAACAAGTTAATAAACGTACAATTAATATGTATAATTATTATACATTTATAAAAATCATAAAGAGATTTTGATATACAAAGCAAATACCTAGAAAAAGGAGGTGTTTATGTGAATTTATTAAACCTCCTACTCATTTTGCTGGGGATTATTCTAGGGGTTGTTGTGGGGTATTTTGTAGCCCGAAATTTATTGCATCAAAAGCAATTACAAGCTAGACAAACTGCTGATGATATTATCAAGCAAGGTCAAAAAGAAGCTGATAATATCAAAAAGGAAAAATTATTAGAGGCAAAAGAAGAAAACCAAATCATAAGAGAACAAACTGAATCAGAACTACGTGAAAGACGTGGTGAGCTTCAAAGACAAGAAGCCCGACTTCTTCAAAAAGAGGAAAATTTAGATCGAAAATCTGATCTTCTCGATAAAAAAGATGAGATTTTAGAACAAAAAGAATCTAAACTTGAAGAAAGACAACAACAAGTAGATGCAAAAGAGAGTAGTGTTCAGACATTAATAATGAAGCATGAACAAGAACTAGAACGCATCTCCGGTCTCACTCAAAAAGAAGCTGTAAATGAACAACTTCAAAGGGTTGAAGAAGAACTGTCACAAGATATTGCAGTACTTGTTAAAGAAAAAGAGAAAGAAGCTAAAGAAAAAGTTGATAAAAAAGCAAATGAATTATTAGCTACTACCGTTCAAAGATTAGCTGCTGACCATACAACTGAATCAACAGTTTCAGTAGTTAATTTACCAAATGATGAGATGAAAGGTCGTATCATTGGTAGAGAAGGTAGAAATATTAGAACTTTAGAAACATTAACAGGTATTGATTTAATCATTGATGATACACCAGAAGCGGTTATTTTATCTGGTTTTGATCCAATTAGACGTGAAATCGCGCGTACAGCATTAGTTAATTTAGTCTCAGATGGACGCATCCATCCAGGCAGAATTGAAGAAATGGTAGATAAAGCTAGAAAAGAAGTAGATGACATTATTAGAGATGCTGGTGAACAAGCAACATTCGAAATCAATGTTCATAATATGCACCCAGACTTAGTTAAAGTCTTAGGTCGTCTAAATTATAGAACTAGTTATGGTCAAAACGTCTTGAAACATTCTATTGAAGTGGCGCATTTATCTGGAATGCTAGCTGCTGAACTAGGAGAAGATGTTAGCTTGGCCAAACGTGCTGGATTACTTCACGATGTTGGTAAAGCGATAGATCATGAGGTTGAAGGTAGCCACGTAGAAATAGGTGTTGAATTAGCTAAAAAATATGCAGAAAATGAAACTGTAATTAATGCTATTCACTCTCATCATGGTGATGTTGAACCAACTTCTATTATTTCAATTCTGGTAGCAGCTGCTGACGCATTATCTGCGGCTAGACCAGGTGCTCGTAAAGAAACGCTTGAAAACTATATACGTAGATTAGAACGCTTAGAAACACTTTCTGAAGGTTATGATGGTGTAGAAAAAGCATTCGCTATTCAAGCAGGTCGAGAAATTAGAGTTATTGTTTCCCCTGATGAAATAGATGACTTGAAGTCATACAGACTGGCTAAAGACATTAAAACGCAAATAGAAGATGAATTACAATATCCTGGTCACATCAAAGTGACAGTTGTAAGAGAGACAAGAGCAGTAGAGTATGCGAAATAGTTTTTAACAGATCCAAATTTTGGGTCTGTTTTTTCTTTTCAGTTAAAATTCAATTATTAATTGAATTTAATAAAGTAGGTGAAATGTTGTCATTAAAAAAGAGTGAGATTGAATTCATTACGAATTCATAGTCTCACTCCAAATAAATGACTAGAACCAAAAAGTACAAACTGATTGAGGACATACTCAAAGTTCAATCATTTAATATAAATTTTCATTGTAAACTTAAACTATTTGATGTTCATGCTTATCCTTAATTGATAGTCTTATAAATTATTTAAGTTGTAAATCTGTTTTTCTTAATTCAGAAATTATTTCTGCTGTATCATAGCAATTAGTAGCAATATTTGAATATCTTTCAGCTAAACGATAAGCGTTGATGTATAATTCAAGACTTTCTTTAGCGATATCTTCTGCATCTTCAGATTTAGATGGATTAGATTTTACCACTAATTCTGCAAACTTCTCTGGATCAATATTAATTGACATGTAAATTTTACAACTCCTATTACTTTTGATAAACCTATCTTAACATATGTTGTATACATGCTAAAGAAAATAGATATCAAATTTAAAAAGAGTATGAATATCCTCTTTTATTATAGACCTATATGAATTAAACTATTTTTATGAGAGGATGAACATTCAATGAGGATATTATTTATTGGAGATATCGTAGGTAAAGTTGGAAGAAATGCGATTGCTGAATATTTACCTAAAATAAAAAAATCATATAGACCTACTGTAAGTATCGTTAATGCTGAAAATGCAGCGCACGGTAAGGGTCTAACTGAAAAGTTATATAAACAATTATTAAGAGATGGCGTAGATTTCATGACGATGGGTAATCATACATACGGCCAACGTGAAATTTATGACTTTATTGATGATGCAAACAGAATGGTAAGACCCGCTAATTTTCCAAGTGAAGCACCTGGTGTAGGCATGAGATTTATTCAAATTAATGATATTAAATTAGCAATTATTAATTTGCAAGGCCGTTCATTTATGCAAGATATCGACGACCCTTTTAAAAAAGCTGATCAACTTATTGAAGAGGCTAAAAAAGAGACTAATTTTATATTTGTTGATTTTCATGCAGAAACGACATCAGAAAAAAATGCAATGGGATGGTATTTAGATGGTAGAGTAAGTGCGGTAGTTGGTACGCATACACACATTCAGACTTCAGATGAACGTGTACTACCGAATGGCACAGGGTATATTACTGATGTTGGTATGACAGGATATTACGATGGTATATTAGGTATTAATCGTGATGAAGTAATAGAGAGATTTATCACAAGCTTACCACAGCGTCATGTTGTGCCGGATGATGGAAGAAGTGTTCTATCTGGTGTTATTATAGATTTAGATAAAGATGGAAAAACAAAGCAAATTGAAAGAATTTTAATTAATGATGATCATCCATTTAATAAATAATTTAAAAGAAATTTATAGATGAATGAATATAGTCCATTAGTATGAATTTAAATAATTGCCACTGTTGTCATAGTAAGACGGTGGTTATTTTTGTTATGATTTATTATGAATTAATTCCACAGGAGGCATATGATATGAAATCACAAATATCATGGAAAGTGGGCGGACAACAAGGTGAAGGTATCGAATCGACTGGAGAAATCTTTGCCACAGCAATGAACCGTAAAGGTTATTATTTATATGGATATAGACATTTCTCAAGTCGTATAAAAGGTGGACATACTAATAACAAAATTAGAGTATCTACTGCACCTGTACATGCAATCAGTGATGATTTAGACATTCTAGTGGCTTTTGATCAAGAAACGATTGAATTGAATCATCATGAAATGCGTGAAGATAGCATTATTATTGCTGATGCAAAAGTTAAACCGACAAAACCTGAACAATGTCGTGCTCAACTTATTGAATTACCTTTTACTAGCACAGCTAAAGAATTAGGTACTGCATTAATGAAAAACATGGTTGCTATAGGAGCAACATGTGCAATCATGGATTTAGATACTGCAACATTTGAAACCCTTATAACTAATATGTTTACTAAAAAAGGTGAAAAAGTTGTAGAAATGAACATTGAAGCTCTAAATCAAGGTTATACATTGATGAAAGAACAATTAAATGATTTACAAGGAGACTTCAAACTACAAACGACTGAAGAGAATCCACACTTATATATGATTGGTAATGATGCTATTGGATTAGGTGCGATTTCAGCTGGTTCTCGTTTCATGGCTGCTTATCCAATTACACCGGCATCTGAAATTATGGAATATATGATTGCAAACGTCCCAAAAGTAGGCGGTACCGTAGTACAAACTGAAGATGAAATTGCTGCAGCCAATATGGCAATTGGTGCTAATTATGCAGGTGTCAGAGCATTTACTGCTAGTGCTGGTCCAGGTTTATCACTTATGATGGAAGCCATAGGCCTATCAGGTATGACTGAAACACCTTTAGTCATTATTAATACTCAACGTGGTGGACCATCTACAGGTTTACCAACCAAGCAAGAACAATCAGATTTAATGCAAATGATTTATGGTACGCATGGAGATATACCTAAAATAGTAGTTGCTCCTACAGATGCTGAAGATGCATTCTATTTAACTGTTGAGGCTTTTAATTTAGCCGAAGAATATCAATGCCCAGTAATTATATTGAGTGACTTACAATTATCGTTAGGTAAACAAACAGTCGAACGCTTAGATTATAATAAAATTCAAATACATCGTGGCGAGTTATTACAATCTGATATTGAACGTGAAGAAGGCGATAAACAATACTTTAGAAGATATGCATTAACAGGAAATGGAATATCACCTAGACCAATTCCAGGCGTTAAAGGTGGCATACACCATGTAACTGGCGTTGAACATAATGAAGAAGGTAAACCGAGTGAAGTGGCTGAAAATAGACGTCAACAAATGGAAAAAAGAATGCGTAAAACATCAAATATACTAATTGAAAAGCCTGTTGAGTTAGATGAGCATCATGAAGAAGCGGATATTCTATTTATAGGATTCATATCTAGTAAAGGTGCAATTCAAGAAGGCGCAGAAAGACTAAATGCTCAAGGTATAAAAGTAAATACAATGCAGATTCGACAACTACATCCTATGCCGAAAGATGTCATTCAAGCAGCTATCGATAAAGCATCTAGAGTTATTGTTGTTGAACATAATTATCAAGGTCAACTTTCAAATATCCTTAAAATGAATACAACTATTCAAAATAAATTAATAAATCAAACTAAGTATGATGGAACACCTTTCTTACCTCATGAAATTGAATCTAAAGGACAAAAAGTAGTAAGCGAAAGTAAGGAGTTGGTATAATTGGCTACATTTAAAGATTTTCGAAATAATGTGAAGCCAAATTGGTGCCCCGGTTGTGGTGATTTCTCAGTTCAAGCAGCTATTCAAAAGGCGGCAGCTAATGTAGGGTTAGAGCCAGAGGAAGTAGCAATTATTACTGGTATAGGTTGTTCAGGACGACTATCTGGTTACATTAATTCATACGGTGTACATGGCATACATGGACGTGCTTTACCATTAGCGCAAGGTGTTAAAATGGCTAACAAGGATTTAACAGTTATTGCTTCTGGTGGTGATGGCGATGGATACGCTATTGGTATGGGTCATACCATACACGCATTAAGACGAAATATGAATATGACTTATATTGTTATGGATAATCAAATTTATGGCTTAACTAAAGGTCAAACGTCGCCTTCATCTGCAGTAGGTTTTGTTACTAAATCTACCCCTAAAGGTAATATCGAGAAGAATGTTGCACCACTCGAATTAGCTTTATCATCAGGCGCTACATTTGTAGCACAAGGCTTTTCTAGTGATATTAAAGCATTAACTAAACTAATTGAGGATGCGATTAACCATGATGGTTTTTCTTTTGTAAATGTCTTTTCACCATGTGTAACATACAACAAAGTAAATACATATGATTGGTTTAAAGAACATTTAACTAGTTTAGAAGATATCGAAGGCTATGATACTTCAGATAAACAATTAGCAATGAAGACTGTTCTAGATCATGAATCACTAGTTAAAGGTATTGTATATCAAGATACTGAAACACCATCATATGAGTCTCAAATTGAAGAATTAAATGAAAGTGCATTATCTAAACGCGATATTCATATAACAGAAGAAGATTTTAATAACTTAACTGCTCAATTTGTATAGAAATTGTATGAGCTCACTTTAAAACGCCTTAAGTTTTGAAGTGAGTTTTTTTATAACTTTAGATTTTTTTATGGAAAATAATAACACCATAGCTTAATGATGTATAGAAAATATTAAAATATTTTAGTTTAAGTAATCATTGTTAAAAATCATTTAAATACTTATTAGAATTTATAAAATGGGAAAGAATAATAATAACATTATACTTAAGAGAGGTTTTTACAATGGATAAATATCATTCTATGAAAGAATTACAAAATGAGACAATTGAGAATGAGGATTGGGAGATAATTACTGAAGATAGAGATAGTGACGTAACGATTTTGGCAATACATGGTGGTGGAATTGAACCAGCCACTTCTGAAATTGCTAGGGTCATTGCTAATGAAGGGCAATTTAATTATTTCGCATTTAACGGTATTCGAACAAAAGGAAACAATGAATTGCATGTGACATCTATAAACTATGATAATGATATCGCAATGAACTTTGTAAAATCTAGTGAACGTGCTGTGACAATTCATGGATGTCTTGGTGAAGAAGACGTTGCTTATATCGGTGGTAAAGATATTCAATTAAAAGAGCGTATTGCTAATGAATTAAATCAAATAGGTGTAGAAGTTAAAGAAGCACCGAGTCACATGTCTGGTGTTCAAGATGATAATATAGTTAATTGCACCAAAAATGAAGTTGGGGTACAAATAGAATTAACATCTAGTTTAAGAAAGTCTTTATTTAAAAATAATAAGTTTAATCGTAAAAGTAGAATGGATGAATCAAATTGGGATGATAAAATGTATGATTTTGGCCAAGCAATTAACTCGGCAATTAATTAAGGAAAGTTAAATAAAGGCGTGGTAAAATTAAGGTAATAATATTGAATGAGGTGATTGTTGATGCAAGACACATTAATGAGTATTCAAATCGTTCCGAAAACGCCAAACAATGAAGACGTTATACCTTATGTAGATGAGGCAATAAAAATTATTGATGATTCTGGATTGCATTTTAGAGTTGGCCCGCTTGAGACCACAGTTCAAGGTGATATGAGCGAGTGCTTAATTTTAATCCAAAAATTGCATGAACGAATGGTTGAATTAGAATGTCCGAGTATTATAAGTCAAGTTAAGTTCTACCATGTACCAGCTGGCATCACAATTGAAACGTTAACAGGAAAATATGATAACGAGTAAGTAAAGGTTAAATGAAATAAGCCTAAGACATAAATCTGTGTCTTAGGCTATATTTTTTATAATGGCAGTAGTTGACTGATCTAAAAACACCTATAACAAGCTTTTTTAATGCTAGTCAATCTTGCTTTGCTAAGATTACATCCAAATAAATATTGTAAAAATATTATTTCTATCCCACCCCATTCCACTTTTTAAATGACAAATTTATTAACTATTTCAACTCTTTTTGCACTTTATTATTAATTTTAATATAATGAACTAATGATATAAGGGCATATAGAAAGGAATTTTTTAAAGTGAACGAAGAACAAAGAAAAGCTGGTACGATAAATATCCTTGATGAACGCGATAGAAAAGTTGAAAAAGATTATAGTAAATATTTCGAAAAAATTTATCAACCACCTAGTTTAAAAGAAGCACGTAAACGTGGAAAACAAGATATAAATTATAATCGTGACTTTCATATAGAAGACAAGTTTGAAGGGATGGGCAAAGGTCGCACATTCTTAATAAAAACATATGGCTGCCAAATGAATGCACATGATACTGAGGTAATGGCAGGAATATTACAAGCCTTAGGATATACTGCCACAGAAGATATCAACGAAGCGGACGTTATTTTAATAAATACATGTGCGATTCGTGAAAACGCTGAAAATAAAGTGTTTAGTGAAATTGGTAACTTAAAACATTTAAAAAAGAATAGACCAGAAGCATTAATTGGTGTATGTGGATGTATGTCACAAGAAGAGTCAGTAGTAAATAAAATACTTAAATCATACCAAAATGTGGATATGATTTTTGGAACTCATAATATTCACAAATTACCTGAAATTTTAGAAGAAGCATACTTATCTAAAGCAATGGTTGTCGAAGTTTGGTCTAAAGAAGGCGACATTATTGAAAACCTTCCTAAAGTACGTGAAGGTAGTACAAAAGCATGGGTTAATATTATGTATGGCTGTGATAAATTCTGTACATATTGCATTGTACCCTTTACTAGAGGTAAAGAACGCAGTCGTAGACCAGAAGATATTATTGAAGAAGTTCGCGGTTTAGCGAGAGATGGTTATAAAGAAATAACTTTGCTTGGTCAAAATGTAAACTCATATGGTAAAGATATTAAGGATTTAGAGTATGGATTAGGAGATTTATTAGAAGATATTTCCAAAATTGATATTCCAAGAGTACGTTTTACTACTAGTCACCCATGGGATTTTACAGATAGAATGATTGAAGTAATAGCTAAAGGTGGCAATATTGTACCTCATATCCATCTACCCGTGCAATCAGGAAATAATGCTGTATTGAAAATTATGGGACGTAAATATACAAGAGAAAGTTATTTAAATCTAGTTAATAGAATAAAAAAATCAATACCTAATGTAGCTTTAACTACTGATATCATTGTTGGATATCCAAACGAAACTGAAGAACAATTTGAAGAGACACTATCACTATATGACGAAGTTCAATTTGAGCACGCTTATACGTATTTATACTCTCAAAGGGATGGTACACCTGCCGCAAAAATGAAAGATAATGTACCTGAAGACGTTAAAAAAGAACGATTACAACGTTTAAATAAAAAAGTAGGACATTATTCAGAAAAAGCCATGAATCAATATGAAGGCAAAACTGTAACTGTTCTATGTGAAGGTTCAAGTAAAAAAGATGATACAGTTTTAGCAGGTTATACCGAAAAGAACAAGTTAGTTAACTTTAAAGGTCCACGTGAGGCAATCGGTAAGTTAGTAAATGTTGAAATTGATGAAACAAAACAATATTCATTAAATGGTACATTCAAAGAATTTAACGATGCACCATTGGTGACAAATTAAATGTATAGTAAAGATGATATTTTAAAACAAGCCGATCAACTCACGAGTAAAATTCAAAATTTAGATCTTATAAAATCTTATCAAAATATAGAGAAACAAATTCATGAAAATCATAATATTGAAAGTAAAATGAATCGCTTAAAAAAACAACAAAAGCAATCTGTTAATTTTCAAAATTATGGGAAACAACATGCTTATCAACAATCAGAAAATGAAATTGAAGCGCTAGAACATGAAATTAATGAATTACCAATAGTGGAAGAATTTCGTTCTGCTCAGTATGAAGCAAATGATTTATTACAACTAATGATAAGCACAATGGAAGATCGTTTGAATGAACATAATGAAGATGAACATAAGGATTAATGGAAGAAAGGGATAAGCACTATGAACAATAGAAAATTGACACTTACTGCACTGTTAATTGCCACTAATGTTGTATTAAGCAGTATTATTATCATACCCTTAGGTCCTGTCAAAGCAGCACCTGTTCAACATTTCATCAATGTGTTATGTGCAGTATTTGTAGGGCCATGGTACGGTTTAGCCCAAGCATTAATTTCATCAATCATAAGAAATTTATTTGGTACTGGTAGTTTTTTTGCATTTCCTGGAAGTATGATTGGCGTGCTATTGGCTAGTGTATTCTATATGTATAGAAAACATATCTTTATGGCTGCTGTTGGTGAAGTAATTGGTACAGGCATTATAGGAAGTCTTTTATGCATACCAATGGCGTGGGTTTTAGGTATGCAAGATTTCTTCGTCAAACCCTTAATGATAGCATTTATTATTTCAAGTTTTATCGGAGCTGCTATTAGTTATTTCTTACTTATAATGTTGAAAAAAAGAGGTTTACTAGATAGATTTAAAAAATAATAATTTGGAAATAAGAGATTGATTTAGTTGATTTGAGATTATCATTCCAAAATAAAGTACAGTCGTTTATGAAACGTATGTGTTCTATATTTTGTTGTGATAATCTTTTTATTTGTAAATTAAGATGAATCATTTTTTAACTAAACTCTAAAAAATAAATAACATCAATAACATGAACTCACGAGCGTTGTAACATTTCATATGTTAAAATATATGAGTTAAAAGCATGTAATAAATCGGAAAAAATTAGTAAGGTTGTGAAAATATGTCTAACACGACACCGATGATGCAACAATATTTAAAAATTAAATCGCAATATCAAGATTGCTTATTATTCTTCAGATTAGGCGATTTTTATGAAATGTTTTTTGAAGATGCTAAAGAAGCGTCAAGGGTATTAGAAATTACATTAACTAAAAGAGATGCTAAAAAAGAGAATCCAATACCTATGTGTGGCGTTCCGTATCATTCCGCTAATAGCTATATTGAAACATTGATAAATAATGGTTATAAAGTAGCAATTTGTGAACAAATGGAAGATCCTAAACAAACTAAAGGTATGGTAAAACGTGAAGTAGTTAGAGTTGTAACACCTGGAACAGTCATGGAACAAGGTGGTATGGATGAAAATCAAAATAACTACATTTTAAGTTTCATTAAACAAGATAGTAACTACGCCCTTAGCTATTGTGATATTTCTACAGGAGAGTTAAAAGCCACTCAAATTGAAGATCAAGATACATTGATTAATGAAATTGTAACTATTAATCCTAATGAAATCGTTGTTAACCAAGAAATTGATGAAAATTTTAAAAAGCAAATCTATTTAACTACAGAAACTATAACAATTAGAGAATCTATTTCCGATGCAAGCTATGAAGTGAATCAATTAACTAATAATCATATGTATCTAGCAACACAACTATTACTCGATTATGTTTATCATACTCAAAAACGAGATTTGTCTCACATAGAAACTGCAATAACGTATGCTGCAGTGGATTTTATGAAGATGGACTACTATGCCAAAAGAAATTTAGAATTAACCGAAAGTATTAGATTAAAATCTAAAAAAGGAACACTTTTATGGTTAATGGATGAAACTAAAACGCCGATGGGAGCACGTCGCCTTAAGCAATGGATAGACAGACCATTAATCAATAAAGAAAGAATTGAAGAAAGACTAAGTGTAGTAGAATCATTCATGAATCACTTTATTGAGAGAGACACATTACGAGGATATTTAAATCAAGTATATGATATAGAAAGACTTGTTGGCCGTGTCAGTTATGGCAATGTCAATGCGCGTGATTTAATTCAACTTAAACATTCAATTTCAGAGATACCTAATATTAAATCTTTACTTGAAAGTATGAATGACGTAGCATCATATCAATTTAGTTCCCTTGAACCATTAGAAGACTTATTACAAGTGTTAGAAGATAGTTTAATCGAAGAACCGCCTATTTCCATTAAGGATGGTGGTCTATTTAAACAAGGCTTTAGTAAACAATTAGATGAATACTTAGAAGCTTCTAAAAATGGAAAAGATTGGTTAGCACAATTACAAGCTAAAGAAAGAGAGCGTACAGGTATTAAATCTCTTAAAATTAGTTTTAACAAAGTGTTTGGTTATTTTATAGAAATTACACGAGCAAATTTACAAGGATTTGAACCTAGTAAATTTGGCTATCATCGTAAACAAACATTGTCCAATGCTGAACGCTTCATTACAGATGAATTGAAAGAAAAAGAAGATATTATTTTAGGTGCAGAAGATAAAGCGGTAGATCTTGAATATCAACTATTTGTTCGCCTAAGAGAACACATTAAAACGTACACTGAAAGACTACAAAAACAGGCTAAAATCATTTCTGAACTTGACTGCCTACAAAGTTTTGCTGAAATTGCACAAAAATACAACTATGTTAAACCTGAATTTAGTGATAATAAAACGCTAAGCTTAGAGAACTCTCGCCATCCTGTTGTTGAACGTGTGATGGACTACAATGACTATGTACCTAATGACTGTAAATTAGATAAAGATAACTTTATATATCTAATAACTGGCCCTAACATGTCTGGTAAGTCAACTTACATGAGACAAGTAGCAATCATAAGCATCATGGCTCAAATGGGAGCTTATGTTCCTTGTGATAAAGCAGAATTACCAATATTTGATCAAATATTCACTCGTATAGGTGCTGCAGATGATTTAGTATCAGGAAAAAGTACATTTATGGTAGAGATGTTAGAAGCACAAAAAGCATTAACTTATGCAACAGAAGATAGTTTAATAATCTTCGATGAAATTGGTAGAGGAACTTCAACATATGATGGGCTAGCGTTAGCTCAAGCAATGATTGAGTATGTTGCTCAAACATCTCATGCGAAAACTTTATTCTCAACACACTATCATGAACTTACGACTTTAGATCAAGAACTACCAAATCTTAAAAATGTTCATGTGGCTGCAGATGAATATCAAGGTGAATTAATCTTCTTACATAAAGTAAAAGATGGTGCTGTAGATGATAGTTATGGTATTCAAGTAGCGAAACTAGCTAACTTGCCAGATGAAGTTATTAACCGTGCACAAGTTATATTAGATGCTTTTGAACAAAGTCAAAAGGCTTCTGATAATGAAGAGTATTCTAACATTACTGTTCTTAAAGATTCAGCCTCAGTGGAAGGGTTTGCAGATGATGACGCACAAAATGCAAATAACAATGATAAAAAGTCTCAAACAACAAAGTATGCAAATGAGAATGAATTTGAGCAAGCGTCTTTCGATTTATTTGATTCAGAAACAATGACTAGTAAAATTGAGGAACAGATTAAAAATCTTAATATATCAAACATGACTCCTATTGAAGCATTACTAAAACTAAGTGAATTACAAAACCAATTGAGATAGAGGTGTTTGAAAATGGGCAAAATTAAAGAACTACAAACCTCTTTAGCTAATAAAATAGCAGCAGGCGAAGTAGTAGAGCGTCCAAGCTCAGTTGTGAAAGAATTGCTAGAAAATGCAATCGATGCTAAATCGACAGAAATTAATATTGCGGTAGAACAATCAGGTATATCCTCAATTAGAGTAGTAGATAATGGTACTGGAATAGAACAAGATGATTTAGATTTAGTGTTTCATAGACATGCCACGAGTAAATTAGATGACGATGACGATTTATTTCATATCAGAACGTTAGGATTTCGTGGAGAGGCATTAGCAAGTATATCTTCAGTTGCTAAAGTCACACTTAAAACTTGCACTGATAGAGAAAATGGATATGAAATCTATGCAGAAAACGGAGAGATTTTAAGTCGTAAACCTGCTAAAGCTAAAAAAGGTACAGATATTACTGTTTCATCACTTTTCTACAATACACCAGCTCGCTTAAAATATATTAAAAGCTTATACACAGAGTTAGGTAAAATTACAGATATTGTGAATCGGATGGCAATGAGTCATCCTGATATACGAATTTCATTAATATCTGATGGAAAAACGTTATTAAAAACGAATGGTTCAGGTAAAACAAATGAGGTTATGGCAGAGATTTATGGTATTAAAGTAGCTAAAGATTTAGTGCACATTCAAGGTGATACAAGCGATTATCACCTTGAAGGCTTTGTGGCTAAGCCAGAACACTCAAGAAGTAACAAACATTATATATCAATTTTTATAAATGGAAGATATATTAAAAATTTTGTACTAAATAAAGCTATTATTGAAGGTTATCATACATTACTGACAATAGGACGCTACCCGATATGTTATTTAAACATAGAAATGGATCCTATATTAGTAGATGTGAACGTCCATCCAACTAAATTAGAAGTCAGATTATCAAAGGAAGAGCAATTGTATCAATTAATAGTTGAGAAAATACGTTATGCATTCAAGGATAGAATTTTAATTCCACAGAACGATTTGGATAGAACGCCTAAAAAAAATAAAGTCTTAAATCAATTTGAACAACAAAAATTAGACTTTGAAAGAAGGCATCGTAACTCTAATCAAGACAAAACAAATTCTCAATATTATGATATGAGTGAATCTGAAGTACAAAATCCAAATTTAGATAATAATGAGTTAATTAATGAAAGTACGGAAAGCTTCGTACATAATAATAAACGTTCAGATGACAAAGATTACTTCCAAATTCAAAAAGAAATTTTGAATGATTTAGACAAAGGTGATGCATCATCATTAAATGACGAATCTACAAACGATTCAGAAGAAGTTGTAACTGAACAAAACAATAGTGATGAAGCGTCATCGAAATCTTATCAAACATTATACAGTCAGCAAGATAATAATGATATTAAAGGTAAAGTGAGTAACACACCATCTCGACGCGTTCCATATATGGAAGTCGTAGGACAAGTGCATGGCACTTATATCATTGCTCAAAATGAGAATGGCATGTTTATGATAGATCAGCATGCTGCACAAGAACGTATCAAATATGAATATTTTAGAGAAAAAATTGGCGAAGTGACTAATGAAGTTCAAGATTTATTAATACCCCTAACATTCCACTTTTCAAAAGATGAACAAATGATTATTGATCAATATCAAGATGAATTAGACAAAGTGGGTGTTCATTTGGAGCACTTTGGCGGTCATGATTATATCGTTAATAGTTACCCAGTTTGGTTCCCAAAAGCTGAAGCTGAAGAAATTATTCAAGATATGGTTGAGTTAGTATTAAACGATAAAAAAGTAAATGTTAAAAAAATGCGTGAAGATGCTGCCATCATGATGAGTTGCAAAAAATCAATAAAAGCAAATCATTATTTAAAAAATAATGAAATGGCGGATTTGATAGATCAGTTACGTGAAGCAGAAGATCCATTCACTTGTCCTCATGGCAGACCTATAATTATCAATTTCTCAAATTATGAACTTGAAAAACTATTTAAACGTGTAATGTAGAGAGGAAAATGCCGCATGAAGGAATATGTTTTACCAGCGATACGCAACATGAAAGATTTAGAGAAATTAATAAAAACAGATTATAAGATATGCGTATTATTAGATATGCATATCGGTCATTTGAAAAGTGTTATGGCATTGCTTAAAGCGAATCAAATTGAAACTTATATTCATATTGATTTAATTAAAGGAATGGCTGTCGATGAATTTGCTTGTGAGTATATAATTCAAACTTATAATCCTAAAGGGATCGTTTCTACCAAATCTAAAGTAATTCAGAAGGCTAAATCGTTAAATAAGTTAACGATTTTTAGGGTGTTTATTATAGACAGCCAAGCATTAAGTAGAAGTATCAACTTAATTAAGAAGGTTGAACCAGATTTCATTGAAGTATTACCTGGGATTGCACATAAAGTAGTTAAAATTATTGATGAAGAAACCCCTTCAAAAGTTATAGCAGGTGGTTTAATTAATGAAGAAAGTGAAATTGCTCAAGCACTTGATAGCGGGGCAAGTTACGTTACAACAAGCAATCGTTTATTATGGTAAACATCATCGTTAATAATTTTGCTGTAATTTAAAATCTTAAAAAAACGATCATAACAATTTTTCAAACAATTTAAATGTGACAAATTTTTAACAAAAGTATTGACAACGCTTACAAACTTTTTGTATGATTTAAACAAGTTAATATTAGATTAAGAGACGAAGAGATTTCTGCAATGCCTTTATTAGCGCTTTTGTAGGAATCTTTTTGTCTTATAGGAGGATTCGTCATGAATGTATATTTAGCAGAATTTATTGGTACTGCTATTCTTATCCTTTTCGGTGGTGGCGTTTGTGCCAACGTCAATTTAAAGCGAAGTGCTGGACAGGATTCTGATTGGATAGTAATTGCAGCAGGTTGGGGATTAGCCGTGTCAATGGGCGCATACGCAGTTGGTAAGTTTTCAGGTGCACATTTAAATCCAGCGGTTTCAATTGCTTTAGCGATGGATGGAAGTTTTAGTTGGGCTCAAGTACCTGGCTATATTATCTGTCAAATGCTTGGAGGTATCTTTGGCGGTGTATTAGTTTGGTTAATGTATTTACCACATTGGAAGGCAACTGAAGATCAGGGTGCAAAGTTAGGCGTATTCTCTACAGCACCTGCTATTAAAAATTATTTTGCAAACTTTTTAAGTGAGATTATTGGTACAGCAATCTTATGTTTAGGTATCTTATTTATCGGTGTAAATAAAATTGCAGATGGAATGAATCCACTTATTGTTGGTGGCTTAATCGTGGCTATTGGCTTAAGCTTAGGTGGTCCGACTGGATATGCAATTAATCCAGCACGTGATTTAGGACCAAGAATCGCTCATGCTATATTACCAATTGCAGGTAAAGGTGGTTCTAATTGGGGATACGCGATAGTACCTGTATTAGGACCTATAGCTGGAGGTATGCTTGGAGCAGTTATTTATAAAGTATTTTATAAAGGTCAATTTGATTTAATTTGTGCGGTAGGTATTTTACTAGTAATAGCAACATTAGTATTAGGTTTAGTTTTAAACAAATCTAATAAATCAAATGATATTGAGTCTATTTATTAATTTAATAAATATCTTAAATTAGTGGTTAATTTTTTTGGAAAAGTGCTATACATATAGTACACTTCCTTATTATTCAAAATTAAAAAATAAATGTTTTTATTCACATAGCAGAAAGGGAGAAAATTTATGGAAAAATACATCATGTCGATTGACCAAGGAACAACAAGTTCAAGAGCCATTCTATTTGATAAAGAAGGCGATATTAAAGGTGTTGCACAAAGAGAATTTAAGCAATACTTCCCTAAATCAGGTTGGGTAGAGCACGATGCTAATGAAATTTGGACTTCGGTATTAGCAGTTATGACTGAAGTATTAAATGAAAATGAAATTAACGCTGACCAAATTGAGGGTATTGGAATTACCAACCAACGTGAAACTACAGTTATTTGGGATAAAAATACTGGACGTCCAATATACCATGCAATTGTTTGGCAATCCCGTCAAACACAATCAATTTGTCATGAATTAAAGGAACAAGGTCATGAAGAAACATTCCGCAATAAAACTGGATTATTGTTAGATCCTTACTTCGCTGGTACAAAAGTTAAATGGATTCTTGATAATGTTGATGGAGCTAGAGAAAAAGCTGAAAATGGTGATTTATTATTCGGTACAATTGATACATGGCTAGTTTGGAAGTTATCTGGTGGAGAAGCACATATTACAGATTATTCAAATGCTAGTCGTACTTTAATGTATAATATTTACGATTTAAAATGGGATGATGAGCTACTTGATTTATTAAATGTACCTAAACAATTATTACCGGAAGTTAAAGAATCTAGTGAAATTTACGCTCACACTAAAGATTATCATTTCTTCGGTCAAGAGGTACCGATTTCAGGTATTGCTGGTGACCAACAAGCAGCACTATTTGGACAAGCTTGTTTCGAACGTGGAGATGTTAAAAATACTTATGGTACAGGCGGCTTTATGTTAATGAATACTGGTGAAGCCCCAGTTAAATCTGAAAGTGGGTTGTTAACTACTATTGCATACGGCTTAGACGGTAAAGTCAATTATGCACTTGAGGGTTCTATCTTTGTTTCAGGTTCAGCAATTCAATGGTTACGTGATGGATTAAGAATTATAAATTCTGCACCTCAATCAGAGAATTATGCTACACGTGTTGATTCTACAGATAATGTTTACTTCGTACCAGCATTTGTAGGATTAGGTACACCTTATTGGGATTCAGAAGCTAGAGGTGCTATATTTGGTTTAAGTCGCGGTACTGAAAAAGAACACTTTATTCGTGCGACTTTAGAATCTTTATGCTATCAAACTCGTGATGTTATGGAAGCTATGTCTAAAGACTCTAAGATTGAAGTGAACAATTTACGTGTTGACGGTGGCGCAGTTAAAAATAACTTTATCATGCAATTCCAAGCTGATATTGTAAATACTGCTGTAGAACGCCCTGAAATACAAGAAACGACAGCATTAGGTGCAGCTTATTTAGCAGGTTTAGCTGTTGGTTTCTGGGATAGTAAAGATGAAATAGCAAATAGATGGCAATTAGAAACAGAATTTACACCACAGATGTCTGAAGAAGACAGAACTAAGTTATATAAAGGTTGGAAAAAAGCAGTTGAAGCTACTCAGGTCTTTAAATTGGAAGATTAATCTCTAAACATGGCTTAGTTTATTGAAGTGTGATATGATTAAATTAAGTTAATACATCAGTCGAGATTTGAGAGACCTGTTACATACAGTTTGATTCTGTATGGATAGGTCTCTCTTTTTTCGCATAAATAAAATATCGGAGGGGTATATTTATGGCTTTATCAACATTAAATAGAGAAGTAATTAAGAAAAATTTACAAAATGAAGAATACGATGTCGTTATTATCGGTGGCGGTATTACAGGTGCAGGTATTGCATTAGATGCGTCTCAACGAGGAATGAAAGTAGCTTTAGTAGAAATGCAAGATTTTGCTCAAGGTACAAGTTCTCGTTCTACTAAACTTGTTCACGGTGGTTTAAGATATTTAAAACAAGCTCAAATCAAAGTTGTAGCTGAAACGGGTAAAGAACGTGCGATTGTTTATGAAAATGGCCCTCATGTAACTACTCCTGAATGGATGTTATTACCAATGCACAAAGGCGGAACGTTTGGTAAATTCACAACTAATTTAGGTTTAACTGCTTATGATCGTTTAGCAGGCGTAAAAAAATATGAACGCAAGAAAATGTTAAGCAAAAAACAAACATTAAATAAAGAGCCATTGGTAAAAAAAGATGGACTTAAAGGTGGCGGTTATTACGTTGAATACCGTACTGATGATGCACGTTTAACAATTGAAGTTATGAAACGTGCTGAAGAAAATGGTGCAGAGATTTTAAATCACACGAAATCTACAGATTTCATTTACGATTCTAAATCAAAAGTAAGAGGTATTGAAGTTCAAGATCAACTTACTGGTGAAATGTATGAAATTAACGCTAAAAAAGTTATTAATGCAGCAGGCCCTTGGGTAGATGAAGTTCGTAAAAAAGATTATACACGTAACAATAAACAATTACGTTTAACTAAAGGTGTCCATGTAGTCATTGATCAATCTAAGTTTCCATTAAGACAAGCTGTTTATTTTGACACTGAAAAAGATGGTCGAATGATCTTTGCAATTCCACGTGAAGGTAAAGCATACGTTGGAACTACAGATACTTTCTATGATAATGACAAAACAAAACCTTTAACAACACAGGAAGATAGAGATTATCTAATTGATGCGATTAACTATATGTTCCCAGATGTTAATGTGAAAGATGAAGATATCGAATCAACTTGGGCAGGAGTTAGACCTTTAATTTTAGAAGATGGAAAAGACCCTTCTGAAATTTCACGTAAAGATGAAATTTGGGAAGGTAAATCAGGCTTATTAACAATCGCTGGTGGTAAATTAACAGGTTATCGTCATATGGCGCTTGAAATCGTAGATTTATTAGCTAAGCGCTTGAAACAAGAATATAAATTGACATTTGCTGAATGTAAAACAAAACATACACCAATTTCTGGTGGTGATGTAGGTGGTAGCGCTAACTTTGAAAGTTTCGTGGAACGCAAAGTTGAAGAAGGTAAAGCGATTGGACTTCAAGCCGAAGTTGCCAAACGTTTAGCTTCTAAATATGGTTCTAACGTAGATAAACTATTTAACATCGCACAAATTGCACAAGACAAAGATTTAAATTTACCATTAGAATTGTACGTTGAGTTAGTATATAGTGTACAAAATGAAATGGTGTTTAAACCAACTGATTTCTTAATTCGCAGATCTGGTAAACTTTATTTCAATATCAATGAAGTTAAACAATATAAAGATGCAGTCGTTGAAGAACTTGCTAAATTACTAAATTATACACAAAGTCAACAAAACGAATTTACTAAAGAAATTAATGTTGCAATTGAAGAAGCAACTCGTGGAAATGAACAACTTGCAGTATTAAAATAAATTTAGTATTTATGTTTTGAAATTTAACATTTTTGATTAAATTCAAATATGATACTGCTAACTAACTAGTAAATTAATTTTAAACTTCAAATTCGCAGTTAATATCTGAACTGAGGGAGCTTAAATATGAAGCTCATCTCAGTTCATTTTTTATAAAATAAAGTAATTTTATGTTATAAAGCTTTAGTTGTTAAAATGAGTCTAACAATTTGATAACATTAAGAATGAAAGGTATATTAAAAAGAATATAAGCTTTAAGGATTAAGTTATAATTTCACAAGGAGGCATATGCGTGAGTCAACAATCATTCAAAATTACCGTTGAAGACGGCACTATGATTGAAGTAAAAGTAGATAAGGCTAAGATTGCAACATTTGGTGTCGTCCATATTTTTCACGGTATGGCTGAGCATATGGATCGATATGAAGCACTTGTGCAAGCTTTAACACATCAAGGATATGATGTTATTCGACATAATCATCGAGGGCATGGTATTGATATTGATGAAAACGAAAGAGGTCATTACGATGAAATGAATATCATTGCACAAGATGCATATGAAATAGCTCAAACACTTCACGGTTCAGATAACAATATTCCATATATCGTTTTGGGACATTCAATGGGCTCAATTATTGCGCGTTTATTTGTAGAGAAATATCCAGATATTGCGCAAGGTTTAATTCTCACTGGTACTGGTCAATATCCAAAATATAAAGGGATTCCAGCCACCATCGTTTTAAAATTAATAACTTTAATTTTTGGGAAGCGCAGTTGCCTAGAATGGGTAAATCAATTTGTTTATAAATCGTTTAATAAAAAGATAGACCAACCTGAAACAAGTAGTGATTGGCTATCATCTAAACGCGATGAAATTAAAAAATTTGTTAAGGATGATTACACTGGTTTCTTAGTGTCAAACCAATTAATTTACCAAACCGTTAAGAATATGATACGTACAGCTAATAATAATCAACTTAAAAAAATGAATGAACTATTACCAATACTTCTAATTTCTGGTAAGGATGATCCATTTGGAGATTATGGGAAAGGTATACGTAAATTAGGAAAGAAATTCAAACGTGCTGGAATAAATCATATAACAGTCCAACTATATGCTAATAGAAGACATGAAATTTTATTTGAAGATGAAAAAGAAATGATTTGGAGTCATATGTTTGAATGGATCCAAAAACAAGTGTTAAAGAAAAAAATAAAGTGAGGGATAACTATTGAGTAACGTCAATAAACCGTTTTTAGTAGTTATAGTAGGTCCAACTGCATCAGGTAAAACAGAGTTAAGTATTGAACTTGCTAAACAAATTAACGGTGAAATCATTAGTGGGGATTCCATGCAAGTTTATAAACAAATGGACATTGGTACAGCTAAAGTTACTAATGAAGAGATGGATGGAATTCCTCATTATATGATTGATATTTTAAATCCAGATGACTCATTTTCTGTGTACGATTTCAAATTACGAGCTCAAGCACTAATAGAAGATATAACTTCAAGAGGAAAGATACCGATCATAGCAGGAGGAACAGGGTTATATATACAATCGTTAATATATGATTATCCTTTTGATGATGAGACAGTTTCAAAAGAAGTTGAACAGAAAACACAGTTACAATTACAAAAATTAGAACAATTAACTAATCAAGAAGTGCATGATTATTTAGCTACATTTGATCCACAATCTGCTAAAGACATACATCCAAATAATAGAAAAAGAGTGCTTAGAGCGATTGAATATTACTTAAATACAAAAAAACTTATAAGTTCTCGCAAGAAAGTACAACAATTTACAGAAAATTATGATACATTATTAATAGGGATTGAAATGTCGCGCAAAACATTATATTCAAGAATAAATAAACGTGTAGATATTATGTTGGGCCACGGATTATTTAATGAAGTGAAGAATCTAGTAGAACAGGGTTATGAATCTACTCAAAGTATGCAAGCAATTGGTTATAAAGAGCTGGTACCTGTTGTGAATGGTGAGTCATCAATAGACCAAGCAGTTGAAACGTTAAAACAACATTCTAGACAATATGCTAAGCGACAATTGACATGGTTCAAGAATAAATTGACTGTTCAATGGTTTAATAGAGAGACAATGCCACTTCAAATGATGTTAGATGAGATTACAACCCAAATAAATAAAAGGAGTTCTAAACATGATTGCAAACCACAACATCCAAGATCAAGCACTAGATAACTTTAAATCACAACAAACAGAAGTTACAGTTTTCTTTTTAAACGGCTTTCAAATGAAAGGTGTTATTGAAGACTTTGACAAATATGTTGTAAGTTTAGTTTCTCAAGGTAAACAACATTTGATATACAAACATGCGATCAGCACATTTACTGTAGAGACTGAAATTTCAGATTCTGAAGAATCAGTAAATAGTGAAGAATAAGTTGTAATTAAAGTGCAACGTTGCAAGTTCTTAAGAGCGTAGACAACGGTCTTAATGAAAGTGTAACTTGTAATAAACTCATCAAATTTTAGCACTTTTGACAAATAGAGGAATGTTTGTAATATAAAAAGCTTCATTATAGAGTTGCTATTTCACTCTATAATGAAGCTTTTTATTGTATTAAAACAATATCTATAATAATTTTTCAATATCTTTTTCGATTTGTGCTGGTTTCTTTTGAGGTGAGAAACGGCTTACAACGTTACCATCACTATCAACTAAGAATTTAGTGAAGTTCCATTTGATTTTTTCACTTAACATTCCTTTAGCTGCATCAGTTAAGTAGCGGAATAAAGGATGTTGATTTTCACCTTTGACATCTACTTTTTCATGGATAGGGAAAGTCACACCGTAATTAATTTTACAGTTTTGATTAGCTTCTGCACCTGAACCAGGTTCTTGGCCACCAAATTGATTACATGGAAAACCTAATATCACAAAACCTTGGTCTTTGTATTTTTCATACAATGCTTGTAAGCCTTCAAATTGTGGCGTGAAACCACATTCACTAGCAGTATTAACGATTAACATTACTTTGCCTTTGTATTCTTCTAATTTATAATCTTCACCATTGGACTTTTGTACAACAAAATCATATATATTTTCCATAGTATCACCCTTTCGATATAAGTTTAATGTAACATAATTTTAGTGGATAGTCTTTGCATAGACACTATGATAGAATATTTGAGAAACATATAAGAAGGAGATGTATAACATGACTCAGCAAATTACTCATGAAACAAAGAAAAAATTGGAAACTGCTGTATTAGTCGGTGTACATGCTCAAAATGATAACGAATTTAATTTTGATTCAACGATGGAAGAATTAGAAGCTCTATCTTTGACTTGTCAGCTAGATGTTAAAGGACAAGTTACTCAAAATAGAGAACAAGTCGATCATAAATATTACGTTGGTAAAGGTAAGATTGATGAACTTAAAGCTTTTATTGAATTCCATGATATAGACGTCGTAGTAACGAATGATGAGTTAACTACCGCTCAATCAAAAACATTAAATGATAATTTGGGCATTAAAATTATCGATAGAACACAATTGATTTTAGAAATATTTGCCTTAAGAGCTAGCAGTCGCGAAGGTAAATTACAAGTCGAATTAGCGCAATTAGATTATTTATTGCCAAGACTTCAAGGACATGGTAAGAGTTTATCAAGACTAGGTGGTGGCATAGGTACACGTGGTCCTGGTGAAACGAAGTTAGAAATGGACAGACGTCATATTCGAACACGTATGAATGAAATTAAACATCAATTAAAAACTGTAGTGGAACACAGGGAACGTTATCGTAGCAAACGTGAACAAAATCAAGTCTTTCAGATTGCACTCGTTGGTTATACGAATGCGGGGAAATCGTCATGGTTTAATGTATTATCTGGCGAAGGAACCTTTGAAAAAGATTTACTCTTTGCAACATTAGATCCTAAAACACGTCAAATTCAAATAAATGAAGGATTTAATTTAATTATTTCAGATACTGTAGGTTTCATTCAAAAGTTACCAACGACCTTGATTGCCGCCTTCAAATCAACTTTAGAAGAAGCAAAAGGTGCAGATTTATTATTACATGTTGTTGACGCAAGCCATCCAGAATACCGTTCTCAATATGATACAGTAAATCAATTGATTAATGATTTAGATATGAATCAAATACCACAAGCGGTTATATTTAATAAGAAGGATCAATGTGGTGATAGTGATGATAAACCATTACCTGCGTCTACATCCATCTTTGTCTCTAGCCGTGATGAAGAAGATAAATTAAAAGTAAAGGCATTTTTAATAAATCAAGTTAAATCAACACTGAGTTTCTATGAAGAGATTGTCCCTAGTACAAACGCAGATAGACTTTATTTCTTAAAGCAGCATACACTCATAGAAGAAATGAATTTTGATGCTGAAAATGAAACTTACGTCATTACTGGATATAAAAAATGATAAAAGGAAGTATATGAAAATGTCAGATATTACATCAATGGTTAAAGACGTAGAGAAGACGTTGGTACCATATTTTAAAGAAATAGAAGAAATTGCATATAGTAATCAGGAAAAAGTTCTGAATGCTTTTCATTACGTTAAAGCTACCGAGAGTGATTTAGTTGGAAGTACAGGATATGGGTATGATGATTTTGGTCGGGACCATTTGGAAGAAATCTATGCACATACTTTTAAAGCTGAAGATGCTATTGTGCGCCCGCAAATCATTTCTGGTACACATGCGATTACTCTAGCACTTCAAAGTACACTTAAATACGGAGATGAATTATTATATATTACTGGAAGTCCATATGATACGTTGCTTGAAGTTATAGGGGTAAATGGAAATGGCATTGAAAGCTTGAAAGAACACGGTGTCGAATTTAAAGAAGTCCCTTTAAAAGATGGACAAATAGATATAAATACTACAATTGAAACCATTTCAAACAAAACAAAAGTAGTGGCAATTCAACGTTCCAAAGGATACGACCAAAGACCTTCAATCACTATTGACGAAATTAAATCAGCTATTCATGCAATTAAAAAACAATATCCGAACGTCACTGTTTTTGTAGATAACTGTTATGGAGAATTTGTCGAGGAACGTGAACCTATTGAAGTTGGTGCAGATCTGATAGCAGGTTCACTAATCAAGAACCCAGGCGGTGGTCTAGCTAAGATTGGTGGTTATATAGCCGGACGTAAAGATTTAATCGAACGTTGTGGTTATCGATTAACAGCTCCTGGTATCGGTAAAGAGGCCGGCGCTTCTTTATATTCATTACAAGAAATGTATCAAGGATTCTTCCTAGCACCACACGTAGTTAGTCAAAGTTTGAAAGGTGCATTATTTACAAGCTTACTCCTTGAAAAAATGAAAATGAAAACAGTTCCTAAATATAATGTTAAACGTACTGATTTAATACAAACTGTCCAATTTGATACTAAAGAACAAATGATAGCATTTTGCCAAAGTATTCAACATGCTTCACCAATTAATGCTCATTTTAGTCCAGAACCAAGCTATATGCCTGGTTATGAAGATGATGTCATTATGGCAGCCGGTACTTTTGTTCAAGGGTCTTCAATTGAATTGTCTGCAGATGGACCTATTAGACCACCGTATGAAGCTTATGTACAAGGCGGATTAACATATGAACATGTTAAATTAGCTGTTACACGTGCAGTTACTTATTTAAAAGAACAAAACTTGATATAGAAAAATGTATCCCTACTTGAATTGAGTAGGGATTTTTTGAAAAATTTATAATTCAATATAAATTACCTGGTATAAAAGACCTTGTAATTACAATTAAATATAGCTTTTGAAATCACATGTAAGAAAACCTGACATATTTTTGTAATACGCTTTAAACTATGCTAAATTAGTATCAAGTTCAAAAGTAGAGGTGAGGTTATTAATGTCTAACGATAAAATCAGACGTAATATGGCCGTGTTCTCTATGAGTGTTGTTTGTAAATTAACAGAACTTACTGCAAGACAAATCCGCTACTATGAAACACATGAACTTGTCATGCCCGAGCGTACAGAAGGAAATAAGCGATTATTCTCGTTAAATGATTTAGAACGTCTCCTCGAAATTAAATCTTTGATTGAGAAGGGATTTAACCTTAAAGGAATTAAACAAATCATAACTAATAATCAAGGGCATTTAACATCAGATGAGCAAGAGATTAGAAAAAGAATGATTGTAGACGCAACGCAGAAACCACCTGGTGAAGCTTTGCCAATAAATCGTGGCGATTTATCACGGTTTATTAAATAAATTTTTGGAGGATTTCTACCATGCCTAAACGTACATTTAGTAAAGATGACATTCGTAAATTTGCAAAAGAAGAAAACGTAAGATATCTAAGATTACAATTCACTGATATCTTAGGCACAATTAAAAATGTTGAAGTTCCAGTAAGCCAATTAGAAAAAGTGTTAGATAATGAAATGATGTTTGATGGATCTTCAATCGAAGGTTTCGTACGTATCGAAGAATCTGACATGTATTTATGCCCAGATTTAGATACTTGGGTTATCTTCCCATGGACTGCCGGTCAAGGTAAAGTAGCTCGTTTAATTTGTGATGTTTATACTACTGACGGTGAACCATTTGCTGGTGATCCACGTAACAACCTAAAACGTGTGTTGAAAGAAATGGAAGATATGGGCTATACAGATTTCAACTTAGGGCCTGAACCAGAATTCTTCTTATTCAAATTAGATGAAAAAGGTGAACCAACATTAGAATTAAATGATAATGGTGGTTACTTCGACTTAGCACCAACTGACTTAGGTGAAAATTGTCGTCGTGACATCGTCCTTGAATTAGAAGATATGGGCTTTGATATCGAAGCAAGTCACCATGAAGTAGCACCAGGTCAACACGAAATTGACTTCAAATATGCAGATGCAATTTCAGCATGTGACAACATTCAAACATTTAAATTAGTTGTTAAAACAATTGCACGTAAACATAATTTACATGCGACATTTATGCCAAAACCATTATTTGGTGTAAATGGAAGTGGTATGCACTTCAACGTATCTTTATTCAAAGGGAAAGAAAATGCATTCTTTGATCCAAACGGTAAAGACCAATTAACTGAAGATGCTTATCACTTTACTGCGGGCATCTTAAATAATGCACGTGGATTTACAGCAGTATGTAACCCATTAGTTAATTCATATAAGCGTTTAGTACCTGGTTACGAAGCGCCATGTTACATTGCTTGGAGTGGTAAAAACCGTTCTCCATTAGTACGTGTACCTACTTCAAGAGGTTTATCAACTCGTATTGAAGTACGTTCAGTTGACCCAGCTGCTAACCCTTACATGGCATTAGCAACAATCCTACAAGCTGGTTTGGATGGTATTAAGAACAAAACTAAAGTCCCAGAACCAGTCAACCAAAATATTTATGAAATGAACCGTGAAGAACGTGAAGCTGTAGGTATCCAAGATTTACCTTCAACACTTTACACTGCATTAAAAGCTATGCGCGAAAATGACACAGTTAAAAAAGCGTTAGGTAATCACATTTACAACCAATTTATTAACTCTAAATCAATTGAATGGGATTATTATAGAACTCAAGTTTCTGAATGGGAACGCGATCAATACATGAAACAATACTAATCGCTAAGCAAAAAGGGGAAAGACTTAGGGATACAAGGAGTTAAGGCACTTGCCTTAGCTTCTTTTTTATGTTTGAAAAGTTAAATTTACTTGACCATTTTTGTGAAGAAATTAAAATTGGTCAAATTTTGGTCAAGTACACTTTAAAATACATTCTTAATATACTTCTCAAAATTTTCTTTAGCATCATCATTCATTGTTTGTTAAATGACTATACTTTTTAGGGTCTATAATAAATTGGACTGATGACTAAAAACCATCAGTCCAATTTTTATGTTTGAATACAAAAAT
>NZ_KV840086.1:0-1515 GCF_001839115.1 Staphylococcus sp. HMSC62B09
ATAAGTTATACTTTTTTAATTTATTTTTTTTCATATTTAATTATTTCTCCTTTTTATATAGAAAATGGAGGAATTATTTTGACTATTTCTGTTAAAAAGACGTTATTATTTTCAGTAGCATTTTTAACTACATTATCATTTATTTTAAGGATTTACAGCTGTTCCAGTTGATAAAGTAGCAAATGCATTTATTAAAAGTGTTGAAGGCGCTCAAACTGGACAAACGTATAAAGTTTATTAATGTTTTAGTATCTCATTATCTTATATTCAATTTTCATTTTTAAAAGACCCAGACGCTGATATGACGGTATTTGGGTCTTTTTCCTTTAATTAACATAATTAACGATTATGGGTAGTCACTTTGTATAACTCATACATTATTAACTTTATAAATTTTTTATTTTACACACTTCTATAACTGTACTTTGCAATTTTGTCGAATTAACAAACTATTAATTAAATAATATTATGGTACATTCTCCTTGAAAATGTTTTGGAAATTGAAAATAAATTAAATACAGTTTGGAGCTATGATATAACATTTAAGAAATATTCACTATATTTACGTAATAATTTGATAATCTAAAATTAATTAAATAAATTAAAAGGAGTCTCAGTTATGAAACATAACATTCTATCAAAAGTAATTTTAAGTACTGCGATTGTAACAGGTTCTGTGGCTGCTCCATTTGTAATTTCTGATCATAATCAAACGCATGCAGCAGAAAAGCAAGAAGGTATAGGTAAATTAAGTCAAAAAAATGAAAGCACACTACATTTATCAGTCAATAAAAATGTAAAGGGTACAGTTAGTTCAAATGGCGAATTAACTTTATCTGATGGTAAAGAAACAAAGCAAATGCCTACAAATGCTACTGATAAAAATGGTAACGAGGTTGTACTAGCATATAAAAAATCTGGAGATGGATTTGATGTACAAGTAATTAAATCATCTCAAGAAAGAAAGACTAATTGGGGTAAATGTGCACTAGGCACAGCCGGTGGTGCAGGAACTGGTGGTTTAGGTGGAGCTAGTGCTGCTTCAGTAATTCCTGGTTTAGGTACAGCAGCTGGTGCTGTTATTGGAGGCGTATCCGGAGGAGCAACTGGTGCTGCGGCTTCATGCTTCTAGTCAATTTAATTCCTATTTAAGGAGTTGATTATATGAAAAATTCAATATTTTGGAAGAAATCTTTTATTCCTGTTTATTTTATAGTTGCACTTTTAGCATTTTTACTATTTAAATTTTATATTCAAACTGATAATTTCTCAGTATATTTATTGGTAGCTTTTGTTGCCATTTTAGGATTAGCATCTATAATTTATAACTCAAATACAAACAGGTGACGAAAGAACTTTATTATTTAGTATCTATGCTTTTAAACTATAAGTGGCTATCTTTTTAGCCACTTATTTTTTCTACGAAAAAATCCTAGGGGGTTTGGGGATTATCCCCAACAAGCAGGCGACGATACCACGTGAGTGGCTAGCAAAGCCAATGCTTGCCAAACCACT
>NZ_KV840087.1:0-10463 GCF_001839115.1 Staphylococcus sp. HMSC62B09
TTTGGACTCATCAGTCCGATTTGACGTAGAGCCCTTTTATATTAGATGAATTTATTTTTTTAATTAAAGAGTAAATAACATTGTCGTGATGAATAAAAATATATGATAAAATAGCAATTGCTAAGATAAAGACTGAGGTGTTAATATGATTGGAATTATAGGAGCTATGGAAGAAGAAGTAGCTATACTAAAAGACAAATTAACAGATATGAATGAAATTTCTGTTGCACATGTAAAGTTTTATAGAGGGAAATTAAATTCAAAAGAAGTAGTGTTAACTCAAAGTGGTATTGGCAAAGTAAATGCTGCTATTTCAACTACGTTATTAATTGAAAAATTCAATCCAAAACTCATCATCAACACTGGATCTGCCGGTGCATTAGATGAGAGTTTATCTGTTGGAGATATGTTAATTAGTAATGATGTTGTTTATCATGATGTTGATGCAACAGCATTTGGCTATAAACTGGGTCAAATACCTCAAATGCCATTAGAATTTAAGTCAGATCAAGAACTACTTAAATCGGTAGAAACAGTAATTAATAAAAAAAATTATAATGCTAAAATTGGCCAAATTGTTAGCGGTGATAGTTTTATTGGTAGTGTAGAGCAGCGATTAACAATTAAACGACAGTTTCCTGAGGCTATGGCTGTTGAAATGGAGGCAACTGCAATTGCACAAACTTGCTATCAATTTCATGTTCCTTTTATAGTTACACGTGCAGTCTCAGATTTAGCTAATGGTAAAGCAGACATATCTTTTGAAGAATTTCTTGGCGAAGCCGCAAAATCTTCAAGTTCAATTGTTGAAGCATTAATTAAAGTTTTATAAATAATAATAAAGGTGATAAATAAATGGGATTAATAAAAAAATTTTTTATGCCAAATGACTACGTTAAGTCTGTATTTCAAATAGATATTGAAAAGTTAGCTGAGGCTGGTTTTAAAGGTATTATCACAGATTTAGATAATACCTTAGTGGGTTGGGATGTTAAATCTCCAACTATAGAGATACAGCAATGGTTTAAAAGAGCAAATGAGTTAGGTATCACAATTACAATTGTATCTAACAACAATGAAGATAGAGTATCTAGTTTTTCTAAAGATCTAGATGTGGATTTTATTTTCAAAGCAAGAAAACCTATGGGCAAAGCATTTAAAAAAGCTATTAAACATATGAATATTAATCCAGAAGAAACGATTGTCATTGGAGACCAAATGTTAACTGATGTATTTGGAGGCAATCGAAATGGTTTATATACAATTATGGTGGTTCCTGTTAAACGTACAGATGGTTTTATTACAAAGTTCAACCGTATTATTGAACGTCGCTTATTAAATTACTTTAAAAATAAAGGCTATATCACATGGGAGGAAAATTGATTGGATGACACATTAAAATGTATTGGCTGTGGTGCGCCACTTCAGTCCGAAGATAAAAGTGCACCTGGTTATGTTCCTGAACATAACCTTTTTAGAGAGGATGTTATTTGCCAACGTTGTTTTAGACTAAAAAATTACAATGAAATTCAAGATGTTGGAATGGATAGTGAAGATTTTTTAAATTTATTAAATGAACTGTCTGACCGAAATGGCATTATTGTTAATGTAGTTGACATATTTGACTTTGAAGGATCATTTATTAATGCTTTAAAACGAATAGTTGGTAACAAGAAGATTATTTTAGCAGCAAATAAACTAGATCTTCTACCAAAACAGATTAATAAACGACGAGTAAAAGAATGGCTTAAGAAAACTGCTAGAAAATATGGCTTAGATGCTGACGATGTTATATTGATATCTGCTCAAAAAGGTTGGGGTATCGATGATCTTCTAGCATCAATTGACCAAAATCGAAATAAACAGGATGTTTATATAGTAGGCACAACAAACGTAGGTAAATCTACACTTATAAATAAATTGATTGAACAAAGTGTAGGAGAGAAAGATGTAGTTACTACATCAAGATTTCCTGGTACTACATTAGACTTAATTGACATACCTTTAGATGAAAAAACGTTTATGTATGATACTCCTGGTATTATTCAATCTCATCAAATGACACACTATGTTTCTGAAAAAGAACTAAAAACAATCGTACCTAAAAATGAAATTAAGCAAAGAGTTTTCCAACTGAATGAAGGGCAAACGTTATTCTTTGGTGGGTTATCTAGAATTGATTATGTCTCAGGTGGAAAAAGACCGCTAGTTTGTTATTTTTCAAATGATTTAAATATTCACCGTACCAAAACAGAAAAAGCTAATGATTTATGGCGAAATCAAATTGGAAATGTTTTAACACCACCAAATAACCCAGATCAATTTGATATGAGTAATACTAAAGCAGTTAGACTAGAGACTGGAAAAGAGAAAAAAGACATAATGATTTCCGGTCTAGGGTTTATAACAATTGAATCAGGTGCAAAAGTTATTGTGCGTGTACCAAAAAATGTTGATGTAATCTTAAGAAATTCAATAATGTAAGGTGGATTATTTATGAATTATGCAGTGATAGGCGATCCAATTTCTCACTCTTTATCTCCAATAATGCATAATGCAAACTTTAAATCATTAGATATGCAAGATTCGTACGAAGCTTTGCATGTACGTAAAGAAGACTTCCATAATATACGTAATATTATAGAAGATAAGCGTATTGTTGGATTTAATGTGACAATTCCTCATAAAGAGAGTATTATTCAGTATCTTGATGAAATTGATGATCAATCAAAAGCAGTAGGAGCTGTTAATACTGTAAAAATTGTTGATAATAAATGGATTGGTTATAACACAGATGGAATTGGCTATGTTTCAGGTCTCAAACAAATATATCCTGATTTAGCTAATGCTTATATTCTTATTCTAGGTGCTGGTGGCGCAAGTAAAGGAATTGCTAATGAACTTAATAAGATTGTTCAACCTAAATTAACAATCGCAAACAGAACGATGAGTAGATTTGAATCATGGGATATGAATATTAATGCTATTTCATTAAACCAAGCTGAACAATATTTAGATGAATTTGATATTATCATCAACACAACATCAGCAGGACTAGATAATAACGATGACACTGTTATAAAATTAGACAATCTATCATCAAGAACACTAGTCAGTGATATTATTTATATTCCATATAAGACTAAGTTATTAAAGGAAGCTGAACTTAAAGGTAACGTGATTCATAATGGTTTAGATATGTTTATAAATCAGGGCGCTGAAAGTTTTAAAATATGGACGGGAAAAAAACCAAACTTAAAAGAAATGAAAAATACAGTATTAAGTAAATTACAAGGAGTTTAATATGTTAACAGGAAAACAAAAAAGATATTTAAGAAGTTTAGCTCACAATTTAGATCCTATTTTTCAAATTGGTAAATCAGGTATTAATGAAAATATGATTGCTCAAATCGATGATACACTTGAAAATAGAGAATTAATTAAAATACACGTGTTACAAAATAATTTTGATGATAAAAATGAATTAGCGGTAGCGTTAAGCAATGCAACTAAAAGTGAAATTGTACAGGTGATTGGTTCTATGATCGTAATATATAGAGAATCAGTTGATAATAAAGAAATTACATTACCATAAGTTATGAATAAGAAAACAATAGTTCTCTATGGTGGTCAATTCAATCCAATACACACTGCACACATGTTAGTTGCTAATGAAGTTTATCATCACCTTCAACCAGATAAATTTTATTTCCTACCAAGTTTTATGGCACCTTTAAAAACTCACGATGAATATTTAGATGCTAAATATCGTATCAAAATGATAAATTTAGCAATTAATGAATTAGGTTTTGGTGAAATTTGTGATATCGAACTTAACAGGAGAGGCCAAAGCTATACTTATGATACGATAAAAGATTTCGCAAAAAATGAAAAAAATGCTAAGATTTATTTCGTTATCGGAACTGATCAGTATAAGCAACTAGATAAATGGTATGAAATTGATAAATTAAAAAAACTAATCAAGTTTGTAGTTGTTAACAGAGATGTTAACTATCAAGAAATAGAAGATTCAATGATAGCAATTCAAATACCGAGAATGGATATTAGCTCTTCATTAATTCGAAATCGTGTAAAAAATAAACAACCAATAAATATCTTGGTTCCTCCTAGTATTCACGACTATATAAGAGAGGAAGGATTTTATGAAAATTGACAAAGCTATTGAACTTATTAAAGATAAACTACCTGAAAAACGATTCAAACATTCGTTAAGAGTAGCTGAAACTGCTGTAAAATTAGCAGAAATTTATGATGGTGATAAAGATAAAGCTAATTTAGCTGGTGTATTACATGATTATTGCAAATACGATGATTTAAGTACTATGTATCAAATTGTTAGACAGCATGATTTAGATAGTGAATTATTAAGTTATGGTGGAGAAATCTTACACGGACCTGTCTGTGCCGCTATAATGCGCTCAGAATTTGGATTCGAAGATGAAGAAGTCTTACTAGCAATTAAGAACCATACAACTGGACGTAAAGAAATGACTAAAACTGAAAAACTTGTATTCATTGCTGATTATATTGAACCAGGGAGAAAAACCCCAGGAGTTGAAGAAATAAGAGATATGGCATACAATCAAGGTAGCTTAGATAAAACGATTTATGAAATTTCTAAGCGAACGGTACTTTTCTTAATCAGTAAGGATATTACAGTTTATGGCAAAACGATTTCATGTTTAAACTATTATAATTATAGTGATCAAAGAATAAAGGATGATTAAATGAATTCAGAAGAATTATTAAATATTGCTGTCGATGCGACAGAAAACAAAAAAGCAGAAGATATTGTTTCTCTAAATATGAAAGGCATCAGTGATATGACTGATTATTTTGTGATTTGTCACGGCAATAATGAACGTCAAGTTCAATCAATTGCTAGAGCAGTTAAAGAAGCTGCACATGAACAAGCTATTGATGTCAAACGTATGGAAGGGTATCAAAGTGCCAGATGGGTTTTAATTGATTTGGCAGATGTAGTTATTCATGTCTTCCATAAAGACGAACGTAATTATTATAATATTGAGAAGCTTTATCAAGATGCACCAATAGAATCATATGGTCAGGTTGCTTATTAAATGACCCAATATGTTGAAATGAGTCAAGTATATGATCAACTTACACAAGACCAACCTTATGATAAATGGTTTGAGATAGTACAACATTATTCTCAAAATTTTAATCATAAGCCTAATATTCTTGATCTTGGTTGTGGGACAGGCAGTTTAACTGCACAACTTAGTACTATTGGTTCGGTAACAGGAATGGATTTAAGTTCTGATATGCTAGCCATTGCTGCAAACAAATCTAATCAAGTATTATGGTTAGAGGGAGATATGACCGATTTTTCATTTAATAATAAATTAGATGTAATAACAATATTTTGTGATTCACTGAATTATTTACCTGATATAGAAGATGTAAATAAAACATTTATAAATGTTTTCAATCATTTATCAGAAAATGGCGTTTTTATATTTGATGTTCACACTATTTATAAGATGAGTACGTTGTTTCATAATCAATGTTATATTGATGAAAATGAGTCAACCTTTTTAGCATGGGAAGCCATTGAAGGTGATGAACCTTTTAGTGTTTATCACGACATGAGTTTCTTTATAGAAGACAATAACGGTACTTATCAACGATTTAATGAATCTCACTATCAAAGAACCTTTGAAAAAGAAACTTATATAAACATGTTAAATCAAATAGGTTTTAAAAACATCGAAACATTTATTGACTTTAACCGAAATAATCACGATGATCATGGTGAGCGCCTGTTCTTCGTAGCTTTTAAATAAATAAAGTAAACTCATCTCCTCAAACGTTTATACATATAAGGAGATGAGTTTTTTGTTTAAAGATAAAAAAGAGTTATTATATATTATTAAGCAATGGAAATTCCAATTGAGTATCACTGTATTAGTGATTATATCTATAGCTTTATTTCTAATTTTTTCGAAATCAGATGAAGACACAAATGATACTAAACCTATTGTTACATCTCATGTAAACTCTAATTAAAAAGGAAAAAATCATGATGTGTTGAAAAATAATGATAAAACTAATAATAAGATAGAATCTAATACAATTCAAAATGGAGACGAAATAGTTTTTGTAGATATTAAAGGTGCAGTAGAACACCCAAATGTTTATAAAATGAAAAGTTCAGATCGAATAAAAGATGTGTTAGATAAAGCTAAATTGCTTACTGACGCGGATTTGAGTCAGGTCAATTTGTCTGAAAAGTTAACAGATCAAAAAATGATATATATTCCCTCTGCTAATGAAAATAAAAATCGCATAACTCAAAATGACGATAATAATAAAAGTGGCCATAGTAAGTCTTTAAATTCATCATCTACTAATAAGGTCAATATAAATACTGCAAGCGAAACAGAATTATTAAAAATCCCGGGTGTTGGTCCTACTAAAGTAAGAGAAATTATTGATTACAGACAAAAAAATAATACGTTTCATTCAATTGAAGATTTGAAAAATATTAAAGGTATTGGTGATAAAACTTTTGAAAGAATTAAGGAATATGTAACAACTTAATATTGATTATTGGCTTCTATTTAAGGATACTTTATAATATTTATAATAATTACGTATTGGAGTGAAGAAAATGGAAAGATTGAAATGGGATGAATACTTTATGGCGCAAAGTCATCTATTAGCTTTGCGCTCAACTTGTCAAAGATTATCAGTAGGGGCAACAATCGTTAAAGACAATAGAATTATTGCTGGAGGTTATAATGGGTCAGTAGCTGGAGAAGTTCATTGTATTGATGAAGGATGTTTAATTGAAGATGGCCACTGTATTAGAACCATTCACGCCGAAATGAATGCTTTATTACAATGTGCTAAACAAGGTGTATCGACTGATGGAGCTACTATATACGTTACTCATTTCCCATGCCTTAATTGCACAAAATCTATAATTCAGGCTGGTATTAAACAAATATACTATGCTGAAGACTATCACAATCATAAATACGCACTAGAACTTTTAGATCAAGCAGGTGTTGATTATAAAAAAATACCTTTTTCAGCACAAAATGTAGCTCGATATTTGACTAACTAAATTTATGATATTTTATGCATTATCTTTTCTATCAGGTATTTTATGGATACATATAAAATGGATTGCCGTTCTTATTACTCTATTGTTAATCATTATCTCGCTACAAAAGAGATTAAAGTTACGACATATTTTCTTTTTGATTATTTGTTTATTTTCCGGCTTAACTTTTGAACACTTTCACAATGAATATAATTTAAATAAAGACGAATTTCTTAAGTCAAATTCTAATATATCTACCGAAGTTCAATTTGGTTCCAAGATAGAGAAACAAGAGAGACAACTAAAAGGTATATTTGAACTTAGTCATCAACCTTTCGTGTATTACCTCTATTCTAATTATCTAAAAGAAAAGGATCTAGAAAATAAATCTTGTGTTATTAAAGGCAAGGTAATTAGTGTTTTAAATCATACTCCTTATGTCTCTATAAGTAATGTAGACTTAAATTCATGTCATATTACTAAAAGTAAAAATATAATTGAAAAACAAAGAGACTTTATTATTAAAAAATTAAACAATTCAAGTTTATCTCATCCTGAATATGTTATCGCTTTAGTAACTGGAGATGTAAATGGAATCAATACTGATTTCATTGATAAAGTAAAAGATATCGATATCTACCATTTATTAGCCGTTAGCGGATCACATATTGCAACAATTTCATTTCTCATTTATCAACCACTTGTAAGATTAAACATTCCTAAAGTAATTATTAATGGTTTAATCATCTTATTTTTATCAATATTTGCATATTATACTGGTTTTGCACCAAGTGCACTAAGAGCAATTTTAGCAACAACTACTGTCATACTTATTTCAAATAAAACAAAAATAGCTTCTATAGATATACTAGGTCTCATATTTTTAGTTATGACCTTTTTCAAGCCTGATTATCTATATGACATTGGTTTCCAATTTTCATTTATAATCTCATTTTTTATTATTATTTCATTTCCTCTTCTTAAAAAATTAACTTTCATTAAAAATATTTTTGTACTTACATTTATCGCACAACTCTCTTCAACTATAATTTCAATCTATCATTTTAACCAAATTCAATGGATAGGATTACTATCCAATCTCATTTTTGTTCCATTTTATAGTTTTATCATTTTTCCATTAGCCATATTTTTATTCTTTGCTTATCATTTTGTAAGTGATACGGCATTGCCTAATTTAGTTTTTGACAAAATATACATAGTTCATAACAAACTTTTAGATTTATTCTTAACTTTTAAATATTATCAAATTTTTATAGCACCTAAATCGGCAGTAGAATTTTCTATTTTCGTATTATTAATAGTACTCATTTATATCTTTTTCTGTTATAAAAAAATGAAAATTCTGTTTTTATTCATTATCGTGTTTATAGTTTTATGTGTTTTTAATGTTCGATCAAATGTTAGCACGATAACCTTCTTTGATGTTGGTCAAGGGGATAGTCTAATCTTTCAAACAAGAAAACAAGAAACTGTCATGGTTGATACCGGTGGTAAAGAGGTTAAAATAGGTAATATTGATAATCATAATATTGCTAAATATCATATTATACCAACATTAAAGCAAAAAAGAATTACAAAAATTGATCATCTAATTATTACTCATCCGCATGCAGATCACATTGGTGAATTACCATGTATCGCCCAACACATCAGAATCAAAAAGTTATATATAAACTTATATAGCTATTCTGAAATAGAATTAATAAAAATAAAACGTTTATGTAAGATCAATAATATTGAATTAATAGATGCTACAACGATACAATTTATTCAACTAAATAATTCTAAAATTTCATTTTTACATGGAGATATTCCCAACAGTAATGATAAAAATGAACATAGCATCATTTTACTTATTGAATATCAAAGATATAAGATGCTTTTACTAGGTGATGTAACAAAAAATAATGAATCAAAATTAATGAAAATATATCAATTACCAAAAATTGATATACTGAAAGTTGCTCATCATGGAAGTAAGACTAGCAGTTCTGAATCATTTATTAACTTAATAAAGCCAACAATAAGTATCATTTCAAGTGGTAAAAACAATAAATATCACTTACCTAATCGAGAAACGTTACAAACGCTAAGATCTATAAATAGTTCAATTTTAAACACACAAGATGTTGGAGAAATAACGATAGACTTAGACCATGATTTAGATATAAAATTCAAAAATTAGCTATTTATCTAGTGAGGCTTTATACAGACGTGGTATAATTATAAATGTTTGATATTTGAAAGGGAGTTCACAATTATGGCAAATAACATTATGGCAATATATGGTGAAGTGCCTGAATTAGTTGAAAAGAAAAGCAATGAACTGACACATTCATTCTTAAATGAAGATAAAGATGATTTTAACTATATTAAATATAATCTTTATGAAACTGATATGTCTACAGTTATTGAAGAAGCTTTAACTATGCCTTTTATATCTGAGAAAAAAGTCATTGTTGTTAAAAATTCATTCATGTTTACTGGTGAAAAAGTTAACAAAGATATTACACCAAATAATGAACAAGTTATTGAATTCTTAGAAAAATACGATGGTGAAAACTTAGTCATTTTTGAAATATATAGCAATAAATTAGATGAGAGAAAGAAATTAACTAAAACATTAAAGAAAACTAGTAAACTTTCAAAAGTAGAACAAATGTCAGAACAAGAAATTAAATCATGGATGCAAAATCAGTTACACAAGAATTACAAAGATATAAAACAAGATGCATTAAATTTGTTTATAGAATTAACTGGTGTTAACTTTAATATCGTTTCTCAAGAATTAGACAAAATTTCATTATTCCTAGGTGATAGAACCACTATTACTAAAAATGATGTTAGTTTAATAATAAATAGAAGTTTAGAGCAAAATGTTTTTCTTTTAACAGAGTTCATTCAGAAGAACCAGAAAGATAAGGCTATACAATTAGTAAGAGATTTAATAATTATGAAAGAAGAACCTATAAAATTACTGGCGCTTATTACAAGTAATTATAGATTATATTATCAATGTAAAATTCTTGCTCAAAAGGGCTATAGTGGCCAGCAAATTGCTAAGACCATAAATGTTCACCCTTATAGAGTTAAACTAGCATTAAATCAAGTACGTCATTACGAGTTAGGTCAACTACTAAATATTATTAATAACTGTGCCGAAACAGATTATAAACTAAAATCTTCATATATGGACAAACATTTAATTCTTGAATTATTTATTTTATCACTTTAAATATTAATCAAATTCAAATATTTAAATCAAATCAGTGATAAACATATAATTAATATTATATGGGAATTTGTCTAACAATTAAAGAGGCTGGGACATAATTTCTAACAAATTAGC
>NZ_KV840088.1:0-84051 GCF_001839115.1 Staphylococcus sp. HMSC62B09
TTTGCTGGGGCCCCGAACCCCAACTTGCTTAGCTGGTAGAATTTCTTTAAGAAATTCTCTTTGTTAGGGCCCCGCCTACCAGGCAAGGATGACTAGGTTTGAAAAAAGCTTGATTCAAGTACATTTTCAAATCAGTCAGCTACTGACGAAATGATAAAGTAGGCTGAGACATTTTATTTTGTCTCAGCCTCTTTTTAATTTCACAAATTATTAAAATTTTTATTGTAAATAAAGAGGTAGTAGGATATAATTTTTGATGAAATTGATAATCGTTTTCAATAGGAGGATGTTATGAAAAAGTTAATTTTACCTTTACTTGTTCTAATCATCGTTTTAGCTGCATGTGGTAATAATGGTGGTTCAGGTAAATCCGATTCAAAAGAAGAAACAAAATCATATAAATTAGATAGTGATAAAACTATAAAAATCCCTAAAGATCCTAAACGTATTGCGGTAGTAGCACCTACTTTTGCGGGTGGTTTACATAAATTAGGCGCAAATATTGTTGCAGTAAATAATCAAGTTGATCAAAGTCCAATTTTAAAAAATAAATTTAAAGACACGACTAAAATTGGTGAAGCTGACGTTGAGAAAGTTGCTAAGAAAAAACCTGATTTAATTATTGCTTACTCTACTGATAAAAATATTAAAAAATATCAAAAAATTGCCCCAACAATTGTAGTTGATTATGGAAAACATAAATATTTAGAACAACAAGAAATGTTAGGTAAGATTATGGGTAAAGAAGACGAAGTTAAAAAATGGGAAGACAAATGGAAGAAACAAACTGAAAAAGATGGAAAAGAAATCAAAGATGCAATTGGTAAAGATTCAACAGTTTCTATCTTAGATGAATTTGATAAAAAAGTTTACACTTACGGCGACAACTGGGGTCGTGGTGGCGAAGTATTATATCAAGCCTTTGATTTAAAAATGCCTAAAGGCCAACAAGATTTAGTTAAGAAAGAAGGTTGGGCTGAAGTAAGCCAAGAAAAAATTGAAGACGTAGCTGGTGATTATATCGTATCAACTGGTGAAGGTAAATCTAAACCAAGTTATGAAACAACTAATATATGGAAAAATTTACCTGCAGTGAAAAATAATAACGTTATTGAAGTTAAAGCTGAAACATACTGGTATAATGACCCTTATACGCTTGACTTTATGAGAAAAAATTTAAAAGACAAGTTACTTAAAGCTAGTAAATAATAAAATATAAAAACTATAATCAATTATTTATGATATTTAAGCTATGATTACATATAATGTAGTCGTAGCTTTTTTAAATTTACAAATGTATGTAAGGAGGAATCTTTTTGCGTAAAGTATATTTTAATCACGATGGTGGAGTAGATGATTTAATATCTTTGTTTTTATTATTACAAATGGATGATATCGAATTAGTAGGTGTTAGTACTATAGGAGCAGATTGTTATTTAGAACCTTCAGTCAGCGCTTCATGTAAAATTATAAATCGATTTTCTAATAATTCTTTACAGGTTGCGCTGTCCTATGAACGTGGGGCTAATCCTTTTCCAAAAGAATGGAGAATGCATGCATTCTTTATGGATGCGTTACCCATATTAAATGAATCAACTACCAATGAACAGTCTACTATCAGTGATATAGAAGCGTATGAGGACATTATGAGAGTATTAAGTCAATCAAGTGAACCTGTAACTTTACTATTTACTGGACCACTAACAGATTTGGCTAAAGCGCTTAAAATTGAACCTACCATTCAAAATAATATTGAAAAATTAGTTTGGATGGGCGGAACGTTCCTCGAAAAAGGTAACGTAGAAGAGCCTGAACATGATGGTACAGCTGAGTGGAATGCGTTTTGGGATCCGGATGCGGTTAAGACAGTATTTGATAGTGAAATAGCGATAGATATGGTAGCTTTAGAAAGCACCAATCAAGTTCCGTTAACATTAGACATTCGACAAATGTGGGCTGATGAACGTCAATATCCAGGTGTAGATTTTTTAGGTGTTAGCTATGCTGCAGTACCGCCTTTGACACACTTTATTACAAATTCTACATACTTCTTATGGGATGTCTTAACCACTGCTTATATAGGGAAACCTGATTTAGTTCAATATAAATCATTGAATGTAGATGTAGAATTTAAAGGGCCTAGTCAAGGACGTACATTTATTAAAGAAAGTGGGCGTTCTATCAAAGTTGTCACTGATGTTAAGCATGATGACTTCTTTAATTATATTACTGATTTAGCTAAAAAAGTAGATTCTCCTTCTTAAATGTAAACTTTATATTTTATAAAGTTTACATTAGTGGTATAATCATTTTCGTAGAAGGAGGATACAACATGAATACAAGAAATTTAGTTTACACAGCTTTAATGACAGCAATTATTTGTGTTTTAGGATTGGTACCAGGAATCCCGCTTCCAATTATGCCAGTACCTATTGTTTTACAAAATATAGGCATATTTTTAGCGGGTATTATTCTAGGTAAAAAATATGGGACACTGAGTATCATCGTCTTTTTACTATTAGCTGCTGCAGGTTTACCAGTTCTATCTGGTGGACGTGGAGGAATCGGAGTATTTGCGGGACCATCAGCCGGATTCTTATTCTTATATCCAGTAGTTGCATTTGGTATAGGATTAGTGAGAGACCGATACTTTAATAAAATTAACTTTGCGATATTATTAGTCGCTACTTTAGTTATTGGTGTATTATTCTTAGATATCGTGGGTACGATTATTATGGGCTTCATTATAAATATCCATGCAAGCAAAGCATTCTTATTGTCATTTACATTTATACCTGGAGATATTATTAAAGCCATTATTGCAAGTTTAATTGGTGTAACTCTTTTAAATCATTCACGGTTTAAAAGTTTGATACAATAAATTTATCAAGCTAATAGAGTGGGTGAATATAGCTATGTCAAATATATCAATACATAATATTGCGCAAGATGGGCATTTATATCATGAAGATAAGCAGAAAATTATTTATTTAACACCTTTAGAACCGCTTAAGTATGATACGAATAAGTGGTTTTATAAAGAAATGCCGACATTAGATCAGTGGTTCAAGGATATGACCTCTCAATATGAACTGCATCAAAAACAGGATTCAAATCACTTAGCGTTTACTTTTCCAGAGAATGAAAGATTAAGCCAGGAGTGGATAAATGCAATTAAAGATAGAGGTTTTCAATTAGGCATACTTGAATTCTATATTATAGAAGGAACTGAATTAACACAGTTAACTAGTAGAAATGATGTAGACATTAAAGAAGTTGATGAAAGCAATATAGAAGATTATTTGAATATCTATTATTCATTTGCATTGCCTTATGGTAAACCATTTGCTATTGAAAGTGTTAATAATGTAAGACAAACCATCCTACAAAAAAAAGACAATAAAAAACGATTAGTTGCTTATGTTGAAAATGAACCAGTAGGGACTGTTGATGTTATTATTACTGACGAAACTATTGAAATTGATAGCTTTGGTGTAATTGAGCAATTTCAAAGACAAGGTATTGGATCAACAATACAAGCATACATAGGTAACTTAGCAAATGAACGACCAGTTATACTTGTAGCTGATGGAGAAGACACAGCAAAAGATATGTATTTAAAACAAGGTTATACGTATCAAAGTTTTGTTTACCACATAGTTAAAGAAGAAGTTAATTAAATAAGCCACAGAGTAGTTTAAACTAATTATTCCAACTACTCTGTGGCTTTAATACGTTCAGGGTGACTATAAACATTAAAACTTCCATCTCTAATAAAGCCAATAGCAGTAATATTTAAATCATTGGCTAATGTAATAGCTAAAGTCGTAGGTGCGGATTTAGATAATATAACACCTACACCTATTTTAGCCGCCTTTAATAATATTTCAGATGAAATACGTCCACTAAAAATAAGCACCTTATTTCTTACAGGAATACGTCTTTCAAGACAAAACCCATATAGTTTATCTAGAGCATTATGGCGACCAATATCTTGTCTATGTTCGAAAAATTCATTACCATCGCTAATGGCGGCATTGTGCAACCCACCAGTTTGTTTAAATAATGTACTTGCAGTTTGTAATCCAGTCATCATATTGAGTACTTGTTTAGGAGTTAATGTTATTTTTGACATTGAGGTTTTAGCTATTGCCGCATCATTGTGAAAGTAAAATTCTCTACTTTTTCCGCAACAAGATGCAATCATGCGTTTAGTAGAGTATTCAAAGCGATTGCCTAAATCTTTAGTTAACTCTACATGTGCAAAGCCTTTGCTATCATCTATTTGTAATGTTTTTATTTCTTCTTTTTTATAAATAGCTCCCTCTGAGGCTAAAAATCCAATTACAAGTTCTTCCATATGTGTCGGGCTACAAATAACCGTTGCGAATTCCGTACCGTTTACATTGATAGTCAATGGAAATTCTGTAACATAACTATCTGTTGTATTTATTAATTGTCCATCTTCATAGCGGATAATAGATTGCCCCTGTAACACATCTTTGTTCATTTATATTTCTCCTTTAAGGATATGTAATTCTATATTAAAACTTTTAGTCACAATTTGAAAAGATTTAAATTACATATAAATAATTAATAGTATATTAAATGTATTTAATAATATGGATATTAGGTGAATTTTTATAATTTATACCTTTCAAAAGATTAAGAATAGCGTATAATTGAATGTATAAAAGGAAGGGATTAAGAAATGAATATTAAACATTTCATGGCAGTGATTGCTACTTTAGTAATTATTTTAGCAGGATGTTCAAATTCTGGTAGTAATGATAGTGGCAATAAATCATCTGATTCTAGTAAAAAAGATAATGACAAAAAACAAGAATTACAAATTTCGGCAGCAGCGAGCTTAGGTGATGTTAGTAAAGCATTAGAAAAAGAATTTAAAAAAGATCATAAAAATGTTGATGTAAGCTTTAACTATGGTGGTTCAGGCGCATTAAGACAACAGATCGAAAAAGGTGCTCCAGCTGACGTATTCATGTCTGCAAATACTAAAGATGTTGATATGTTAAAAGACAAAGACAAAGCACAAGATATATATAAATACGCTCATAACAAACTTGTCTTAGTCGGAGATAAAAATAGCGATAAATCATCAGTTAAAGATTTAAAAGATAATGAAAAATTAGCGATTGGTGAAGTTAAAACAGTTCCAGCAGGTAAATATGCGAAACAATACATAGAAGATCAAGGTTTATACGGTGAAGTTAAAGATAATTTAGTTTACGCTAAAGATGTTAAACAAGTATTAAATTATGTTGAAAAAGGCAACGCTGAAATGGGCTTTGTTTATGAAACTGATTTATATACTGATAAAAAGAAAACAGATAAAGTAAACGAAATTAAAGAAGCTGAACTTAAAAAACCAATCACTTACGAAGCAGGTGCTACTTCAGATAAGAAACTTGCAAAAGAGTGGATGGACTTCTTAAAATCTAAAAAAGCAAAAGATATCTTGAAAGAATATCATTTTGAAATTTAGGAGGTAATAAGTATGCCTGACATTACACCTTTTTGGATTTCGATTCAAGTGGCTGTCATAAGTACCATTATTGTATCAGTACTAGGTATCTTTGTTTGCCGGTTGCTTTATAAAGGAAAAGGGCATCTTACTAAACTCCTTGAAAGTTTTATATTATTACCCATTGTTCTACCTCCTACGGTGCTAGGGTTTATTTTACTTATAATATTTTCTCCTAGAAGTGTTGTAGGACAATTTTTTGAAAACATACTACATCTTCCAGTAGTATTCACAATGACAGGTGCAGTAATTGCATCTGTCATTGTTAGTTTTCCGTTAATGTATCAACACACTATTCAAGGATTTAGAAGTATTAACCCGAAAATGCTAAATACTGCTCGCATCATGGGGGCAAGTGAGAATAAAATATTCTATCGTCTAATTTTACCGCTATCTAAACGTTCAATTATAGCGGGTATAATGATGAGTTTTGCACGTGCAATAGGTGAATTCGGTGCAACATTAATGGTTGCAGGCTATATACCCAATAAAACTAACACGTTACCACTTGAAATTTATTTCTTAGTTGAACAAGGTAGAGAAAATCAAGCTTGGTTATGGGTGCTTGTGTTAGTCGCATTTTCAATTACGGTAATTGGTGTATTGAATTTTGCGAATAAAGATAAATATAGGGAGGTAGAGTAGATGTTAGAGTTAAAGCTTCAATATCAATTAAAAAAGACATGTATTGATATTAACATTAACGATACAGTCCCTAAAATTTACGCAATCCGAGGGCCTTCTGGAATAGGTAAAACCACAGTGCTAAATATGATAGCAGGTTTAAGAACACCAGATAAAGCCTATATCAAAGTCAATGACAGACTGATTACTGATACTGAGCATAAAGTCAATCTGAAAATACAAAATCGCAAAATTGGCTATTTATTCCAAGATTACCAATTGTTTCCTAATATGACAGTTTACAAAAATATAACTTTTATGTCTAAACCATCTGTCCATATAGATGATTTAATGGATCGTCTAAATATTCATTATCTAAAAGAGCAATATCCATCGACACTTTCTGGTGGAGAATCTCAACGTGTTGCTTTAGCTCGAACACTAAGTACAAAGCCAGACTTGATTTTATTAGATGAGCCATTTTCAAGTCTAGATGATGCAACGAGAGATGAAGGAATAAAGTTAATTAAACGTATTTTTAAAGAATGGAAAATACCAATCATCTTTGTCACACATTCTAATTTTGAAGCTGAAGTATTGGCTGATAAAATTATTAAGATAGGTTAATTAAAGATAGATTGGGATGAAAATTATAAAATTTTAGCGTTATAGCAGAATTATGATTATTATCTAAGTTAACAAGATGCTTATAATAGACTATTATTAAATCTAGTCAACATTGCGGGTGTGGCCGATGAATTCATATTGAATTCTGTACCACTCCCGCTTTGTTCGATATAATGATAGAAATGGATATTAACTAGAGAGGGCAATGAAAATGACGAGTGAACGTTATTCTAGACAAACTTTGTTTAAAGGAATAGGACACGAAGGACAACAGAAAATTAGTCAAAAACATGTACTCATTGTTGGTATGGGAGCGTTAGGAACCCATGTTGCTGAGGGTCTCGTTCGTGCGGGAATCAAAACACTTTCAATTGTAGATAGAGATTATATTGAATTTAGCAATTTACAACGACAAACATTATTTACTGAAGAAGATGCTAATACTATGTTGCCTAAAGTTGTAGCAGCGGAACGCCATTTAAAAGCATTGCGCCATGACTTGAAACTAAAAACTTTTATTACACATGTCGATTATTATTTTTTAGATAAGTATGCTAAACATGTAGATCTTATTATTGATGCGACAGATAATTTTGAAACAAGACAATTAATTAATGACTTTTCTTTTAAAGAGAATATACCTTGGATATATGGTGGGGTCGTGCAGAGTACTTATATAGAAGCAGCATTTATTCCAGGAGAGACACCTTGTTTTAACTGTTTAATGCCTCAACTACCAGCAATTAATTTAACTTGTGACACTGTAGGTGTTATACAACCTGCTGTTACGATGACTACAAGTTTTCAATTGCGAGATGCCTTTAAATTATTAACTGAGCAATCAGTGCCTACTAAATTAACTTATGGAGATATATGGGATGGTCAACATTTTACATTTGGTTTTAGCCGTATGTTTAGAAAAGAGTGTCCAACATGTGGTTCAAATCCTTCCTTTCCATATTTAAATAAACAGCATACATTATATGCAACGTTATGTGGTAGAGATACAGTACAATATGATAATGATAAAATTTCCCAGGAAATGGTACGTGAATTTCTTAAGCAACATCACCTTAATTATCGAGAAAATAAATATATGATAATGTTTGAATATAAAGGACATCGAATTGTTAGTTTTGAGGGTGGACGAATGCTTATACATGGTACTACGAAGACGTTAGATGCCATTCATTTAATCAATCAATTATTCGGATAGGAGTGGAATTAATGCATCAACATGATCACGCGAAAGTAGATAGAATGATTCAATGTGCAGTTTTAACTGTATCTGATACTAGGGATAAAGAGACGGATAAAGGTGGTCAACTTGTACAAACTTTAATACAAGATATCAATGTCGAAGTATTAAATTCAAACTATGCTATTGTCAAAGATGATAAAGTAGCTATTCAATCTCAAATTGAACAATGGTTGGCATCTGATATTGATGTCATAATTACAACTGGTGGAACTGGCATTGCACAAAGAGATGTTACGATAGAAGCGGTTAAGCCACTTTTGGATAAAGAAATCGAAGGTTTTGGAGAATTATTCAGATATTTAAGTTACACAGAGGATGTCGGAACTAAAGCATTGTTATCAAGAGCAGTCGCTGGTTCAGTGAAGAACAAATTAATTTATACTCTACCAGGATCTACTGGAGCTGTGAAATTGGCTATTGAAAAGTTAATCAAGCCAGAATTAAACCATATGTTGCATGAATTGAATAAATAAAAAAATAGTCATGGATTTAAACTTAAATGATAGGTTTCCCTAATTGAAGTTTTGCATCCATGACTTTATTATTTAAATTGAAACATTATATGAGCGCTCGAAATAACTTAACGACGATAGTCACCTGATTTGCCACCTGATTTTGATTCAAGGTAAGTCTCACCGATAATCATACCTTTATCGACTGCCTTGGTCATATCGTAAACAGTTAAAGCAGTTGCAGAAGCGGCTGTTAATGCCTCCATCTCAACGCCTGTTTTTCCTGTAGTGGAGACAATAGCCGTGATATTTAATGTGTATGTAGTATTATCATTAATTTGCCAGTTAAATTGAACATCTATACCTGTTAAAGGTAGAGGATGACACATAGGTATAATCGTCGATGTGTTTTTAGCTGCCATAATACCGGCAATTTGTGCAGTGTTAAGTACATTGCCTTTTTTATTAGTATTATCTATAATTTGTTGATAAATTGTTTCATTAACAGTAATGCTAGAATGAGCTTGAGCAGTACGTTTAGTAATATTTTTATTTGATACATCTACCATTTTAGCATTACCTTGTTCATTGATATGAGTGAATTTTGACATAATAACCCTCCTGATAGGGTTAGTATATCATGATTTTAAATTATAATTTGGAGATGATAAGTATGTCAGTTGAAAAAAGAAACGCAATACCAGTTAAAGAAGCGATAAATCGTGTTGTTCAACAGGATATATATTTGAATACTACAGAAGTGATGTTAGAAGATAGCTTAGGATATGTACTTGCGGAGGATATTGTTGCAACTTATGATATTCCTCGTTTTAATAAATCACCTTATGACGGGTTTGCTATTCGAAGTAAAGATTCTGCTGGTGCATACTCAGAAAATCGTAAACAATTTAAAGTGATTGATCATATAGGCGCAGGTTCAGTTTCAGATAAAATACTAGGTCAAAATGAAGCAGTACGTATTATGACAGGAGCCCAAATTCCAGAAGGTGCAGATGCAGTAGTCATGTTTGAACAAACAGTTGAGGATGGAGATACGTTTACAATACGTAAGTCATTTGAAGCAAATGAAAATGTATCTCTTAAGGGTGAAGAAACAACAACAGGTGATATTGTCTTGAAAAAAGGTCAAATCATTAATCCAGGTGCAATAGCCGTTCTAGCAACATATGGTTACTCTAAAGTTCCTGTGACACAACGCCCAAGTATTGCAGTCATTGCAACTGGTAGTGAACTATTAGATGTGGATGATGAATTACAACCAGGTAAAATACGCAATTCAAATGGTCCAATGATCAAAGCACTATCTGCAAAAGCTGGATTAAACGTTGAAGCATATAAAATTCAACAAGATGATTTGCAAAATAGTATTTCAGTTGTCAAAGATGCCATGTCAAAACATGACATCGTAATTACTACGGGTGGCGTTTCTGTTGGAGATTTTGACTATCTACCTGAAATTTACAAAGCTGTAAATGCAGAGGTGTTATTTAATAAAGTTGCAATGAGACCAGGTAGTGTAACAACCGTAGCTGTTGCAAATGGGCAATATTTGTTTGGTTTATCAGGTAATCCATCAGCTTGTTTCACTGGATTTGAATTATTTGTCAAACCTGCGATTCGACATATGATGGGGGCAACTGCCTATTACCCTCAAGTTGTTAAAGCTACTTTAATGGAAGATTTTACTAAGGCGAATCCCTTTACTCGTTTTATTCGAGCATCTGCTACATTTTCACAGAGTGGTGCGACAGTAGTGCCATCAGGATTTAATAAATCTGGTGCAGTAGTAGCAATTGCACATAGCAATTCAATGATTATGTTGCCAGGGGGCACTAGAGGATTTAAAGCAGGTCATACAGTTAATGTTATTTTAACTGAATCGAATGTCTATGAAACGGAAATGACACTATGATTTTGCAAATAGTTGGTTTTAAAAATTCAGGAAAAACAACCTTGATGCAACATACGATACAATTTTTAAAATCTTATGGTTACACAATAGTCACAATCAAGCATCATGGCCACATTGGTGATGATATAACGCTTCAAGAAGACCATGTAGATCATATGAAACATTTTAATGCTGGAGCAGATCAAAGTATTGTGCAAGGTGAACACTATCAACAAACTGTCACGCGTGCATATAAACAAAATCTTACTCAAATGATTGACCAATCTGTTACAATTGATTGTAATATCATTTTGGTTGAAGGGTTTAAAGATGAACATTTTGATAAAGTGGTCGTCTATCAGACTACTGAAGAATTAGAACAGTTAAAGCAATTAACTGGTGTTAAATATTGTTATTATGTTCATGATAAACACGCGTTATCACAATATGATTATTGGTTATTACAATGGATAGAGCAAAGGGATTGACATTAAATGAAACAATTTGAAATCGTTACTAAACCCATCCAAACAGAACAGTACCGAGAATTTACTATAAATGAACACCAAGGTGCTGTAGTTGTATTTACAGGACATGTAAGAGAATGGACTAAAGGTATTAAAACAGAATATCTAGAATACGAAGCATATGTACCTATGGCAGAGAAAAAATTAGCACAAATAGGCGATGAGATAAAAACGCGTTGGCCAGGGACGATTACAACAATTGTTCATCGCATTGGGCCACTTCAAATTTCAGATATAGCGGTGTTAATTGCAGTTTCATCACCCCATCGTAAAGATGCATATAGAGCTAACGAATATGCTATTGAACGTATTAAAGAAGTCGTTCCAATCTGGAAAAAGGAAATTTGGGAAGACGGTGCAGAGTGGCAAGGACATCAAAGAGGTAGCCACGATCTAGCTACTAAAGGAGAGGACTAACGTGAAGGTATTATACTTCGCTGAAATAAAAGAAATTTTGCAAACTGATAGTGAAACAATTGATATTAATGAAGCAATTAACGTTGATGCTTTTAATCAATATCTGTTTGAAAGACATCCTTCAATTAAATCTAAAAAGTTTCAGGTTGCAGTAAATGAAGAATTTGTACAGGATGAGGATATCATACAACCAACAGACATTGTTGCATTGATTCCTCCAGTAAGTGGAGGTTAACGGGAAATGAAAGCAATTATTTTAGCAGGTGGTCATTCAGAACGTTTTGGTAAGGCAAAGGCATTTGCCGAAATAGATGGACAATTATTTTACCAACGAATTGTTCAAACCTTACAAGAAACTAATATGTTTAATGATATTATTATAAGCACCAATGATCAATTAGCTAATCAATTTAAACATGACAATGTTATTATAGATGACGCTAACAATAAAGATAAAGGTCCACTTGCTGGTATTCATACTGTAATGAAACAATACAACGATGAAGAACTGTTTTTTGTAATATCTGTTGATACCCCTATGGTAACAGGTAAGGCTATTAGTGCTTTATACCAATTTTTAGTATCAAGACTCATAGAAGATCAAATTGATATAGCTGCTTATTCTGAACATGATCGAGTTATACCAACTATGGCCTTTTATCATCCAAATTGTATAAACGTTATGGATGAAGCTTTAGCTTCGAATGATTATAGTTTACGACATGTTTATAACAATGTGACGACGGAATGTTTAGATGTTACTAACATACAATCACCTGAATATTGGTATAAGAATATCAACTATCAAGAAGATTTAGATGACTTGAAACAACAGATAAATCATTAAGGAGGGTCCATTTATGGTTGCACAAATCAAAGATAAATTAGGTCGACCCATTCGCGATTTGCGTATCTCAGTAACAGACCGTTGCAATTTTAGATGTGACTATTGCATGCCTAAAGAAATCTTCGGTGATGACTATGTATTCCTACCTAAAGATGAGTTATTAACGTTTGAAGAAATGGTTAGAATCGCGAAAGTGTATGCAGAACTTGGTGTGAAGAAGTTACGTATAACTGGTGGCGAACCACTACTTAGACGAAATTTATATCAACTTATAGCTGAGTTAAATCAAATTGATGGTATTGAAGATATCGGTATGACCACTAATGGTCTATTATTAAAAAAACATGGACAAAAAGTATACGATGCCGGTTTGCGTCGCATTAATGTTAGTTTAGATGCCATAGATAATGAAGTGTTCCAAGCGATAAATAATCGCAATATCAAAGCAACTACCATTTTAGATCAAATTGATTACGCCGTTTCTATTGGTTTCCATGTTAAAGTAAACGTTGTCATTCAAAAAGGTATTAATGATGATCAAATTATTCCAATGGTAGATTACTTTAAAGATAAGAATATTGAAATCAGATTTATCGAGTTCATGGATGTAGGTAATGATAATGGGTGGGATTTTAGTAAAGTTGTAACTAAAAATGAGATGCTATATATGATTGAGTCTCATTTTGATATTGAACCAGTACCCCCAAAATATTTCGGAGAAGTAGCGAAGTACTATAAGCACAAAGATAATGGCGCTCAATTTGGTTTAATTACAAGTGTGTCAGCATCATTTTGTTCTACTTGCACGAGAGCACGATTATCATCTGATGGTAAATTTTACGGATGTTTATTCAGTACTGTTGAGGGCTTTAATATTAAATCATTTATACGATCAGGCGTAACTGATGACGAATTAAGAGAACAACTTATAAGCTTATGGAATGTTCGAGATGATCGTTATTCAGATGAACGTACAGAGCAAACGGTTAAAAATAGACAACGCAAAAAAATTAATATGAACTACATAGGTGGTTAGATATACTTCTCTAGCAATGGTTTACGACTATTGCTAGAGTTTTTTATTTTTGGAAAATATATTCAATTAATAGTTTAAATTTAAAGTAAATCATTATTGAATGTAATACCTATGATTAAAGAATATGATTATCATAATAGCATTGAGTATATGAATAACTGAATTTGTATTAAATATTAATCGGAAAATAAATAAAATTTGTAATAGATTAAATTGTGTATATGTTATATAATTTTATTAAGGAAATTCAATTTATAAAGCTATAACTACATCTTAGAATCTACATTGGAGGGCTTTAATTATGACAACAGAAAAAGTACAACGTTTTATTGCAGCAGAAAGAGAATTAAGCCAGTTGAAACATTGGTTAAAATCATCGTACAAAATCTCAATAGAGGAATTTGTAGTGTTATTTAAAGTTTATGAAGGTAAGAAAATTAGTGGTAAGGAGTTACGTGACACATTACATTTCGAGATGTTGTGGGATACAAGTAAAATAGATGTAATAATACGTAAAATTTATAAGAAAGAACTTATTTCTAAATTACGATCTGAAACTGATGAACGACAAGTATTTTATTTCTTTAATGCAACGCAACAGAAATTACTTGATAAAATGAAATCTGAAATTGAAGCAATTAGTATTGCTAATTAATAGATTATAAAAAGCGCTGGGAAATATTGACATATTTTCTAGCGCTTTCTAGATATTAATTTAATTGTGTTTTTACTTTTCTTCCATGAACAATAAAGTAAAGTACGGTGCTAAGTGCAGCGACGATAGCCATTATGATATAAACTTCTGTATAACTAATGAAACCTGTGAATAAGCCTAATAAAGATGGACCAAATCCTATACCTATATCTAGACCAATAAAGTAAGTTGAAGTTGCAATCCCATATTTATTAGTAGGTGACACTTTAATGGCAATAGCCTGCATAGATGATGATAAATTACCATAACCAATACCTAAGAAGACACCAGCTAGTAATAACATCCATCCACTATAACTGAATACTAATACTACAAAAGTAATGATAAGTGCGATAAATGCAGGATAAACGACAACATTTTCAGTACGTGCATCAATCATTTGACCTGCAATTGGACGTGTAATTAAAGAAGCGATCGCGTAACAAATAAAGAAGTAACTAGATGCTTCTAATAAATGACGTTGTTCAGCAAAAAATTTCAAGAAAGTCAGTATAGAAGCATAGTTCAGTGCAATAATCATCATAACTATTGATACTGGTACTGCTTCTTTTGCAATGAAGTTGTGTATATTAAAGCCTGATGCTTTAGCAATTTTAGCATCTGTTTTATTAAGAACAGCATCAAAATCAATTTTAATAAATAGTGAAATTATTAAACTGATCACACCTAAAACTACACATATAGCAAATAGTAAATTGATAGAGAATGATTTTAATAATAAGATACCGAAGAATGGGCCTATAGCTGTACCAAGTACTAAACTAAGTGAAAATAGACTAATACCTTCACTCTTACGCTCAACAGGTGTGACATGTGCTGCAATAGTACCAGTTGCAGTAGTAGCTATAGCAGTTGCAATCCCGTTAATTAGACGTACGAACATTAAGAATGTGATTGATCCAGGGATGAAGTAAAGTAATTGTGTAATCACAAGCAATAATAATCCAGTAATTAATATTTTTTTTGGACCAAATTTATTTACATATTTACCAGTTCCAAATCTACCTATTAAAGAACCGATAATAAATAATCCTACTACTAATCCAGCTAAACTATCTGAGGCGTGATAAGTAGTCTTACAATAATCAGCAATAATTACTAATAAAAGATACATACATAAATAAACGAAAAAATTGATTGAGAAATTGACTGTAAAACTTTTCGTGAAAATAGGCTGCTTTACATTCTTATTCTGAGTCATTCTGATTCCTCCTCTAAGAATGCATGATGAAGTTTGTTCATTACTGAAATAACATTTTCAAGTTCTACGTCAGATAATCCAGCATTTTTAATAAGCTCACGCTGAACTGGTAATATCTTACGATAAACGTCTTCATATAATATTTGACCTTTATCAGAGAGACTTAGTAACTTCTCACGTTTATCTTCCTTACTTGGTTCTACAATTAATAACTCTTTATCATATAACACTTTAATAATTTTACGTGTAGTGGGTTTTTCTATAAAACGACGTTTAGAAATATGAACTAAGGTCGTTGGAGAGGTACTGGCAATATCTCTTAAGATCAACCATTGACCAGGATGTAAATCAAATTGGTCGAGTATCGATTGCGTTCGTTTCATATATGGTCGGTATAAACCGATGAAACTGTTAAAAAATTCATTTGTTAACATAATAGACTCCTTCCAATAAGTTAGCTTTGCTAACTATTTTGAGACGAAAAATATTATATGACGTTTTTTTAAAAAATGCAATACTAAATCAATAAGTTATGTGAATAAAAGAAGTAATAATACAAGAAGTTTGATAAGATAGATGCAAGTCGAACAATTAAAGGGGAATACGATCAATGGAACTCAGATTTGACCATATTATTCATTATGTAGACAATCTTAAAAATTTTAAATATCCAGGAGAAATTCTGAAAATTAGTTCTGGTGGCAAACATCACAAATTTGGAACATTCAATCGTTTATCATATATTAATGAAAATTACATAGAATTGATAGATGTAGAAGATAAAGAAAAATTAAATAAAGAGGCTAAAACAGAAGAAGGTCGTGTTGCTTTTGCGACTAAAATCGTTCAAGATCACTACAAACAAGGGTTTAAAACAATTGCATTAAGAACATCAAATATTGAATTAATAAAACAATCTTTAGAAGAACGCAACATTGATACGATTGGACCAGTCGAAATGCATAGAGAGAATAAAAAAGACGATAAAGTAAATTGGAAATTACTTTACATTGCAGACCCTGATTACATGGTAAAGCCTCCATTTTTCATAGAATGGGAGGAAAGGGAAGAAGTGCACAATCAGAAATTAGACACTCTTTTCCAAAAACAATTTAAAATCCATAAAATAATTATTGATAGTGAAAAACGCTCTAAAACACTATCTAAATGGAAAAAATGGTTCGATGTGACTATCCTTGAAGAAGGAGATAATTATACAGATGTACAATTAACGGTAGACCATATTATTTACCGTATTCAAGATGGTAAAACGTCAGGCTATAACACGATTATATTTAAAGATACAGAAACAACTGTACCATACTCAATTATTACGAAAGGTGCAAAATATCGATTCGAGCCTGAAGATTAGTATAGATAAATATAAGTACTATGGGCGATTAGTGACATATGAACGATTGAAAGTATTAGAGATAATATGCTGAGATATGTAGTTACTTTAGACTTCCTTAAAAGCAAGAAAAAGATAGTTAAGACGAATGACAGTCCAACGAACATTACTCTTAAACTAAAATATGAAACTGTTAAAGGTTGAGTCATAGTGACAACAATAGCTATCGCGTTAAACAAAATAAATAGTATTAATAATAAATATCGCATGTTAAACCTCTTTTTAAAGACTAATTTAAAATTTTAAGTTTATATATTATATCAAATATTTAAAACTAGAAATAATATTTTAATTGCACGGCGAGTTTGTCGACACTCAAAACATGACATTGTATAATTATAATTAATGTAAAGAAAAAGGAGTTTTTATAGCATGGAAAAGATGAATATCACTAACCAAGAGCATGATGCGTTTGTGAAAGCTCATCCTAATGGTGATTTATTACAGTTAACAAAATGGGCAGAAACTAAACGCCTAACAGGATGGTATTCAAAGCGTGTGGCAGTGGGCGAAGATGGTGAGATTAAAGGTGTAGGTCAATTATTATTTAAAAAGATACCTAAACTACCATTCACGCTATGTTACGTTTCTCGTGGTTTCGTAACGGATTATAGTGATAAAGCTGCATTGGAACAGTTATTAGAAGAAACTAAAAAAGTAGCTAAAGCAGAAAAAGCCTATGCTATTAAAATTGATCCAGATGTAGAAGTTGATAAAGGCATAGATGCACTTAAAAATTTAAATGCGCTAGGTTTCAAACATAAAGGTTTCAAAGAAGGGTTGTCTAAAGACTATATTCAACCACGTATGACAATGATTACGCCAATAGATAAATCAGATGAGGAAATGTTCCAAAGTTTTGAGCGCCGTAATCGTTCTAAAGTAAGACTCTCATTGAAACGTGGTACTAAAGTTGAACGTTCAAATCGAGAAGGGCTTAAAAATTTCGCTGAATTAATGAAAATAACAGGAGAACGTGACGGCTTTTTAACACGTGATTTAAGCTATTTCCAAAATATTTATGATTCACTTCATGAAGATGGCGATGCTGAATTATTCCTTGTGAAATTAGAACCAAAACCTGTCTTAGATGATATTGATAATGAACTTGAGGAACTTGAAAACGAAAAAACACAACTTCAAAATAAATATGAGAGAAAGCAAAGTAACAAGACTAAAAATAAATTAAACGATGTCGAAGCTAAAATTCAAAAATCTATTGAAAGAAAAGACGACATGACTGACTTATTAGCAAAACATCCTAATGGAATTTATTTATCTGGTGCATTGTTAATGTTTGCAGGATCTAAATCATATTATTTATATGGTGCTTCATCGAATGATTACCGTGACTTCTTGCCTAACCATCATATGCAATATGAGATGATGAAGTTTGCGCGTGAACATGGCGCTAAAACATATGATTTTGGTGGAACTGATAATAATCCAGATAAAGACTCTGAACACTACGGTTTATGGGCATTCAAACGTGTCTGGGGCACTTATTTAAGTGAAAAGATAGGCGAATTTGACTATGTATTAAATCAACCCCTTTATCAATTAATTGAACAAGTTAAACCGCGATTAACAAAAGCTAAAATTAAAATTTCTCGTAAATTAAAAGGCAAATAGTCATTAACGATTAAATTTAAATCTGAACGATTCCACAATAATCATTGTGACGTTCAGATTTTTTTAGGATAATAGGAATAATTAAAAAATAAAAAAAATTATAGCTTTTTAAAAGAAAAAGAATGGGGGAAGTAAATAAGTGATAAAGAAGATGTTAACGTTCTCGTTGGGAAATAAATTCGCAATTTTCTTAATGGTTGTTTTAGTAATTTTAGGAGGCGTATATTCTAGTGCTAAATTAAAATTAGAATTACTTCCAGATGTCGAAAATCCAGTTATATCTGTACAAACAACAATGCCAGGTGCTACACCTCAAACAACCCAAGATGAGATTAGTTCTAAAATTGATAACCAAGTACGATCTCTAGCATATGTTAAAAGTGTAGAGACACAGTCGATACAAAATGCATCAATTGTAACTGTTGAATATAATAACGGTACAGACATGGATAAAGCTGAAGAAGTATTAAAGAAAGAAATAGATAAATTAGACTTAAAAGATGGGGTTAGTGAGCCAGAATTAACACGAAATTCTATGGATGCATTCCCAATTGTAGCTTATTCATTTACTAATAAAAATGATGACTTAAAAACCACAACAAAAGAAATTAATGACCAACTTATTCCTAAATTACAAACCGTTGATGGCGTTCAGAATGCTCAACTTAATGGTCAAACAACGAGACAAGTTACATTGAAATTTAAACAAAACAAATTAGATGAAGCGGGACTAACAGCTGATGACGTAGAAAATTACATAAAAACAGCAACTCGTGAAACACCTCTAGGATTATTTCAATTTGGAAAAAATGAAAAATCTTTAGTAGTTGATGGTCAATTTAAATCTGTTAAAGCACTCAAAGACTTAGAAATCCCATTAACAATAAGTGGCCAGAGTCAATCAGGCAGTAGTGATGATCAATCAAGTAGTGAGATGAGTAGTACTGGAGATAATACATCATCTTCAAGTTCTCAATCTCAAATGACTAATCAATCTCAAGCTTCAAGTGGAGAAATGCCTAGCCTCCCATTAAGTGATTTAGCAACAATAACTGTAGGAGATGAACGTGAGTCAATTTCTAAGACGAACGGTAAAGATGCAGTTAATGTACAAATTATGAAAGCACAAGATGCCAACACAGTTCAAGTTGCTAAAGAAGCTCAAAAGAAAATTGATGAATTTGTAAAAAATACTGATGACATAAAAGCTACGAAAACCATGGATACTGCTAAACCAATTGAAGATTCATTATATACAATGGTTGAAAAAGCAGCTTTAGGAACGATTGTCGCAATTATAGTTATCTTATTATTCTTGAGAAATATTAGAACAACGGCTATCTCAATTGTTTCCATTCCGCTTTCGATTTTAATAGCACTTATCGCATTAAAATTAAGTGATGTATCGCTAAACATTTTGACATTAGGTGCATTAACAATTGCTATTGGTCGTGTGATAGATGACTCAATTGTTGTTGTAGAGAATATTTATCGAAGATTATCAGATCCTAAAGAAGAATTGTCTGGCAACAATTTAGTCATTAGTGCAACAAGAGAAGTATTTAAACCGATTTTATCTTCTACAATTGTTACTATAATCGTGTTCTTACCACTAGCATTTGTGTCAGGTTCAGTTGGTGAAATGTTTAGACCTTTCGCATTAGCAATTGCATTTAGTTTATTAGCATCTTTACTTGTATCCATTACTGTGGTGCCAGCATTGGCTTCTACATTTTTCAAAAAAGGTATTAAGTTAAAACGTAATTCACAACATCAGAATGATAGAGGACTAGGTGTTGTAAGCAAGAGTTATCGTAAAATTTTAAACTGGTCATTAAATCATAAATGGATTGTCTTAATTATTAGTGTCGTTATTCTAGTAGGAAGCATTGCGTTAGGTGGTGCAAAATTAGGTACAAGCTATATTTCAACAGGTGATGACAAATTCTTAGCCGTAACCTATACACCTAAACCCGGTGAAACTGAAAAAGCTGTTTTAGATCATGCAAAGCAAGCACAAAAATATTTACAATCCAAGGATAAAGTAAAAACAGTTCAATATTCCGTGGGAGGTCCTTCGCCAGCAGACCTAACTGGTAGTACGAATAGTATGGCTATTATGGTTGAATATGACAAAGATACACCTAACTTTGAAGAAGAGCCTGATAAAGTTATCTCCCATTTATCAAAAATGAATCAACCAGGTGAATGGAAAAATCAAGACATGGGAAATGGTTCTGGTAATGATTTAGTTGAAGTTACAGTCAAAGGGCCATCTACGAATGCAATTAAAGATACAGTTGCTAAAGTAGAGCAAAAGATAAAATCAGTAAACGGGATCACCAATGTAAAATCAGATTTATCGCAAACCTATGATCAATATGAAATTAAAGTAGATCAAAATAAAGCAACAGAGAAAGGTATTTCTGCAGGACAATTAGCATTAAATTTAAATGAGAATTTGCCTGAAAAGACGATTACTACAGTTAAAGAAAATGACAATAAAGTCGATGTTAAAGTAAAACAAAACAAGCAGACGGATTGGTCTCGAAATAAATTAAATAATATGGAATTAAAATCCCCAACAGGCGAAACGGTAAAACTTAAAGATATAGCCGAACTAGAACGTACAACTACGCCAAGTAAATTAGTTCAAGAAGATGGTGACTACGCAACAACTGTTTCCGGTAAAATTACTGATTCAGACGTAGGTGGTGTATCTAGTAAGGTAATGAATAAAATCAATCATGTAGATAAACCAGACAACGTTAAAATTAATGTGGGTGGTGCTACTGATGACATTAATCAAGCAATGACTCAATTGGCATTCGCCATGTTAGTCGCTATTGTTATCGTATATTTAGTATTAGTCATCACATTTAAAGGTGGCTTAGCACCTTTCACAATACTATTCTCACTACCATTTACTATTATTGGTGTCGTATTAGCATTATTGATTACAGGTGAAACAATATCTGTTCCAAGTTTAATTGGAATGTTAATGTTAATTGGTATCGTAGTAACCAATGCCATAGTGTTAATTGATCGTGTGATAACAAATGAACATGAAGGTATGCCAATGAAGGAGGCATTGTTAGAAGCGGGAAGCACTCGTATTAGACCAATTCTTATGACTGCCATTGCAACAATTGGTGCATTATTGCCTTTATTATTTGGACAAGATAGTTCAATATTAATTTCAAAAGGTATGGCAGCAACTGTAATCGGAGGATTGATTTCATCTACACTACTTACATTAATTGTTGTTCCCGTAATTTACGAAATTCTCTTTACACTTAAAGGTAGGTTAACAAGAAAATAAAGAACAAAAGCCTGGGACATTAATCAATGTCTCAGGCTATAACTATATATTGACAGTAGTTGACTGAATTATACTAATTTAATACATGATAAAAGTTAAAATAACATAAATGATAAATAATATAACTGATAAAATATTTAAAATTGAAACAGCTTTAGTATCATGTTTCAATTCTTTGAATGCGGTAATTTCAACATTACCAACCAGTAATGCTAAAACAATAAATACCCACCAGTTTTCAGCAGGGAATTGTAGAGTTGTAACTGCTAGTACAAACAGTAATAATACACCCATAATAATGCGTAAAATGCGAGTAATAATCGAATGCATTTTAAAAATGCTTATGTAACTAACGATGAGATATAAAATAGGCAATAATAATAAGTAAAGTTTCACTTGTTGTCTTCCTTTCTATAATGAACCTTAGACAAAATATAATTTTGATTCTATATAACAAATTCGAAGTAGCTGATTGAATTATTGAATAGAAATCATACTAGATTTACACAACTTTAATCATCTCATAAGATAGAAAAATTATTTATTTCTGACGTAACTTTGAACGTATCTCAGAGATTTGTAATTCAATATTTTTAAGTTGCTTAACGAGAGGGTCTATATTTTGATTTAAAGATTCCCGTTTCTCGAGGTCATTTTGTAAACGAACATAATCATACTTTAATTCATCTAATTGTGATTCTAAATTCATTAATCTTAAACCCCTTTAATTTCAAAATTTAACAATCACATTGAATTATATCATGAAACAATCCACTTCTAAAAATGAAGTAAATTATGTTAAAGTAATTAACTGTAATAATAATGTTAAAAAGAAGGAAGGAACTATCGTGACAGAGCAGTTTATGATGATTATTCTTTTAATAGCATTAGGTTATTTATTGAAACGGATAAACTTTTTAAAAGCGGCAGATAGTCAAGTATTATCAACATTAGTACTCAATGTCACACTACCTTCTTTAGTCATTGTCAATCTCAATAGTGCAGAATTAGATTTTTCATTTTCGATATTACCTATAATGATGATTGTGTATGGCGTCCTTGCTAAAGTCACTGTATTGTGGCTGTTTAATAAGCATAACAATCATATTAAAGGTACAGTTGGAATGATGACTGCATCACTTAATATAGGTTTATTTGCATATCCACTTGTTGATACGATTTGGCCCAAAAATGGAATGATTTATTTTGGAATGGCTGATATAGGTGGGGCAATTATTATGTTTGGAGTAACTTATTTTGTAGGAAGCTATTTCAGTCAAGGTGGAGATCAGTTTGATTTTAAATTTTTAGGCAAAAAATTAATTACTTCTGTGCCCCTTGTCACATATATCGTCATGTTTACTTTAAATATGTTAAATATTCATTTGCCTAAAGTATCAATTGATTTTTTCACTATAATATCTAAAGCGAATATGCCACTATCAATGATTCTTTTAGGTGTTATGCTTAATTTTAAAATTGAACGTCATTTCCTACCAATCGCAGTTAAATATTTATTAGCTCATTATGGTTTAGGTTTATTAGCTGGTTTACTCGCTCATTTCTTCTTACCCGTTTCAGATAATATGATTAAAACGACATTACTCATTGCTTGGTTATTACCAGTAGGAGTAGCGATTATTCCGTATTCTATTCAATTTAAATACAAGACATTGCCTTTAGTAGGTATGGTTACTAACATTTCGATTATCTTGAGTATAATCATTTTATATGTTTATCAAGCGATATTTGTTTGATTAAATAGAAAAAAGCAAGCAATTCTACTTTAAGGATTGCTTGCTTTTTATTGCATAGTGTTTGAAATTCAACCCTTACCACCCATAAAGGCAGGGTAGTTAGTCATACCACCATCAACGTAAATGGTAGTACCGTGAATATAGTTCGCTAAATCTGAAGCTAAGAATAATGCCACATTAGCTACATCTTGTTCTTCACCAATTTCTTTAGCTGGAATCATTTCCAATGTCTCAGCACGAGTTTCTGGATCAGAGAATTTCTCCTTAGTATGCTCAGTGACTATCGCACCTGGAGAAATGTTGTTTATGCGTATACCATATTGTGCGTATTCCATAGACATTGTTTCCATCATTAACTTTAAGCCACCCTTACTAGCAGCATAATTAACATAATTAGGCCATGGAATCGTATCATGTACACTTGATGTATTGATGATTATTCCTTTTTTATCTTCTTTTAAAAATTGATTAACCGCTTCTCTAGAACCTATGAATGCACCAGTTAAATTAATATCTATCACTTTTTGCCATTCATCAACTGACATTTTATGGGTTGGGATAGGTTTTTCAAATCCTGCATTATTTATCATAATATCTAGCGTGCCAAATTCTTTAACAGCAGATTGAACTAATCGTTTTACATCTTCCTCGACAGCCACATCAGCTTGTACAGCAATTGCTTCACCACCAGCATCACTAATCATATGCTTAATTTCTTCAATTTCATCTAAATGACGGTCAGAGCGATAATTTAAAACTACTTTTGCTTTTGATTTACCAAAGTTCTCTGCAAAGGATTTACCAATACCACTCCCAGCACCAGTTATAATTACGACTTTACCTTCTAAATCTGAAAACATTTTGGTTCCTCCTTTGTAATGTTAATTTATTTAAGATTACCGAGTATAAATGCGGCAATAACGATTAAGATTATACCAGACCAAATTCCAATCATTTGGCGTTTGTCTTTTTTCTCACCTAGTAAGAAAATACCACCTAGTGTAGAAACGATTACGAGTAATTGTGATAATGAGAAACTTGTTGCAACACCAACTTTAGGTTGTGAATAGAACATAAATAAGTTACCAATCGCCCATACAACACCTGGTATTAAGTTAAGGGCTGTAGATTTAATATTAGTTTCATGTTTCATTGATAACAAGAAGCCACCTATAGCCATACCAATTGATTGGAAGAATAATGCATCAGTACCACTGACACCAAAGATATCGGCTATTACTACATATCCGACATAGCCAACTGTTGAAATCACTAATATTAACATTGCTTTCTTAAATTCTGGATCATTCGATTTTCCTTCATTTTTACCGCGTAAAGAGGTTAACGCGATACCTGTAACTAATAGAACCATGGCAATAATTCCCATTGTTACTTGAATACCAGTACTCCATTCTCCAAGAAAAATAGCACTAAATAATGTAGTACCAACTAATTGCATACCTGTAGAAATAGGCATTGTTTTAGAAACGCCAATTAAACTAATTGAACGTAATTGGTTACCTTGTCCAAAGGCCCACAAAGCACCTGATATTAAACCAACAATAATCACTGTTAAATTATCAAATTGTGCTTTACCAATTAAGAGCAATACAATACCAACTATAAGTGCACCCAGTGTTGTACCTCTTATTTGGTTATAAGGTCCGCCCCCAACAAAAACATTAATTAAAACGACACTCCCCCAAAATAGGGCAGGTAATAATGCGATAAGTATATCTATAAATTGCATTATGTAAACACTCTCCTTATTTATTTACTTCAAGTGTTTCCTTCCTATAACACTCGTGAACATTTTATCTGAAAAAAATAACTTTTAAAATGTAAACGCTCATACGTTGAAGTAAATAAAAAAAGCATATTAAGATTTAATGTGTAATTATCTTAATATGCTCTAATGGCATGCTAGTAATTCAATTGACTTGGATCAATTTTATATTTAGTATATTCACTTTCAATTTCGAATCCCAATTCATTAAATCGTTCAACTAAAGTGACATTTTTACTACGTATTTTAAAATAAACTTTATCAATAGAAAAATGCTCAAATGCATAATGAATTGCATATAAAAGTAAGTCAAATGCTATCCCTTTGAGACGATAATCAGTATGTGAACTAAAATATCGTATTTCAGCTAGTGATGATAGCGTGTCTATTTGTAAATAAAGGTATCCTTTTAACAAGCCTTCACTAACAAATAAAAATAATCGGTTATGTTCATCTAAAGTATTGACTATTTCTTTAGGAGTTAATGCGTTGTGTCTAAACGTCTGTTCATGTAACTTACTGAAAGCTCTTTGGAACCCTGGCTGATATTCAATGATATTGAAATCTGTTTCGGGTTCATTTAATGATTTATAAACATTTAAATAGTAATCTGTGAAGTTATAATTCGCATGAATTAGCTTCATTAAAGGTTTTGAATCTTGTGCACAATCATTATAAGAGAAGTTAAAAGTAGCATGCTCAGATTGTGATTCCATTAATGCAGAAAATAATGAGATAAAATGATTATCTGTAAGAGTGAAATCTTTACTAACAAATGGTCCAATAACTTTGTATTTATCTTCTTCATATAAAATTCCAGTGATTAATGCGACAATTGAATCATCTTCTATTAAACAGAAAACACCAGTGGTATGGATAGATTCATTTAGTAACTGTTCTACATCACCTTTAGACGTATGAAGTTTATATATATAAGACGCAAGGGTGTCTGATGATGTATTAATAAAAGATATGATTTGGTTCAGGTTGCTTACTTTGACTATGTCCATAGCGTACCTCCATTTCAATATCATTTTGTTAAATTAATTATAAGTTTATTTATTAGTAATTGAAAGTTTAGACTATTGTCTATCGTGTTACAATTGTATTTACATCAAATACATGTATTAAGAGATCTTTTATTGAAAGGAAAGTTCTATGAAATCATTAATTTTGGCAGAGAAACCATCCGTAGCTAGAGATATAGCTGAAGCTATGAACATAAAGGGAAGACGTAATGGATATATTGAAAACGAAAAGTATGTTGTCACATGGGCATTGGGTCATTTAGTCACTAATGCACAGCCGGAACACTATGATAAAGCGTACAAGGAATGGAAACTTAAAGATTTACCTATCATACCGAAGCACATGCAAACAGTAGTTATTAGTAAAACAAGTAAACAATTTAAAACTGTTAAGTCACTGATTTTAGATAAAAAAGTGAAAGAAGTTATTATAGCAACTGATGCTGGAAGAGAAGGGGAACTAGTTGCACGGTTAATATTGGATAAAGTTCATAATAAAAAACCTATTAAGCGCTTGTGGATTAGCTCCGTAACCAAAAAAGCAATTCAAGAGGGATTTAAAAAGCTTAAAGACGGACGTGAATTTCAACATCTTTATGAAGCAGCATTAGCTAGAAGTGAAGCGGATTGGATTGTGGGTATCAATGCAACACGTGCGTTAACGACGAAATATGACGCTCAATTATCATTGGGTCGAGTTCAAACACCAACAATCCAATTAGTTAATGCCAGACAACAAGAAATCAATCATTTTAAACCGAAGAAATATTATACTCTATCTACTGAAATAGGTGGATTAACTTTCCAATTAAGGACAAATAAGCAACACATGACTAGAGATGACGCAACTCAAATTGCTAATGAAATAGAACATGTAGAAGGTAATGTTGATAGTGTTGAAAAGAAAGTTAAAAAAAGTCATCCTAAGCCTCTGTATAACTTAACTGATTTGCAACAAGAGGCATACCAACGATACAAAATGGGGCCTAAGGAAACACTTAATACCATTCAAAATTTATATGAACGCCATAAAGTTCTTACTTACCCACGTACAGATTCTAATTATTTAACAGATGATATGGTGGATACTATTAAAGAACGACTTTATGCTTTATTAGCAACTGACTATAAATCACAAGTCAAATCATTGTTGGGGCAATCTTATTCAAGTAAAATGCGGATTTTTAATAATCATAAAGTATCAGATCATCACGCAATTATTCCAACAGAAGTACGTCCGGATATGCAAAGTTTGAGTAACAGAGAAAGTAAGATATATATGATGGTAGCTGAAAGGTTCCTAGAATCTTTAATGGCACCTCATGAATATGAAGCGGTTAGAGTTAATGTTACTGTTGGCCAATATATCTTCGTTTTTAATGAAAAAGCCACACGTCAACTAGGTTATAAAGCACTTAAAATGAACAGTGATAATGTGGTAAAGAAAGTTGCTTTTCAAAAAGGGGAAAAGTATCACCTTCAAAGTTTAAAAGTAAATGAACATGAAACAACACCACCTGATTACTTTAACGAAGGTTCATTGCTAAAAGCCATGGAGAACCCTCAAAATTATATACAACTTAAAGAAAAGAAACATGCTAACACATTGAGACAAACTGGAGGGATTGGCACAGTTGCTACAAGAGCAGATATAATTGAGAAACTATTTAATCTTAATGCAATCGAATCTAGAGATGGCAAAATCAAAGTAACATCTAAAGGAAAGCAAATTCTGGATTTAGCGCCTCAAGAATTAACATCTCCATTATTAACTGCCGAGTGGGAAGAGAAACTATTATTAATAGAAAAAGGAAGATATAATTCTCGACACTTTATTGACGAAATGAAGGCATTTACACAATCGATTGTAAATACTATTAAAAATAGCGAGCAAAAGTATAAGCATGATAATTTAACAACTACTGAATGTCCGACATGTGGAAAATTCATGATTAAAGTTAAAACTAAAAATGGACAAATGTTAGTATGTCAAGATCCTACATGTAAAACTAAAAAGAATGTCCAACGTAAGACAAATGCACGTTGTCCAAATTGTAAGAAGAAAATGACATTATTTGGACGTGGAAAAGATGCAGTTTATCGATGTGTCTGTGGTCATACTGAAACACAAGAACAGATGGATAAACGATTTAAAAATAAATCCAGTGGCAAAGTATCTAAAAAAGAAATGAAAAAGTATATGAATAATGAAGATTCACTTGAGAATAATCCGTTTAAAGATGCATTAAAAAACTTGAAATTATAGTTTAAAATCGAACTTAATCATATTTGTTGGTAAAAAAGTTCGTTTTTATTATTGTGTTTTTCGAAAAGTAATATTAAAATATTAAAGTATTTTAATAAAAGGAGTTTAAAACCGTGAAAAAATACTTTCAATTCGACGAGTATGATACTAATTATAAGAAAGAGATAATCGGTGGTATCACAACTTTCTTATCAATGGCATACATTTTAGCTGTAAATCCTCAAGTATTAAGTTTAGCAGGTGTTAAAGGTGTATCAGGTGACATGAAAATGGATCAAGGAGCTATTTTCGTGGCAACTGCTTTAGCAGCGTTTGTTGGTTCTTTATTTATGGGACTTATTGCAAAATATCCAATAGCACTTGCGCCAGGAATGGGACTTAATGCGTTCTTTGCTTTTACAGTAGTTTTAACGATGGGAATTCCTTGGCAAATAGGTTTAACTGGCGTGCTTTGTTCAGGTATATTCTTTGCTATACTTACAGCAACCGGTCTTCGAGAGATAATAATCAATGCTATTCCATATCAAATGAAAATGGCTGTATCTGCTGGTATAGGATTATTTATTACCTTTGTAGGTTTACAAAGTGCTGGCATCATTGTGAAAAATGACTCAACATTAGTTACATTAGGACATTTAACAAAAGGTCCAGTTTTATTAGCAATCTTTGGTATTGCGATTACAATAATTCTATATGCTAGAAAAGTACCAGGTTCAATTTTTATAGGTATGATTATAACTTCTATAGTTGGAATGATAACTGGATTAATACAAACACCTTCTGGCGTAGTTGGTAAAATCCCTAGTATAACACCAACATTCGGTGCTGCATTTGAAGCCTTTAAGGATCCAAGTCAACTATTTACGATTCAATTTTTAATTGTAATTTTAACTTTCTTCTTTATAGATTTCTTTGATACTGCTGGAACATTAGTGGCAGTAGCTACTCAAGCAGGTATTATGAAAGATAACAAGCTTCCTAGAGCAGGTAGAGCTTTATTTGCTGACTCTTTAGCTACTATTATTGGTGCCATTTTTGGCACAACAACAACTACGTCTTATATTGAATCTACTTCTGGTGTAGCTGTGGGTGCGAGAACAGGTTTTGCTAGTATCGTGACAGGGATTTGTTTCCTTTTAGCATTATTCTTTAGTCCGTTAATTGAAATTGTTACAAGTGCAGTAACAACACCTGCATTAGTAGTAGTTGGGATTTTAATGGCAGCTAACTTTGCAGAAATAAATTGGAAGAAATTTGAAGTTGCAGTTCCAGCATTTATAACAATTATTATGATGCCACTATCATATTCAATTGCGACTGGTATCGCTTGCGGATTTATATTTTATCCAATAACTATGCTTATCACAAAAAAACACAAAGAAGTACATCCAATTATGTATTTCTTAATGGTACTATTTATTTTATATTTCGTATTTGTACACGGTTAATAAGGAAAAGGACGATGCTCTATTTAGAGACATCGTCCTTTTTTTACCATTTATTTGAATGATCATCTTTGTACTGAGTATAAATGACTTTTGCATCTTTATTACGAATATAGGTAGGTGCGCTCAATACTATAAAAATAAAGAAGACCATTAAGAAAAATAGCACCCAATGAACAAACATTCCTACAATTGGAATAAATGCAACAAAAGATCCCACAATACCAATTATTGGAATAATTGACATAGGCTTGATTGCATTTTGATTATCAACTAAAAGAATAATTGCTAGTATGAGATATAAAAAAGCATTAATTAACAATGGTTGCCAACCAAAACCTAATATAAAGCTTCCGCCTAGAAAAGGAATGCCATAGAAAAATTCACATACTAATAAGAAGAAACTTATTAGGGCAAGAGCTACTTTAGTATTTCTTTTCAATATAACTACGCCTCCCACTATTTATTAAAAACAAATTTTAAATTCCTACTATTATAATAGTAGAAGCTTAATTTAAGACTTAACTTATATACATTATAAAGTAAAAACAAAAAAAGGGGAAAAATTTACTTAAAATGGTTGATGTACAAAACTATTTAAAGTACAATACTTAGGTATGTGTTAGACAAAGTACAAAAAGTTTCAGAAAAAACCTTGATTTATCACTGTTTTTCCTGTAACATATCTAATGTTGGACTTGATGAAAGCGATGAAGCGAAAGGTTACTGACACACCCGGCCGCTTTGCCATGGCGTTGTGTGAGATAGTTTTCGTGGAGAAGTCTATCACTTTTAAAGTAGACGAATAAGGAGGGAAAATTATGGCAAAACAAAAAATCAGAATCAGATTAAAAGCTTACGATCACCGTGTGATTGATCAATCAGCAGAGAAAATTGTTGAAACTGCAAAACGTTCTGGTGCAGAAGTTTCTGGACCAATCCCGTTACCAACTGAAAAGTCAGTTTATACAATTATTCGTGCGGTGCATAAGTACAAAGATTCACGTGAACAATTCGAACAACGTACTCATAAACGTTTAATCGATATTGTTAACCCAACACCAAAAACAGTTGATGCCCTAATGGGATTAAACTTACCATCTGGTGTAGACATCGAAATTAAATTATAATAGAAAATTTTAGGAGGTGGACTTTCGATGACCAAAGGAATCTTAGGAAGAAAAATTGGGATGACACAAGTATTCGGAGAAAACGGTGAATTAATCCCAGTTACAGTAGTAGAAGCAAGTCAAAACGTAGTATTACAAAAGAAAACTGAAGAAGTAGATGGTTATAACGCTATCCAAGTAGGTTTTGAAGACAAAAAAGCATACAAAAAAGATGCTAAATCTAATAAATATGCTAATAAACCAGCTGAAGGTCACGCTAAGAAAGCGGGCACAGCACCTAAGCGCTTCATTCGCGAATTCAGAAACGTTAATGTTGATGAATACGAAGTAGGTCAAGAAGTCACAGTTGATACTTTTGAAGCTGGAGACATTATTGATGTAACAGGAACTTCAAAAGGTAAAGGTTTCCAAGGTGCTATTAAACGTCATGGCCAAGGTCGTGGACCAATGGCTCACGGTTCTCATTTCCATAGAGCCCCAGGTTCAGTAGGTATGGCTTCAGATGCTTCAAGAGTATTCAAAGGCCAAAAAATGCCTGGACGTATGGGTGGAAATACAGTTACTGTTCAAAACTTAGAAGTAGTTCAAGTTGATACAGAAAACAATGTAATTTTAGTAAAAGGTAACGTGCCTGGACCTAAAAAAGGTTTCGTAGAAATACAAACTTCAATTAAAAAAGGTAATAAATAATAAGTAGCGAAAGGAGGAAAAGCATAATGGCTAATTATGATGTATTAAAAGTAGACGGATCTAAATCAGGTTCTGTTGAATTAAGCGATTCAGTATTCGCTATTGAACCAAACAACAGTGTTCTTTTCGAAGCAATTAACTTACAACGTGCTTCATTACGTCAAGGAACTCACGCAGTTAAAAATCGTTCAGCTGTACGTGGTGGCGGACGTAAACCATGGAGACAAAAAGGTACAGGACGTGCGCGTCAAGGTACAATCCGTGCTCCACAATGGCGTGGTGGTGGTATCGTATTCGGACCAACACCAAGAAGCTATGCATACAAAATGCCTAAGAAAATGCGTCGTTTAGCATTACGTTCTGCATTATCTTTCAAAGTTAAAGAAAACAACTTCACTATCGTTGATAATTTTGGTTTTGAAGCTCCAAAAACAAAAGAATTCAAAAATATATTAACTACACTTGAACAACCTAAAAAAGTGTTAGTAGTTACTGATAGCGAAGACGTAAACGTTGAATTATCTGCACGTAACATTCCTGGTGTACAAGTTAGTACAGCTCAAGGATTAAACGTTTTAGATATTACTAGCGCTGACAGTGTTATTATTACTGAATCAGCTGCGAAAAAAGTTGAGGAGGTGCTCGGATAATGGAAGCAAGAGATGTTCTTAAGCGCCCCGTAATCACTGAAAAATCTTCTGAAGCAATGGCTGAAGATAAATATACTTTTGACGTAGATACTCGTGCTAATAAAACACAAGTTAAAATTGCAGTTGAAGAAATTTTCGACGTTAAAGTTGCAAATGTAAACATCATCAACTACAAACCTAAGAAAAAACGTATGGGCCGTTACCAAGGCTATACAAACAAAAGAAGAAAAGCAATTGTTACTTTAAAAGAAGGTTCAATTGACTTATTCAACTAAACAATAAAATAAAAGTTACCATTAAGGAGGTAAGCGACAATGGCTCTTAAAAAGTATAAGCCAATAACAAATGGTCGTCGTAATATGACTAGTTTAGATTTCGCAGAAATCACGAAATCTACTCCTGAAAAGTCATTATTACAACCGCTACCGAAAAAAGCGGGTCGTAACAACCAAGGTAAATTGACAGTTCGTCATCATGGTGGAGGACATAAACGTCAATACCGCGTTATCGATTTCAAACGTAATAAAGATGGAATCACTGCAAAAGTTGATTCAATTCAATATGATCCAAACCGTTCAGCTAACATTGCTTTATTAGTATATGCTGATGGTGAAAAACGATATATTATTGCTCCAAAAGGATTACAAGTAGGCCAAGTAGTTGAGAGTGGTGCAGATGCTGACATTAAAGTTGGTAACGCATTACCATTACAAAACATTCCAGTTGGTACTGTAATCCATAATATCGAATTAAAACCTGGTAAAGGTGGACAATTAGCTCGTTCAGCGGGTGCAAGTTCACAAGTACTTGGTAAAGAAGGTAAATACGTACTAATCAGATTACGTTCTGGTGAAGTTCGTATGATTTTATCAACTTGCCGTGCTACAATTGGTCAAGTTGGTAACTTACAACATGAATTAGTTAATGTTGGTAAAGCAGGACGTTCTAGATGGAAAGGCATCCGTCCTACAGTTCGTGGTTCAGTAATGAACCCTAACGATCACCCACACGGTGGTGGTGAAGGTCGTGCACCTATCGGTAGACCATCTCCAATGTCACCATGGGGTAAACCAACGCTTGGTAAGAAAACTCGTCGTGGTAAAAAATCATCAGACAAACTTATCGTTCGTGGACGTAAGAAAAAATAATAACAACTTATTTGGGTGTGCGGCTTAATTGCTGCACGCACACAATAAGAAGGGAGGCGCCCAAATGGCTCGTAGTATTAAAAAAGGACCTTTCGTCGATGATCATTTAATGAAAAAAGTAGAAGCTCAAGACGGAAGTGAAAAGAAACAAGTAATCAAAACATGGTCTCGTCGTTCTACAATTTTCCCAAATTTCATCGGTCATACTTTTGCGGTATACGATGGTCGTAAACATGTACCTGTTTATGTAACTGAAGATATGGTAGGTCACAAATTAGGTGAATTTGCTCCAACTCGTACATTTAAAGGACATGCTGCAGACGATAAAAAAACTAGAAGATAATAAATAGAAGTAGAGGAGGAAATCCTAATGGAAGCAAAAGCGGTTGCTAGAACAATCAGAATCGCACCTCGTAAAGTAAGATTAGTTCTTGACTTAATTAGAGGTAAAAATGCTGGAGAAGCTATTGCTATTTTAAAATTAACTAACAAAGCTTCATCACCAGTAATTGAAAAAGTATTAATGTCCGCTTTAGCAAATGCTGAACATAACTATGACATGAACACTGATGAATTAGTTGTCAAAGAAGCATATGCAAATGAAGGACCAACTTTAAAACGTTTCCGTCCACGTGCACAAGGTCGTGCAAGTGCTATCAATAAACGTACAAGCCACATTACAATCGTCGTAAGTGACGGTAAAGAAGAAGCTAAAGAAGCTTAATAACTATTTAAGGAGGGAACACTGTGGGTCAAAAAATTAATCCTATCGGACTTCGTGTCGGAATCATCCGTGACTGGGAAGCTAAATGGTATGCTGAAAAAGATTTCGCTTCACTTTTACACGAAGATTTAAGAATCCGTAAATTCATTGATAACGAATTAAAAGAAGCATCAGTTTCTCACGTTGAAATCGAACGTGCTGCTAACCGTATTAACATTGCTATTCACACTGGTAAACCAGGTATGGTAATTGGTAAAGGCGGATCAGAAATTGAAAAACTTCGTAATAAATTAAACAACTTAACTGATAAAAAAGTACACATCAACGTTATCGAAATCAAAAAAATTGATATCGATGCTCGTTTAGTTGCTGAGAATATTGCACGTCAATTAGAAAACCGTGCTTCATTCCGTCGTGTACAAAAACAAGCTATTTCAAGAGCTATGAAACTTGGTGCTAAAGGTATCAAAACTCAAGTATCAGGTCGTTTAGGCGGAGCTGACATTGCTCGTGCTGAACAATATTCAGAAGGAACTGTTCCACTTCATACTTTACGTGCTGACATCGATTATGCACATGCTGAAGCAGACACTACTTACGGTAAATTAGGTGTTAAAGTATGGATTTATCGTGGTGAAGTTCTTCCTACTAAGAATACTAGTGAAGGAGGAAAATAATAATGTTACTACCAAAACGTGTTAAATATCGTCGTCAACATCGTCCTAAAACAACTGGTCGTTCAAAAGGCGGTAATTATGTAACATTTGGTGAGTATGGATTACAAGCTACTACAACATCTTGGATCACATCTCGTCAAATCGAATCTGCTCGTATTGCTATGACACGTTACATGAAACGTGGCGGGAAAGTTTGGATTAAAATCTTCCCACATACACCATACACTAAAAAACCTTTAGAAGTACGTATGGGTGCTGGTAAAGGTGCCGTTGAAGGCTGGATCGCTGTTGTAAAACCAGGTAGAATTTTATTCGAGGTTGCAGGCGTATCAGAAGAAGTTGCTCGTGAAGCACTACGTTTAGCAAGTCACAAACTTCCAGTGAAAACTAAGTTTGTAAAACGTGAAGAATTGGGTGGTGAAACAAATGAAAGCTAAGGAAATTAGAGACTTAACCACTTCAGAAATCGAAGAACAAATCAAATCTTCAAAAGAAGAGCTTTTTAACCTACGCTTTCAGTTAGCTACAGGTCAATTAGAGGAAACTGCACGTATTCGTACAGTTAGAAAAACAATTGCACGTCTAAAAACTGTTGCTCGTGAAAGAGAAATCGAAGAAAGCAAAGCTAATCAATAATAAATTCGAAAGAGGAGGTTACAAAAGTGAGTGAAAGAAACGATCGTAAAGTTTATGTAGGTAAAGTTGTTTCAGACAAAATGGACAAAACTATCACTGTATTAGTTGAAACTTACAAAACACACAAATTATACGGTAAACGTGTAAAATACTCTAAAAAATACAAAACTCATGATGAAAACAATTCAGCTAAATTAGGAGACATTGTTAAAATTCAAGAAACTCGTCCTTTATCAGCATCAAAACGTTTTCGTTTAGTAGAAATTGTTGAAGAGTCAGTAATTATTTAATACAAGATTAGAGATAAGGGAGGTTTAACTAATGATCCAACAAGAAACTCGTTTAAAAGTAGCAGACAACTCTGGTGCTCGTGAAGTTCTTACAATTAAAGTATTAGGTGGATCTGGTCGCAAAACAGCGAACATCGGCGATGTTATCGTATGTACTGTTAAAAATGCAACACCAGGTGGCGTTGTTAAAAAAGGTGACGTAGTCAAAGCTGTTGTCGTTAGAACTAAATCAGGCGTTCGTCGTAATGATGGTTCTTATATCAAGTTTGATGAAAATGCATGTGTCATTATTCGTGATGACAAAGGCCCACGTGGTACTCGTATCTTTGGTCCTGTTGCTCGTGAATTACGTGAAGGTAACTTCATGAAAATCGTTTCATTAGCACCAGAAGTACTTTAATTTATAAAAACCAAATCATTTAAGGAGGTGCCCACATGCATATCAAAAAAGGTGACAACGTAAAAGTTATCGCAGGTAAAGACAAAGGTAAAGAAGGTAAAGTAATCGCTACTGAACCTAAAAAAGACCGTGTCGTTGTGGAAGGTGTTAATATTATTAAAAAACACCAAAAACCAACTCAATTAAATCCTGAAGGTGGAATCTTAGAAACAGAGGCAGCAATCCATGTTTCTAACGTACAATTATTAGATCCTAAAACAAACGAACCTACTCGTGTTGGTTACAAATTTGTTGATGGTAAAAAAGTTCGTATCGCTAAAAAATCTGGCGAAGAAATCAAAACTAATAATTAATAACTAGTTGAAAGGAGGATCCACTTTGAACCGTTTAAAAGAAAGATACAATACTGAAGTTACTGAAAACTTAGTGAAAAAATTCAACTATAGTTCTGTAATGGAAGTACCAAAAATCGAAAAAATCGTTGTAAATATGGGTGTAGGTGATGCAGTTCAAAACTCTAAAGTGTTAGATACCGCTGTAGAAGAATTAGAATTAATCACTGGTCAAAAACCATTAGTAACAAAAGCAAAAAAATCAGTTGCAACATTCCGTTTACGTGAAGGTATGCCAATCGGTGCGAAAGTTACACTTCGCGGAGAAAGAATGTATGAATTCTTAGATAAATTAATCGCAGTTTCATTACCTCGTGTACGTGACTTCCAAGGTGTTTCTAAAACAGCATTCGATGGTCGTGGTAACTACACTTTAGGAATTAAAGAACAATTAATTTTCCCAGAAATCGACTATGATAAAGTAAGTAAAGTAAGAGGAATGGATATTGTTATCGTAACAACTGCTAACACTGACGAGGAAGCTCGTGAATTGTTAACAAACTTCGGTATGCCATTTCGTAAATAATCTCTAAAAGGAGGCTAATTAAGTGGCTAAAACTTCTATGGTTGCTAAGCAACAGAAAAAACAAAAATATGCAGTACGTGAATATACTCGTTGTGAACGTTGTGGTCGTCCACATTCTGTATATCGTAAATTCAAATTATGCCGTATTTGTTTCCGTGAATTAGCTTACAAAGGGCAAATCCCTGGCGTACGTAAAGCTAGCTGGTAATATATAAGAGTCTGAAAGGAGGCAACAATCAATGACAATGACAGATCCAATCGCAGATATGCTTACTCGTGTAAGAAACGCAAACATGGTGCGTCACGAGAAATTAGAATTACCTGCGTCTAACATTAAAAAACAAATTGCTGAAATCTTAAAAAGTGAAGGTTTCATTAAAAACGTAGAATACGTTGAAGATGATAAACAAGGTGTTATTCGTTTATTCTTAAAATATGGTCAAAACAATGAACGTGTTATCACAGGATTAAAACGTATCTCTAAACCTGGTTTACGTGTATATGCTAAAGCAAACGAAGTACCTAAAGTATTAAATGGTTTAGGTATTGCATTAGTTTCAACTTCTGAAGGTGTTATCACTGACAAAGAAGCTAGAAAACGTAACGTTGGCGGAGAAATTATCGCATACGTTTGGTAATAATAAATAAGGAGGTGCCATAACATGAGTCGTGTTGGTAAGAAAATTATTGACATCCCTAGCGACGTTACAGTAACTTTTGATGGTCATACTGTTACTGTAAAAGGTCCTAAAGGTGAATTAACTAGAACATTTAACGAAAGAATGACTTTCAAACAAGAAGAAAACACTATCGAAGTTGTAAGACCTACTGAGTCTAAAGAAGATAGAACAGTTCATGGTACAACTCGTGCTTTATTAAATAATATGGTACAAGGTGTTTCTCAAGGTTTCGAAAAAACACTTGAGCTTGTTGGTGTAGGTTACCGTGCTCAAATGCAAGGTAGTGACTTAGTATTAAACGTTGGTTACTCTCATCCTGTTGAAATTAAAGCTGAAGATGGCATTACTTTCGCAGTAGAGAAAAACACAACTGTTAGAGTATCTGGTGTATCTAAAGAACAAGTTGGAGCAATTGCTTCTAACATCCGTTCAGTAAGACCTCCAGAACCTTACAAAGGAAAAGGTATCCGTTACCAAGGTGAATATGTTCGCCGTAAAGAAGGTAAAACAGGTAAATAATAGATAACTCTCTTAAGAAAGGAGTAATACAATGATCAGTAAAATTGATAAAAACAAAGTGCGTTTGAAAAGACATGCTCGTGTGCGTACTAAATTATCAGGTACAGCTGAAAAACCACGTTTAAATGTATATCGTTCAAACAAACACATTTATGCACAAATTATCGATGATGTTAAAGGCGAAACTTTAGTTCAAGCTTCATCAAAAGATAAAGATATCGCAAGCGATTCAACTTCTAAAGTAGATTTATCTACTAAAGTAGGCGAAGCAATTGCTAAAAAAGCATCAGACAAAGGTATTAAAGAAATCGTATTTGATCGTGGCGGTTACTTATACCATGGTCGTGTAAAAGCTTTAGCAGAAGCTGCTAGAGAAAGCGGATTAGAATTTTAATTTAAAGGAGGGACAAATACATGGCTCGTAGAGAAGAAGAAACGAAAGAATTTGAAGAACGCGTTGTAACAATCAACCGTGTTGCTAAAGTTGTAAAAGGTGGTCGTCGTTTCCGTTTCACTGCATTAGTAGTAGTTGGAGACAAAAATGGTCGTGTAGGTTTCGGTACTGGTAAAGCTCAAGAGGTACCTGAAGCTATCAAAAAAGCTGTTGAAGCAGCTAAAAAAGATTTAGTAGTTGTTCCGCGTGTTGAAGGAACTACTCCTCACACTATCACTGGCCGTTATGGTTCAGGTAGCGTATTCATGAAACCTGCTGCACCTGGTACAGGAGTTATCGCTGGTGGTCCAGTTCGTGCTGTATTAGAATTAGCAGGTATCACTGATATCTTAAGTAAATCATTAGGATCTAACACACCAATCAATATGGTTCGTGCTACAATCAATGGTTTACAAAACCTTAAAAATGCTGAAGATGTTGCTAAATTACGCGGCAAATCAGTAGAAGAATTATATAATTAAGGAGGGAAAATAAATAATGGCTAAATTACAAATTACCCTCACTCGTAGTGTTATTGGTCGTCCTGAAACACAACGTAAAACTGTTGAAGCTTTAGGTCTAAAAAAGACTAATAGTTCAGTAGTAGTTGAAGATAACCCTGCTATCCGTGGGCAAATCAACAAAGTTAGACACTTATTGACAGTAGAAGAAAAATAATTAAGGAGGTGCCTATATAATGAAATTACATGAGTTAAAAGCAGCTGAAGGTTCACGTCGTGTACGTAACCGCGTTGGCCGTGGTGCTGGTTCTGGTAACGGTAAAACTAGTGGTCGCGGACAAAAAGGTCAAAAAGCACGTTCAGGTGGTGGCGTAAGACCTGGATTTGAAGGTGGACAATTACCTTTATTCCGTCGTTTACCAAAACGTGGTTTCACTAACATTAATCGTAAAGAATATGCTATTGTTAACTTAGACCAACTTAATAAATTTGAAGATGGTACTGAAGTAACTCCAGCTTTATTAGTTGAAACTGGTGTAGTTAAGAATGAAAAATCTGGTATCAAAGTACTAGGTAATGGCTCACTTGATAAAAAATTGACAGTGAAAGCTCATAAATTCTCAGCTTCAGCAGTAGAAGCAATTGATGCAAAAGGTGGAGCACACGAGGTGATCTAATGTTTCAAACGCTTGTGAGCTTCTTTAAAACTAAAGAAGTTCGAAACAAGATTTTCTTTACCTTAGCAATGTTAGTTATATTCAAAATAGGAACTTACATTCCGGCTCCAGGAGTTAACCCTGAGCCTTTTGAACAACAAGGTTCTGATCAAGGAGTCGCCGCTCTTCTTAATACGTTTGGTGGCGGAGCCTTAAAGAACTTTTCAATATTTGCTATGGGCATCATGCCCTACATCACCGCATCTATCGTAATGCAATTACTACAAATGGATATTGTTCCGAAATTCTCTGAATGGGCGAAACAAGGTGAAGTAGGTAAAAGAAAGCTTAGCAATGTAACACGTTATTTCGCTATCATTTTGGCTTTTATACAGTCAATTGGTATGGCATTCCAATTTAATAACTATTTAGGTGGTAAATTAATTATTCACCAATCTATTATGAGTTATTTATTGATTGCCGTTGTTTTAACAGCAGGAACTGCATTTCTAATTTGGCTTGGTGATCAAATCACTCAATTCGGAGTTGGTAATGGTATTTCTATCATTATCTTTGCAGGTATTTTATCAACTTTGCCTTCATCAATTATTCAATTCGTGCAACAAGCATTCGTTGGTAATGATGATACTACATTAGCATGGTTAAAGGTTATTGGTTTAATAGTAGGTTTAGTTTTACTCACAATTGGGGCTATTTATGTACTAGAAGCGAAACGTAAAATTCCTATCCAATATGCTAAAAAACAGTCTGCACAAAGATTAGGATCACAAGCAACTTATCTACCTTTAAAAGTTAACTCTGCAGGGGTAATTCCAGTAATTTTTGCGATGGCATTTTTCTTATTGCCAAGAACATTAACATTGTTCTTCCCGAAAGCTGATTGGGCGCAAACTATATCTGAATATGCAAACCCTTCAAACACTTATGGCATGATTGTTTATGTAGTATTAATTATCGCATTTACGTATTTCTATGCCTTTGTTCAAGTTAATCCTGAAAAAATGGCTGATAACTTGAAGAAACAAGGTAGTTACGTTCCAGGTATTAGACCTGGTGAACAAACTAAAAAATATATTACTAAAGTACTTTATCGCTTAACTTTTGTCGGCTCTATTTTCTTAGCAGTCATTGCGATATTACCAATATTAGCGACTAAATTCATGAGTTTACCTCAATCTATACAAATTGGTGGTACAAGTTTATTAATCGTAATTGGTGTCGCAATTGAAACTATGAAATCACTTGAAGCTCAAGTGAGTCAAAAAGAATATAAAGGCTTTGGTGGTAGATAATTTGTAGGAGGGCAATTTATGAATATCATTTTAATGGGTTTACCTGGCGCAGGTAAAGGAACTCAAGCGAGTGAAATTGTTAAGAAATTCCCAATACCACATATATCTACTGGTGACATGTTCAGAAAAGCGATTAAAGATGAAACAGATTTAGGAAAAGAAGCTAAATCTTACATGGATCGTGGAGAATTAGTCCCTGATGAAGTTACTGTAGGTATCGTTAAAGAAAGAATATCTGAAGACGATGCAAAAAAAGGATTTTTATTAGATGGCTTCCCAAGAACAATCGATCAAGCTGAGGCGTTAAATGATATTATGTCTGAGCTTGGTAGAAACATCGATGCTGTCATTAACATCGAAGTTCCTGAGGAAGAATTAATGAATCGTCTTACAGGTCGTCGTATCTGTGAAAAATGTGGTACGACTTATCATCTTGTATTTAATCCTCCAAAGGTTGATGGTATTTGTGATATTGATGGTGGAAAGCTCTATCAACGCGAAGATGATAATCCTGAAACAGTATCTAATCGTTTAAACGTTAATGTTAAACAGTCAAAACCTATTTTAGAGTACTATAATGAAAAAGGTGTGCTAAAAAACATTGATGGTGCGAAAGATATTGACGATGTAACCAAAGATGTCATTGATATCTTAGATCAATTAAAATAGATCAACTTAATACGGTCTAGATTTATGTGAATTTGATTAGGTTTCTCTGGCAAGAATTAATTTTCTGAGTGTCGAATGACGATAATAATTCCCGCATTTTGTTAAACTTATTTTAACTAGTCACTATATTAGATTCGTATCGTTGAAGTTGTCTATTGACGATTACCTTACTATTGTAAAAAGGGAGGAAGTTAATCAATGGCGAAACAAGATGTAATTGAATTAGAAGGTACAGTATTAGATACTTTACCAAATGCTATGTTTAAAGTAGAATTAGAAAATGGTCATGAGATTTTAGCTCACGTAAGTGGTAAAATTAGAATGAATTATATTCGTATTCTACCTGGCGACAAAGTAACTGTAGAAATGTCTCCGTATGATTTATCACGCGGTAGAATTACTTATCGTTATAAATAATCGTCACTCCATAATATAGGGAGGTATAAAAATGAAAGTAAGACCATCAGTTAAACCAATTTGCGAAAAATGTAAAGTCATTAAACGTAAAGGTAAAGTAATGGTAATTTGTGACAATCCTAAGCACAAACAAAGACAAGGTTAATAAAAGAGAGGTGTAAATAATATATGGCACGTATTGCAGGAGTAGATATCCCACGTGAAAAACGCATTGTTATCTCATTAACATATGTATATGGTATTGGTACTTCAACAGCTAAAAAAATCGTTGAAGAAGCTAACGTATCAGCAGACACACGTGTAAAAGATTTAACAGATGATGAATTAGGTCGTATTCGTGAAGTTGTTGACAGTTATAAAGTTGAAGGTGACTTACGTCGTGAACAAAACTTAAACATTAAACGTTTAATGGAAATTTCTTCATACCGTGGTATCCGTCACCGTCGTGGTTTACCAGTTCGCGGTCAAAAAACTAAAAACAACGCACGTACTCGTAAAGGCCCAGTAAAAACTGTAGCTAACAAGAAAAAATAATAGGTAAAGGAGGCAAATATAAATGGCACGTAAACAAGTATCTCGTAAACGTAGAGTTAAAAAGAATATTGAAAATGGTGTGGCTCACATCCGTTCAACATTCAACAATACAATCGTAACTATCACTGATGAATTTGGTAATGCTTTATCTTGGTCATCAGCTGGTGCATTAGGTTTCAAAGGATCTAAAAAATCAACACCATTCGCAGCTCAAATGGCTTCTGAAACTGCTTCAAAATCTGCAATGGAACATGGTTTAAAAACTGTTGAAGTAACAGTAAAAGGACCTGGACCAGGTCGTGAATCAGCTATCCGTGCATTACAATCAGCTGGTTTAGAAGTAACTGCAATCAGAGACGTTACTCCAGTACCTCATAACGGTTGTCGTCCACCAAAACGTCGTCGCGTCTAATTTATAATAGATTGTTAATGTTACAGGTCACTGAGCGAAACAGTTTAAAATTAAGTCGACGTAATTAAGGAGGATTTTTGTAAATGATAGAAATTGAAAAACCTAGAATTGAGACAATTGAAATTAGTGAAGATGCTAAATTCGGTAAGTTCGTTGTTGAACCACTAGAACGTGGCTACGGTACTACACTAGGAAACTCCTTACGTCGTATCCTACTATCTTCATTACCAGGTGCAGCCGTTAAGTACATTGAAATCGAAGGTGTTTTACACGAATTCTCAGCTATAGATAATGTTGTTGAAGATGTTTCTACAATTATTATGAACATCAAAAAATTAGCACTTAAAATTTATTCTGAAGAAGATAAAACATTAGAAATCGATGTTCGAGATGAAGGCGAAGTTACTGCAAGTGACATTACTCACGATAGTGATGTAGAAGTTCTAAATCCAGAACTTAAAATCGCAACAGTGTCTAGAGGTGGACATTTAAAAATTCGTCTAGTTGCTAATAAGGGTAGAGGTTACGCATTAGCAGAACAAAATAATACTAGTGATTTACCAATCGGTGTAATTCCTGTTGATTCACTATACTCACCAGTTGAACGTGTTAACTATACAGTTGAAAACACACGTGTCGGTCAAAGTAGTGATTTTGATAAATTAACTTTAGATGTTTGGACTAATGGTTCAATCACTCCACAAGAGTCAGTATCATTAGCTGCTAAGATTTTGACTGAACATTTAAATATTTTTGTAGGTCTTACAGATGAAGCTCAAAATGCTGAAATCATGATTGAAAAAGAAGAAGATCAAAAAGAAAAAGTACTTGAAATGTCTATTGAAGAATTAGACTTATCAGTACGTTCATACAACTGTTTAAAACGTGCAGGAATCAATTCAGTTCAAGAGTTAGCTGATAAATCTGAAGCTGATATGATGAAAGTTCGTAATTTAGGTCGTAAATCTCTAGAAGAAGTAAAATATAAATTAGAAGATTTAGGATTAGGATTCAGAAAAGAAGATTAATAAGTTAAAGGAGGTCAACTCATGGGTTACAGAAAATTAGGTCGTACTTCTGATCAACGTAAAGCTATGTTACGTGACTTAGCTACTTCACTTATCGTTAGTGAGCGCATTGAAACTACAGAAGCTCGTGCAAAAGAAGTTCGTAGTGTTGTTGAGAAATTAATCACTTTAGGTAAAAAAGGAGATTTAGCTTCTCGTCGTAATGCTGCAAAAACATTACGTAATGTTGAAATCTTAAATGAAGATGAAACTACACAAACTGCACTTCAAAAATTATTCGGTGAAATTGCTGAACGTTATACAGAACGTCAAGGTGGTTACACTCGTATTCTTAAAGTAGGTCCTCGTCGCGGAGACGGTGCTGAATCAGTTATCATCGAATTAGTAGATTAATTCAAGATATAAATACACTAACTACTTATATGTAAAGCAAATGAGTGCAACGATAATGTTTGCCACATACAAATATTGTCTAGCTCAGAGTGCCCCATCAATTAAATATATTTCAAAGCGTGAACTCAACTAAAATATGATGGGGTGCGCGCTTTTTTATTTTCAAAGAAGCAATTAGCTTCTATTCAACCAATAAATTATTATTTAAGAACTCAAATGGTCATAGTTTATATTGAAAAAATCGCATTAGTTGACCGAAATGAAAGCTTTTATTTAGTTTTTCAGTTTTAGTCATCTTTAATAGGGGGCGGGACAATGGATTCGAAATGAATTCTGTCCGGCCCTTTTTTATTTTGAAAAAATGCAATAAAACAATAATATACATGCAATTCATATTCATGTAAACTATACTAGTACAAAGTTTTAGGAGGGATTCTAGTGGAGGCGAATAACACTAATATTATTGAACTTAAGCAAGTTGACTTTCAATATCAAGGCGATGCAGCCTTCACATTAAATAATGTATCCTTTAAGATTCCTAAAAATCAATGGACTTCAATTGTTGGACATAATGGGTCAGGAAAATCAACAATAGCTAAATTAATAGTTGGTATTGAAATTGCGACCAATGGTACGATTTTTTTCAATCAATCACCAATCTCCAATAATGGTTTCAAAGATATACGAGAACACGTTGGAATTGTCTTCCAAAATCCAGAAAATCAATTTGTAGGTTCGATTGTTAAATACGATGTTGCGTTTGGTTTAGAGAACCACGCTGTTCCAACTGAAAAAATGAAAGAAATAGTAGCACAATCTATTAGTGACGTTGGAATGACCGATTATGCTGATAGTGAACCACATTCATTATCAGGAGGACAGAAGCAACGAGTAGCTATTGCAGGTGTGTTAGCATTAAGTCCTTCAGTCATTATATTAGATGAAGCGACATCTATGTTAGACCCTCAAGCCAAGAAATCATTGATGAGTTTAATACAAGAAGTTAAAGCAACTAAAGATGTAACAATTATTTCGATTACGCATGACTTAACTGAGGCGCTTGAAGGTGATCATGTCATAGTAATGAATCAAGGAACAGTTTATAAAGAAGGAAATCCACAAACAATATTTAAAGATATAAAATTGTTACAAGAAATTGGACTAGATTTACCTTTCTCAATGAAAATTAATCAACTTTTAGGATTTGATGACCACTTTATTACTTACGAAGGGTTGGTCGAAAAGCTATGAAAATTAAGTTTAATGATGTTACATACACCTATCAACAGGGTACACCATATGAGTATAAAGCGTTAGACCACATTAATTTAACTATTGAGCAGGGTAAATACTATGCAATTGTTGGACAAACTGGAAGTGGAAAATCAACTTTAATTCAGCATTTCAATGGGTTATTAAAACCTACTAATGGCAATATTGAGCATGATGAACTTATGATTCATTCTAAAACTAAAGATAAATTTATTAGACCAATCAGACAAAAAGTTGGACTAGTTTTTCAATTTCCTGAATCACAATTATTTGAAGATAATATTGAAAGAGAAATTGAGTTTGGACCTAAGAATTTTGGAATGAATGTTGAAGAAGTGAAAGAAAGAGCTTTTGATTTATTGTTAGAGTTAGGTTTTCCAAGAAATGTTATGTCTTTGTCACCATTCCAGATGTCTGGTGGCCAAATACGTAAAATTGCAATTGTTTCAATCTTAGCTATGAACCCGGATGTCATTGTTTTAGATGAACCTACTGCTGGATTAGACCCAAAGAGCCGTCAACAAGTAATGGAGCTATTTAAAGAAATACAGCTAAAACAAAATAAAACAATCATACTTGTATCTCATGATATGAATGAAGTTGCGAAATATGCTGAAGAAATTATCGTGATGAATGATGGAAATATTATCGAGCAAGTCACACCAAAAGAGTTGTTTAGACAAGGTAGTAAACTTGAAGAGTGGCATATAGCCTTACCAGATATTGTTCAGTTACAACGTGATATTGAAATTAAACATGGTATTAAATTTAAGACAACCGCACTTACTGAGAAGGAATTTGTAAGTATGTACCAGGAGTGGCAACATCATGAAGAATAAATTAATTATAGGTAGATATTTACCAAATAACTCTGTAATTCATCATCTAGATCCACGAGCTAAAGTTTTATTTGTATTTATGTTTATTATTTTAATATTTTTTGCTCATTCTTTTGCAACGTTTGGGTGGATTATTTTATTAATTCTAATGTTTATGTTTTTAGCGAAGATTAAATTATGGTTTTTAATAAAAGGGTTAACACCAATATTTATTTTTACTATATTCACATTCTTCATGCATATCTTCTTCACACACGGTGGTACAAGATTAGTTGATTTTGGAATTATTAAAATTGATAGTGCTGGTATTTTAGAAGGTATCTTTATTTCATTACGTCTCATCACAATTGTTATGGTTGCAACAATAATGACGCTATCAACGAGCCCAATCGATTTAACAGATGCTTTTGAAAAATTGCTAACGCCATTAAAATGGTTTAAATTGCCTGTGCATCAATTAAGCATGATTATGTCAATCGCTTTAAGATTCATTCCGACTTTAATGGATGAATTAGATAAAATCATACTAGCTCAAAAATCACGAGGTTCTGAGTTAAGTTCGGGTGGCTTAATGACACGTATAAAAGCATTTATTCCTTTAATGATTCCATTATTTATCTCAGCTTTTCAAAGAGCGGAGGAATTAGCAATCGCTATGGAAGTACGTGGTTATGATGCTAATGTAAAACGAACAAGTTATAGAAAGCTACAATGGCATATTGGAGACACGATGTGCTTAATAAGTATCATCCCAATAGCCATAGTATTATTAGTATTAAAATATATTGGAGTGTAATACAGTGCGTATACTCGTTAATATTTCTTATCAAGGAAGTCAATTTCTAGGGTTTCAAATTCAACAGCAAGGAAGAACTGTGCAACAGCAATTTGAAAAGATATTGAAGCGTATGCATCGGCGACATGTTCGCATTCATCCTTCTAGTCGTACGGACAGAGGTGTACATGCGTATGAACAATTTTTTCATTTTGATACAGACTTAAATATTGAACCACAGCAATGGAAGTATGCGATGAATAGTGCTCTACCTGATGATATATACGTCAAAGAAGTTCAACAAGTCGATGATCATTTTCATTGTCGTTATGACTGTCTAGGCAAGCGATATCGTTATAAAGTATATCAAGCAACGCATCGTAATCCTTTTGAAAGTGGATTAAAGACATTTATTAAGGAAGATTTAAATTATTCAAAAATGAACGAAGCTGCAAAACATTTCATTGGAACACATGATTTTACAGGATTCTGCTCTCAAAAGACTGAAGTCGAAAGCAAAGTACGTACGTTATATCAAAGTGAAATCATCCAAACAGATGAAGGGTTTGACTATGTTGTGACAGGGTCAGGCTTTTTATATAATATGGTTCGCGTGTTAGTAGCGTTTCTAATTGAAGTAGGAAAAGGTAAGCGTCATGCAAGTGAAGTGTCAACGCTATTAAATGAAAAAAATAGAAATAGTGTACCATTTACAGCACCTGCAGAAGGTCTCTATTTAGAGAAGATATATTTAACAGAAAAAGACTTAACAACAGACTTTGGAGACAATATTAAAATTCATCGTAAAAAATCATTACAAAATGACTAAATTGCATTGACAAATGGAGTTATAAAATATAACATAGTTAACGGTATTGTTTTATATCCACCCCATGATAAGCCCCGGAAACTTATTGTGTTACAAGATATATAAGCAAATTATACAGGAATAAAATAAATGAACATTTACGCTTTGAAAATCGTAACAGAATGAATAGATTGCAGGCCTCGTTCGTAGGTTCGACTGCGATACGTACCTGTAATCTAAAACGAAGCATTTATTTTTAGGAGGACAATTATTATGCGTCAAACATTTATGGCAAATGAATCAAACATTGAGCGCAAATGGTATGTTATTGATGCTGAAGGCCAAACATTAGGTCGTTTATCATCTGAAGTAGCATCTATCTTACGCGGTAAAAATAAAGTAACTTATACACCACACGTTGACACTGGTGATTATGTAATCATCATTAACGCTTCTAAAATCGAATTAACTGGTAAAAAAGAATCAGATAAAATTTATTATCGTCACTCAAACCACCCAGGCGGTATCAAATCAGTTACAGCTGGTGAGTTAAAACGTAATAATCCAGAACGTTTACTTGAAACTTCAATCAAAGGTATGTTACCAAGTTCACGTTTAGGTGAAAAACAAGGTAAAAAATTATTTGTATATGGTGGCGCTGAACATCCACACGCTGCACAACAACCAGAAAACTACGAGTTACGTGGTTAATTAGAAGGAGGAAATTACATTGGCACAAGTTGAATATAGAGGCACAGGCCGTCGTAAAAACTCAGTAGCACGTGTACGTTTAGTACCAGGTGAAGGTAATATCACAGTTAACGAACGTGACGTACGTGAGTACTTACCATTCGAATCATTAATCTTAGACTTAAACCAACCATTTGATGTTACAGAAACTAAAGGTAACTATGATGTATTAGTTAACGTACACGGTGGTGGTTTCACTGGACAAGCACAAGCTATCCGTCACGGAATCGCACGTGCATTATTAGAAGCAGATCCTGAATACAGAGGTTCTTTAAAACGCGCAGGTCTATTAACTCGTGACCCACGTATGAAAGAACGTAAAAAACCAGGTCTTAAAAAAGCACGTCGTTCTCCACAATTCTCAAAACGTTAATGCTGGAATTGTTGCAAACTTGTTTGCTTACAAGTTCTGTATGCAAATTGCGTTAGCAGTTTGTGTTCAACTGAAATGTTTAAAGCACTTCTCAATTTCGAGAAGTGCTTTTTGTATGCAATAAAAGCTAGAGATTCATAAAACCTCTAGCTTTTGAACTTTATATTTATTTTTTAAATACTTCTTCAACAACTTCTGTCATGTCATTATGAATAACTAAACTTGCTTGTCTATCATACGGTGTAGCGTCTCTATTAATAATTACAAGATTATCTCCTGTAAAGTTAGAAATAAAGCCTGCAGCAGGTTGTACGACTAAGGATGAACCTAACACAATGACAGTATCTGCTTTTTGGATTTTATCTAATGCTCTAAAGACAGTAGGTTGATCGAGCATTTCACCGTATAATACGATATCAGGGCGAATCACATCACCACAGTTCTCACAATATCTTAATTTGTGTCCCATAACATATGATTTCGTATATTCTTTTCCACAATTGATGCAATAAAAGCGATTCAGTGTACCATGAATTTCATCAATCTGTTCACTTCCGGCATCTTCATGTAACCCATCGATATTTTGGGTAATCACACCTAAAGATTTGCCTTCTTTTTCTAACTCTGCAATCCACTCATGGACGATGTTAGGTTTTTTATCTGCTACTAGTAGTCGTTTATGATAAAAGTCGATAAAGCTTTCTTTATTATCATTTAAATGATCAACACTTAATAAATATTCAGGTGAATAACCTTCTTTTGAAATTTCATCAAATAATCCACCCATTGAACGGAAATCAGGTATACCACTTGCAACCGATACACCTGCACCAGTAAAGAATACAATTTTGTTTGATTTATCAACAATTTCTTTTAATTTTTCGATTTTATTACCCAATCGGAGCACCTCATTTATCATCAATACTGTATAGTTTTTTTTAAAAATAAATCTTATACTATTATTACAACATATTTTGCTATTTATTTTCTAGTTTTCAAGAAGCAATGAATGTTGAAAAACAATAAATAATAGTGTTAAAACATATAATAGTATAGAATGAAATTGCGTTTAAAATCTTTATAAAAAATCAATTGTTCTTATAAAAAGAACTTTTTAATAAAATAGAGTTGGATGTGAGAATTTGAATGAATAAATACGATCGTTTAGAAGAAATTACTAAACTCGTAAATCAAAAAGGAACGGTTAGGACGAATGAAATCGTTGAGGAACTTAACGTATCTGATATGACAGTACGTCGTGATTTAGCTGAACTAGAAGAAAAAGGATTACTAACTAAAATACATGGCGGTGCACGTAGTAATTCAGCTTTTCAAATTAAAGAAAAGTCTCATCAAGAAAAGCACACAGAGAATATTGAAGAAAAACGTGCTGTCGCAAGGAAAGCTGTTAACTTAATTGAAGAAAACGATACGATTTTTTTGGGACCTGGAACAACAATCGAGTTACTGGCTCAATTAATAGATCGAGAGTCATTAACAGTGATTACGAATTGTTTTCCAGTATTTCAAATATTATTTGAAAAGCGTTCGCTAAATTTTAAAGTTTACTTATTAGGTGGAGAAATGAGAGAACTTACTGAATCATTTGTAGGTGAAATGACGAATACGCTTCTTAAAACAAAACGATTTAGTAAAATGTTTTTTAGTTGTAATGGAATAAAAGATGCAGATGTGCTCACTTCTACAATTGACGAAGCGTATACACAACAACTTGCACTTCATCGTTCACTTGAAAAATACTTATTAATTGATACTTCAAAAATTGGAAAAGAAGATTTTACCCAATTATGTCATTTAGAAGATTTAACAGCAGTTGTTGTAGATAAAAATGATGAAGATAATGTACAAAAATTAAAAGCTTATACAGAAGTGATACATTAATTGAATGATACCAAGATTGTTTATTTAAACAATCTTGGTATTTTTTTAGATAATTGAACGTAATTAAACATAAAAATGAAATGTTTTGTTTAAAAAAACAAAATTTTAAACAACATTCGAACATTTATTGTTGATTATTTGTTTATTTATGTTTATAATTTAGGTGTAAATATTTGAAAGCGCTTTTTCAAACACATGTGTTTAATTATCTTATTTTCAAAGGAGAATCATTATGACAATTTTTATTTGTTCAGATGTCGCTGGTCAACGTCTTAAAGATGTTATAAAAACATTTTTAAAAGAAAATAACCATGATGTAGTAGATGTAACAGAAGGAAAAGAATTAGACTTTGTTGATTCAACATTAGCAGTTGTACACGAAGTACAAAAGAACGATGATAATTTAGGAATTGCAGTGGATGCTTATGGTGCAGGTAGTTTTATTGTCGCTACAAAAGTAAAAGGAATGATTGCTGCTGAAGTATCAGATGAACGTTCAGCATATATGACACGTAGTCACAACAATGCACGCATGATTACAATGGGTTCTGAAATTGTAGGCGATACATTAGCAAAAAATATTGCTAAAGAATTTGTAAATGGACACTATGATGGCGGACGTCACCAAATCCGTGTAGATATGTTAAATAAAATGTGCTAATTGGAGGAATAAATAATGAAAATTGCTATAGGTTGCGATCACATTGTAACTGATACAAAAATGGAAGTTTCACAACATTTAAAAGCTCAAGGACACGAAGTTATTGATGTAGGTACGTATGATTTTACACGTACACATTATCCTATCTTCGGTAAAAAAGTAGGAGAAAAAGTTGCTAGTGGAGAAGCAGATTTAGGCGTATGTATTTGTGGTACTGGCGTTGGTATTAGTAATGCAGCAAACAAAGTCCCAGGTGTAAGAACAGCATTAGTACGTGATATGACATCAGCACTTTATTCAAAAGAAGAATTGAATGCTAATGTTGTTAGTTTCGGCGGTAAAGTAGCAGGCGAATTATTTATTTTCGATATCGTTGATGCATTTATTAAAGCGGAATACAAACCTACTGAAGAAAATAAAAAATTAATTGCTAAAATTAATCATTTGGAAGCACATAACGATAATCAAGCTAATCCTCACTTCTTTGATGAATTCTTAGAAAAATGGGACAAAGGTAAATATCACGATTAAGGAAGATGTGAAATGATTCTAACATTAACTTTAAATCCTTCAGTTGATATCTCTTACCCATTAGAACAGTTTCATCTAGATACTGTGAATAGAGTTAAAAAGACGAGTAAAACTGCTGGAGGAAAAGGATTAAATGTAACACGTGTATTATCAGAATTTGGCGAAAATGTGTTAGCAAGTGGCTTTTTAGGTGGCGCATTAGGTCAATTTATTGAAGAACAATTAATGGATGCTCAAATTGAACAGTCTTTCTTCAAAATAAAAGGAGAAACACGAAATTGTATCGCCATTCTACATGAAGGACAACAAACTGAAATACTCGAACAAGGACCAACTATTGGCAAGGAAGAAGCAGAGAGCTATAAAACACATCTTTTAGAACTATTTAAAAGAGCTAATGTTATAGCGATGTCTGGAAGTTTACCTAAAGGTCTTAATACAAGTTACTACGCTGATATTGTGAAATTAGCTAATGAACAAGGTCTACCTACGATTTTAGATAGTTCTGGTCAATCATTAATGGATGTATTGTTGAGCGAAAATAAGCCTTCAGTGATAAAACCTAATATTGATGAATTATCTCAATTATTACACACTACTGTCACTACAGATATCGATAGTTTAAAAGAAGCGGTTACTCAACCCATATTCAAAGGTATTGAATGGATTATTGTTTCTTTAGGTGGCGATGGCGCTTTCGCTAAACATCATCAAACATTTTATAAAGTAAATATTCCAAAAATAGAAGTCGTTAATCCTGTAGGGTCTGGTGATTCTACAGTGGCAGGTATTGCATCAGGTCTTGTTCATCAACAATCCGATGAAGATTTACTGAAAAAAGCTAATGCATTTGGAATGTTAAATGCAATGGAGCATCAAACAGGTCATATTAATGTAAATAAATTTAAAGAACTATTCAAACAAATTGAAGTTATAGAGGTGTAATTCATGACAAAATCACAACAAAAACTAGCATCAATCGAACAATTAAGTAATCAAGATGGGATTATTTCAGCTTTAGCATTTGATCAACGTGGAGCATTAAAAAGAATGATGGCTGAACATCAAACAGAACCTCCTACAGTTGAACAAATTGAACAATTAAAAGTACTTGTATCAGAAGAGTTAACACAATATGCATCTTCTATTCTTTTAGATCCTGAATATGGCTTACCTGCTTCTGATGCACGTAATAAAGAGTGTGGTTTATTACTTGCATATGAAAAAACTGGATATGACGTGAATGCAAAAGGTCGTTTACCAGATTGCTTAGTAGAATGGTCTGCTAAACGTTTAAAAGAACAGGGTGCCAATGCAATTAAATTCTTACTTTATTATGATGTAGATGATTCAGAAGAGATTAACATTCAAAAGAAAGCTTATATTGAACGAATTGGTTCAGAATGTGTTGCTGAAGACATTCCATTTTTCTTAGAAGTGTTAACTTATGATGATAATATTCCAGATAATAAAAGTGCTGAATTTGCAAAAGTAAAACCTCGTAAAGTAAATGAAGCAATGAAGTTATTCTCTGAAGATCGATTCAATGTTGATGTGCTTAAAGTTGAAGTACCCGTAAATATGAATTTTGTTGAAGGATTTACAGAGGGTGAAGTTGTATACACAAAAGAAGAAGCAGCACAACATTTCCGTGATCAAGAAGCAGCGACACATTTACCTTATATTTATTTAAGTGCTGGTGTATCAGCTGAATTATTCCAAGAAACATTAACATTTGCACATGATGCAGGTGCACATTTCAATGGTGTGTTATGTGGGCGTGCGACATGGTCTGGTGCAGTTAAAGTTTATATTGAACAAGGAGAACAAGCTGCAAGAGAATGGTTACGTACAACTGGATATAAAAACATTGATGATTTAAATAAAGTACTAAAAACAACTGCAACATCTTGGAAAGCAAAATAACTTAGGGGAGGTTATTCATATGAACAGAGAAGAAGTACAATTACTTGGTTTTGAAATTGTCGCATATGCAGGAGATGCACGTTCGAAATTATTAGAGGCATTAAACGCTGCTAATGAAGGTGATTTTGATAAAGCTGAACAACTTACGGAGGAAGCAAATGAATGTATTGCAAATGCACATAAAGCTCAAACAAACTTATTAGCTCAAGAAGCGCTAGGTGATGACATTGCATTTAGTATTACAATGATTCACGGTCAAGACCATTTAATGACAACGTTATTATTAAAAGATTTAATGAAGCATTTAATTGAATTATACAAAAAAGGGAGCTGACCCCTATGAATAAGTTAATAGCATGGATAGAAAAAGGAAAGCCGTTCTTTGAAAAAATATCTCGTAATATTTATTTAAGAGCGATTCGTGATGGATTTATTGCAGCAATTCCAATTATCTTGTTCTCAAGTATATTTATTTTAATCACATATGTACCTAACGTGTTTGGCTTCACTTGGAGTAAAACGATGGAAGGTATATTGATGAAACCATATAACTATACCATGGGAATTGTTGGTTTGATTGTAGCTGGAACCACAGCTAAGTCTTTAACCGATTCCTACAACAGGAAATTAGATAAAACCAATCAAATTAACTTTATTTCTACAATGATGGCTGCGATGAGTGGATTTTTATTCTTAGCAGCAGATCCTATTAAAGAGGGTGGATTTTTAAGTGCATTTATGGGCACAAAAGGATTATTAACAGCCTTTATTTCAGCCTTTATTACTGTAATTGTTTATAATTTCTTTATTAAAAGAAATATTACTATAAAAATGCCTAAAGAAGTACCACCAAATATTTCTCAGGTATTTAAAGATATCTTCCCGTTGTCAGCGGTTATTATCATTATTTATGCATTAGATTTATTATCAAGAACATTTATTCATACAAATGTAGCGAACGCCGTATTAAAAATCTTTGAACCATTATTTACTGCGGCAGATGGCTGGATTGGTGTCACACTTATCTTCGGTGCTTTCGCATTCTTCTGGTTTGTAGGTATACATGGTCCATCTATTGTTGAACCAGCAATCGCTGCAATTACTTATGCAAATCTTGAAACAAACTTAAATTTGATTCAAGCAGGAGAACATGCAGATAAAATTATTACACCTGGTACACAAATGTTCGTTGCAACTATGGGGGGTACCGGTGCTACATTAGTCGTGCCATTTATGTTTATGTGGTTAACTAAATCAAAACGAAATAAAGCAATTGGTAGAGCATCAGTTGTACCAACATTCTTTGGAGTAAATGAACCAATTTTATTTGGTGCACCACTCGTATTAAACCCAGTATTTTTCATACCATTTATTTTTGCACCAATAGCAAACGTATGGATCTTTAAATTCTTTGTTGATGTACTTAAAATGAATAGTTTTAGCATCTTCTTACCATGGACGACACCAGGTCCTCTTGGTATTGTGATGGGCACAGGATTTGCATTTTGGTCATTTGTGTTAGCAATTGTATTAATTGTAGTTGATGTTATGATTTATTATCCATTTTTAAAAGTATATGATGAACAAATTCTTGAAGAAGAACGAGGTAATAAAGAAGTAAATAATGAATTAAAAGAAAAAGTATCAGCAAACTTTGATACGAAAAAAGCAGATGCAATTTTAGCAACTGCTGGTGCAAATGAAACGACAACAACTGAATCAGCACCTTCAGATGAGGAAGTATCGGCTAAAAATTCATCAAATTCAATTAACGAACAAAATAACGTTTTAGTCTTATGTGCCGGTGGCGGTGCAAGTGGATTACTTGCAAATGCGTTAAACAAGGCTGCAGAAGAATATCAGGTACCTGTAAAAGCGGCAGCTGGTGGTTATGGTGCACATATGGATATTATGAAAGACTATCAATTAATTATTTTAGCGCCTCAAGTTGCTTCTAACTATGAAGATATAAAACAAGATACAGATCGACTAGGTATTAAATTAGCTAAAACACAAGGTGTTGAATACATTAATTTAACTCGAGATGGCAAAGCAGCATTAGACTTCGTTCAACAACAATTTGAAATATAATTAGGAGATGAAAGTATAATGAAAAAATTACCAGAAGATTTTATATTCGGTGGTGCAACAGCAGCTTATCAAGCAGAAGGTGCGACTCAAACAGATGGAAAAGGTCGTGTAGCATGGGACACTTATCTTGAAGAAAACTATTGGTATACAGCTGAACCAGCAAGTGATTTTTATAATAAATATCCTATTGATTTAGAATTAAGTGAAAAATTTGGTGTGAATGGCATTCGTATTTCGATTGCATGGTCACGAATATTCCCTAAAGGATATGGTGAGGTTAATCCTAAAGGTGTTGAATACTATCATAATTTATTTAAAGAATGTCATAGAAGACATGTAGAACCATTTGTAACGTTACATCACTTTGATACACCAGAGACACTACATAGTGATGGTGATTTCTTAAATCGTAAGACAATTGAGTACTTTGTTGAGTATGCAAAATTCTGTTTCGAAGAATTTGAAGAAGTAAATTATTGGACTACATTTAATGAGATTGGCCCTATCGGTGATGGCCAATATTTAGTAGGTAAATTCCCTCCTGGAATTAAATACGACTTTGCTAAAGTGTTTCAATCACATCACAACATGATGGTCGCACATGCGAAAGCAGTTAAATTGTTTAAAGATAATGGCTATAGTGGTGAAATAGGTGTCGTGCATGCGTTACCAACTAAATATCCTTATGATCCAACTAATCCAGAAGATGTTAGAGCGGCTGAATTAGAAGATATTATTCATAACAAATTCATTTTAGATGCAACTTATCTAGGTAAATATTCTCGTGAAACTATGGAAGGCGTTCAACACATTTTATCAGTAAATGGTGGTAAATTAGACATACCAGAAGAGGATTATAAAGTATTAGAAGCGGCTAAAGATTTAAATGACTTCCTTGGTATCAATTACTACATGAGTGATTGGATGAGAGGTTACGATGGCGAATCTGAAATTACACATAATGCTACTGGTGATAAAGGTGGTTCTAAATATCAACTTAAAGGTGTAGGTCAACGTGAATTTGATGTTAATGTACCACGTACTGATTGGGACTGGATGATTTATCCTAAAGGCTTATATGATCAAATCATGCGAGTAGTTAAAGATTATCCTAATTACCATAAAATTTATATTACTGAGAACGGACTTGGTTATAAAGACCAATTTGATGAGGAACGTAAAACTGTAGATGATGATGCACGTATAGATTATGTGAAAAAACATTTAGAAGTCATTTCTGATGCTATTCGTGATGGTGCGAATGTGAAAGGGTACTTCATTTGGTCACTCATGGATGTATTTTCTTGGTCAAATGGTTATGAAAAACGATACGGTCTATTTTATGTCGATTTTGAAACGCAAGAACGTTATGCTAAAAAGAGCGCATATTGGTACAAAGAACTAGCGGAAAGTAAGGAAATAAAATAATTGCATTTAATATAACTTTGTAACAAACAGCAATGATAAATACAATTGTAAGGTAGGATTGGGAAATGCTAAAATTTAGCTTTTCTCAGTCCTATTTATTTTTTCTTGGCTTGATCACATGAAAAAATAATTCAAAAATATATATTCAAATTATTACCACATGTGCTTAAACGTACAATTCAACTTAATTTTCATTTTTGTAACTACATCATTTATACTTAAAGAAAACAAATTGGAGTATTATTATGAGAACTTTTAAAAAGATAATATTTAGTTTTATTATTAGCCTAATGATTTTTACATTAGTAGGATGTCAATCAAAGAGTAACAATTCATCTCATTATCAAAGTAATGATAAAAAGAAAGTTGCAACTTTATTTATGCATGGATATGGTGGAACCAATAATTCTGAAAAATATATGGTCAATCAAGCTGAAAAAAAGGTGTCCTCAAGGATGTAGTTACAGCATGTGTTTTATCAAACGGAAAAGTACAGTTTAGTGGCAAAATTTCAAAGAAGTCTAGGAATCCAATTATAAAAATATTATTTGAAGATAATAAAAATGGTGACATTATGCAAAATGCTCAAAACATAAAAAATGTACTTACAAAAATGAAATCAAAATACAATATAGATAATTATAATTTTGTAGCGCATTCAATGGCAAATTTATCTTTTGCGTATTTTATGAAATATTATGGAAATGATAAACAATTACCTCAACTTCAAAAAGAAGTAAATATAGCTGGTACATATAACGGTGTTTTATATTTAAATGAAAAAGTAAATGAAATTACTGTCGATAAAGATGGTAAGCCTAGTAAAATGAATGCTGATTATGAAAAATTATTAGATCTAAAAGATGTCTATAAAAATAAAAACATAGAAGTACTAAATATTTATGGTGATTTGAAAGACGGAACACACTCTGATGGAAGGGTATCTAATAGTTCGTCTCGCTCCTTAAAATACTTGTTGGGCAATAGTCCTAAAACATATAAAGAATCTGAATATAAAGGGGAGAAAGCGCAACATAGTGCGCTACATCATAATAAAGAAGTGTCAGATGAAATCATAAATTTTTTATGGTAGTAGTAAGTAATAACATAACTTGAACACTAAAATAATCAAAGTTTAAAGTGAATTATTGGCGACTAATTGAATCAATTCCAATCTTGCTTGTTCCCCATATACATGAGGCATTATCATGATTTCATCCACTTGATACGTATTTAATAAATAAGTTAATTTTAGATGAATATCTTTAGGCAATCCACTTATGACACGACTTTTATTTTGCTCAATTTTATTACGTTCACTAGTGCTATAATTACGTTGTTGAGCAGTATTAATAGAAGGATATGATTTAGGTTGGTTGAGATAATTAATGCGTAAAAGCCATAAATGTAATGCATCTAATAAATCATCAACTTTATTAAGCGTGTTTGCAGTAACTACAAATGTCGACATAATTACATACGGCTCATTAGATTTTGAAATGTCATTCAATTGTTTGTATCGTTTTCGATAATATTCTATTAGGCTATTAATCTTGGTTTGAGTTTGTCTCATAAATGCAATGACGAATGGTAGCCCTTTTTGAGCAGCTAATTCCGCACTTCTTTCACTCATACCTAGAATAAACATTTGTGGAGAAGTATTAATTTCAGGTGTTGCTTTGATAGACATGAATCGATGTGGGGCTTCATATTTGTTGCTAAAGTAGTGTAGTAAGTCCTCTATTTGATTGTCTAAATTTGGTTTTGTTGATTTATACTCATTAAGTGCTTCATTTACTTGCTTGAAACTCGGAGAACGACCTAAACCCATATCTACTCTATTAGGATGGCGAGCTTCCATTATTCTAAATTGTTCTGCCACTTTGTAGACACTGTAGTGCGGTAACATGACGCCTCCGCTTCCTATTTTAATCGTTTGTGTTTGTTCTAATAGCATCATCATTACGATTTCAGGTGCACTTGACGCAACAGAGAATACATTATGATGTTCTGCAACCCAATATCTTGTATAACCTAATTGTTCAGCAGTTCGGGCTAACGTAATGCTATGATTAAATGCATCATTGGCGTTTCTACCTTCAAAAATTGGAACATAATCTAAAATACTTAATTTCAATTTTTATATGCTCCTTTCAATGATTTTTATAGGAAAAATTAGATTTAGTTGTATTTTAAATTGAAGGCTTCTATATTGCTATATATTTGTTTGAAATATTATACTTAGTTTAATATTAGATTTGAAAAAGGTGGCGGATGAATAGTGAAAGCAATTGGATTTGAACAACCGTTTAAACTATCAGATGGAAATTTATTTAAAACTTATAATTTAGATATACCAGAACCAAAAGGACATGAATTATTAGTTAAAATTCAGTCTATTAGTGTCAATCCCGTTGATACAAAACAACGATTAATGAACGTGTCAAAAATACCTCGTGTACTAGGATTTGATGCGATTGGTGTGGTTGAATCTGTTGGAAGTGAAGTTACTATGTTTAATCAGGGTGATGTAGTATATTACTCTGGTTCACCTGATCAAAACGGATCAAATTCGGAATACCAATTGATTGATGAGAAATTAGTAGCTAAGGCACCTAAAAATATTAGCGCTGAGCAGGCAGTAAGCTTACCATTAACCGGTATAACAGCATATGAAACATTGTTTGATGTGTTTGGTATTTCACGCAAACGTAGTGAAAATGAAGGTAAAACGTTGTTAATTATAAATGGCGCAGGTGGTGTAGGAAGTATTGTTACTCAAATTGCTAAGTTCTATGGTTTAAGGGTGATTACAACAGCATCGCGTAATGAAACGATTGAATGGACTAAAAAAATGGGTGCTGATATTGTACTCAATCACAAAGAGAGTTTAATAAATCAATTTAAGACACAAGGTATTGAACTGGTTGATTACGTATTCTGTACATTTAATACGGATATGTACTATGACGACATGATTCAATTAGTGAAACCTAGAGGTCATATTGCTACTATTGTAGCTTTTGAAAATGACCAAGATTTAAATGCTTTGAAACCAAAAAGTTTAAGTTTCTCACATGAATTTATGTTTGCTAGACCATTAAATCAAACTGATGATATGATAAAGCATCATGAATATTTAGAAGACATAACAAATAAGGTTGAACAGAATATTTATCAACCTACAACAACTAAAGTTATAGAAGGATTAACCACTGAAAACATCTATCAAGCACACCAAATATTAGAATCCAATACAATGATTGGCAAATTGGTCATTAATTTAAATTAACAAACTATATATATTTCTTTATAAATGGCGTTTATTCCTATAAAAAAAGGCAATAGGATAAACGTCATTTTATTTTGACTTAAATGCTTTATTAACCATTTTATTGAAAGGAGTATTATGTTGCGAAAAAAATCAATTAGTTTTGTGTTTTGGACAGCATTAGCTATTTGTACTCTATTTGTTTTATATGGCGCTTTTATGCCGAAACAATTAGAAACAGGAACCCAAAACATTACTTCATTTATAGCAAAGAATTTTTCTTGGTATTATTTGTTACTGGTTTTACTCATATTTTTTGTTTGTGTATATTTATTGTTTTCAAGATATGCATCGATAACACTTGGTGAAGAAGGTGAAGATCCTGAATTCTCACTACCTTCTTGGTTCGCCATGTTATTTAGTGCTGGTATGGGTATTGGACTAGTATTTTGGACTACTGCAGAACCAATAAGTCACGCATTTACGTTACCCCCTATACATAAAGCAGGTACTCAATCTGCAATCAATGATGCATTTCAATTTTCGTTCTTTCATTGGGGATTACATGCATGGGCAGTATATGGAATTGTAGCATTAGTCTTTGCATATTTTAGTTTCCATAAAGGCTACCCTGGATTAGTAAGTGCAACCTTAGTTCCTATATTTGGTGAAAAATCAATGAAAGGCCCTATAGGTGGTGCAATTGATGTATTAGCTGTTATCGCCACTGTTACAGGTGTCGCAGCAACTCTCGGATTTGGTGCACTTCAAATAAATGAAGGCCTAAATTTCCTATTTAATGTACCAAACAATTTCGGTACACAGGTAATATTAATTATTATTGCGACTATATTGTTTACGTGGTCTGCTTGGTCAGGTATAGATAAAGGGATTAAAACGCTTAGTAACGTCAATATGCTGTTAGCCTTTATTGTATTAATTGGCTTATTTATTGTTGGCCCAACACTTTATATTCTAAATACATTTACAAATGGTTTAGGTAATTATATCTTTAATTTCTTTAGTATGAGTTTACGTATTCCAATGAATGGAGGAGAAAAATTCCAATGGCTCCAAAACTGGACAATATTCTATTGGGCTTGGTGGGTATCATGGGCACCATTCGTGGGTATCTTTATTGCTAGGGTATCTAGAGGTCGTACAATTAAAGAATTTATACTTGGTGTTCTATTTGTACCTTCACTTGTATGTTTCTTCTTCTTTGCTGTATTTGGAGCATCTGCCGTTTATTTACAAGATAAAGGCATTGCTAACATTGCAAAAGAAGCTACTGAAACTGCAACATTTGCTACGTTGGAACATTATCCACTAGGATTTATTCTTAGCATAATTACTCTCGTAGTTATTATGATCTTCTTCGTGACTTCAGCCGATTCAGCAACATACGTATTGGGTATGCTTAGTTCTAAAGGTGACATCAATCCTGCATCATTTGTGAAAGTAAGTTGGGGTATTATTCTAGCCTTATTTGCAATGATTATGATTTATACAGGTGGTACACAGGCGATTCAAAACTTATTAATCATTGCCGCTTTACCATTTTCAATAGTTATTATCTTAATGATTTGGTCATTGTTTAAATCATTAAGTATCGATCATCCAAGAACTTCTAATAAGTTTCCAAACATATTACAGTACAAAAGTTCAAAGCAAAAAGAATTGAAAAAATAATAATAAAATATATGTTTTTATTGTGCTAAATTTGGGAATATTCTATCTAGAAAGTAAAACTTTAATAAATATTTATATAATTAAATTAATAGTTTTTCATTAATGTTTTGAAAAATATTTAAAGGGTATTATTTTCTATATAATAATTCAACAATAATTTAGGAGGTGCATACGAGGTGAAAAGGCTAAAAAACTTTATCCTCGGCCTATTAATAGTTGCTATTGTTGGATTCCTATTGTTTATGTATATAAAAGATAGTCGTATATCTAAGTATCAAGACTTCTTCTTACAATTCAATTGGTTCCAACCACTATTAATTGGTTTAGCTGCTCTACTTATATTGATAGGTTTAATATTAGTATTCAGCATCTTTAAACCAACATATAGAAAACCAGGATTATACAAAGATTATGATGATGGTCATATTTATGTATCTCGTAAAGCAGTTGAAAAATCAGCTTACGATACACTTACTAAATACGATCAAGTAAGACAACCTAATGTTGTAGCGAAGCTTTATAATAAGAAAAGCAAATCTTACATTGATATCAAGGCTGACTTCTTAGTACCAAATGATGTACAAGTTAAGTCACTAACTGAAAGTATTCGTTCAGGCATTAAGCATAATGTAGAACATTTTACTGAATTACCAGTGAGAAAACTTGAAGTAAATGTCAGAGATCAAAAAACTGCTGGACAACGTGTTCTGTAAGGGAGGGATAACATGGCTGATAATAATAATCAAAATGGACAAGATGCAAGTCAACAAATCATTGACTTCATTAAATCATATAAATGGCGTATCATTGGTTTCTTTGCATTTTTAATTATAGCAATCTTATTCCTAACTTTAGGGTTTTGGAAAACAATTTTGGTTATCGTTTTATGTTTAATCGGAATTGGTGTTGGGTATATTAAAGACCGTACACAGGATTTCATGAATTTCTTAAATAGATGGAGTTAAATAATTTATTTAAGAACTAAATAATAAAAAAATTCAATTATAAAGGAGAATATAATATGTCAGTAGATAACAATAACAAAGCTAAACAAGCTTACAATAATCAAACTGGAGTTAATGAAAAAGAAAGAGAAGAACAACAAAAACAAGCAGAACAATACAGAGAACAAAATGAACAACAACAATTTGAAAACAAATTAACTTTCTCAGATGAAGTTGTAGAAAAAATTGCTGGAATCGCAGCTCGTGAAGTTAAAGGTATCTTAGATATGAAAGGCGGTTTCGCTGATAACTTTACTAATGCATTCTCTAGTGGCAACAATGTAACTACTGGTGTTTCTGTTGAAGTTGGCGAAAAACAAGCAGCAATCGACTTAAAAGTAATCTTAGAATATGGTGAATCAGCACCAAAAATCTTCCGTAAAGTTACTGAATTAGTAAAAGAGCAAGTTAAATATATCACTGGCTTACAAGTTGTAGAAGTTAACATGCAAGTTGATGATGTTATGACTAAAAAAGAATGGCAACAAAAAAACGAAAAAAACAACAATAATAATAACAACAACTCTGAAAGATCAGGATTACAATAATAATAGATTTAACCCTTTAGGTTTATATAGCCTAAAGGGTTTTTATTTTAGAATTAAGCTTTGATTTCTAATATCGTTTAACCATGTAGTGGATTACTTACTTTAATATAAGTATAGTGATGTGCTTCATCTTCTAAACGCATCGTTGTCACGCATTTATAATCAATGTCTCTATCAAATATAATTTGTTTAATTTCTGAAATGTGGCTTGTATTAATATTCGTTAAGCTATTTAAAATGTTATGAATAATTTCGCTTACGCTATCCCACAGTTTAGATTCAAATTCTTCATCCTCAATGAATTTTGAAACAGTTAATATAAGTTCACCTATGTGATTTTGGACTGTCGAGTAAAAGACTTTATTAAATACTGTTGTTTTAGAATCGGTCAAGATTCTAGATTTTTCGTGAAAATGATTTGTCGTATATCCAGATTCATTTAAAAATTGTTCATCAATACGTAAGCCTTCAAAATCACGAATATAAATAGTATTTAATCGTCCATCAGCGTTAAACGTTGCAATTGAATTTTGTAAATGGGCTTCAAGTGCAATGCCATATTTAGCATATAAAGGAATCACTATGCCTAACAATTGAGAAATGTAATCTGACAACCATTCTTGAGCTGCGATATCAAGATTTGATTTGTCGTAATGATGTTTATAACGTTGAATTAAACTAATAATTGGTGGTTCTTCATTATATTTATAATTAACCACTAAACTTGAAGGAATCATAGGAATACTATCTTTTTCAGTTAGATTGTACACATTGTCCCTAAAGAGCGTGCCTAATTGCTCACTTCGGTCTGTTTGAATAGCTTCTTCGTCATTTATATTATAAAAGTGAATACCAGCAAATTCATTTAAAATACCAACTCTATAATAAGTGAAATCTTTATCTTGCTTTAAAATGTCATTTAAGATTTGAGTAACTAAAGGACCATTGTGAGTTGTTTGTTCAGATAAAGTTCTAATTTCACCAGTAATATGTACATTGGTAGATAATTTAATATGTGGCAACGTGCTTGGGAATTTTGGCATTAAAGTTCTAAAAGATAAACCAGCGTAATAAGGTATTTCTATCTTTAGTGGAATCATTAAATTATTATTTATTTCCTCTTCGTATTGACTTAATAATACATTATCTAACTGCCAAGGATGAACAATCATTAAATGATATTCACTCAGATTACTCAAATTATCACACTCAGTTTTAATTTGGCTATATAGTTCTGGAAATTGCGCTTCTAATTCAGCATTATAAGTAAACGATAAAGATTGTATTCTAGCGACACTTTGGTGAATAAGCACACACTTTAAATGAATTTCTTTATTGTATTCTGAACTATATTTAATATTCTCATTAGCATTAAGGCCTTTACGCAATTTAGCTCCAGGATGAAGCGGATGTCCCTCTATAACTGCCTGCTCTGAACGCAAATAACTATCTTGTTCATTAAGAATTATTTCCAATAAAGGTTCATTTGAATGTTGCATCTCATATGCTTGATATGCAAGTGCTAACGCCATATTTGCAACACTGTTTTCCATATCGTCTTTGAATTGAGAACTTGCCTCATTATCAAGCTCTGGATTTTCCTTTAAGATATCAGCTAATACTTCATAGGGATGAAGTATACGAACACATTGTCTACCATCACTATCACAATAATAAAATGGACCTTCAACATCTACACGGCCAAATGCATGAGTTCCGGAAACTTTTGCGAATAAATATTTATCGCTTTCGGGAAAATGCACGCGCATAATTTGGTGTTCTCCATTTATTGGAAAGTTTTTAATATCACATGACGAGACAAAGGTACTATTTGATTTAGCGTTGACTAAATTTTCTCTGTAAAGGGATGTAATTAAGCGTTGAGAAATTTTATCTCGTGCAACGAGCAATTCATTTTTAATGTAGTTTACTAAATGGGGCATTTCTTGCTTTAAAAACGATAAAGCTCCTAATTCTTCATCAGTTAAATGTAAATCTATATTGTCTATTGAAATTAAATTATCCATATTGCACCTCAAATTCATTTTACAAAAATCTAAATCATTTGTATAATCCATAATATCGATAATGATATTCATTATCAATTATGAAGTTTATTATAAATAAGTAGGTGGAATACTGTGGCGAAATTTTTCTTCTCTAGTTCCTTTTTATTATTTCTAGGGAATTGGATAGGACAAATTGGCTTGAATTGGTATGTACTTACTAGTTATCATAACGCAGTCTATTTGGGATTGGTTAATTTTTGCCGACTCGTGCCAATTTTGTTACTAAGTGTCTGGGCTGGCGCTATAGCTGATAAATTTGATAGAGGAAAATTATTGAAATTTACCATTTCATCTACATTTTTAGTGACAAGCATACTATGTGTTTGTACCTTTTTATTAGAACAAGTGCCGATTATTATCATCCTTATTTATGCTACACTTCGAGGTATGATCAATGCGACGGAAACACCAATAAGACAAGCTGTATTGCCCGATTTATCTGTACATTTAAATACAAGCCAAGCCGTTTCATATCATTCTTTTATCATAAACATATGTCGCTCAATAGGTCCGGCAATCGCAGGATTGATACTCTCAATTTACCATGCACCGTTTACTTTTCTAGCGCAATCAATGTGTTACTTCATTGCTGTTCTATTGTGTTTACCATTAACTTTCAAAACAGTTGGTGAGACAAATAAAGCTAACAAAGGGTTTTCATTTACGGTTGTGTGGGAATACTTTAAGAATAATATGCAGGCCTCAAAAATATTTATTACGTCATTGATTATCATGGCTACTGGTTTTTCGTATACTGCACTAGTACCAGTATTAGTACATGATCTTTTTCCTGGTCGCTCGGAAATCTTTGGTGTGTCAATGACCTTTTGTGCTGTAGGTGGTATGATTGCAACACTTATACTACCCATAATTTTGAAAAAGTTCACCACTGTGCAAATGTATTATTTAAGTTCTTGTCTATTTGGATTAACGCTTGTAGGTGTCATTATGCATAACATTATATTTATGTTTATCTGCATGTCACTTGTAGGTTTATTTGGTCAATTAGCTAGAACATCAAATCGTATATATTTTCAAGAGGATATAGCATCAGAGCATCGAGGAAAAATATTAAGTATCGTCATGATGGATAGAGGGATGATTCCTTTAGGTAGTTTAATATTAACAACATTATCAGAAATAATGGGACCTATTAATACATTTATCATAATGGGAATATTTACTTTTGTAATTGCCTTTATTGCATATATAATTCAAAGACCAATTAAATTGGAGGAGTAAAGTATGATTCTAAACGCATGGCAAAATGCGGATACTAATATACAATATCGTATTTTAAATGCTTTAATAAAAGAAGGCATTTGGAAAGAACAAACTATTATTACAACTAAAGATGATCAATTAGATATACAATATCATGGATGTATACTTTCTACTCACTTTAATCATAACAGTGTAATGTCAAGGTATGAATTTGTAGGACCAATTGCATATCAATGTGGTGCTAATATAATGGAAGTATCAACAGTAGAAACTTTATTAGAAATATTAAGTAATCATTTTGACATTAATATACATCAGCAATTAATAGATGAAATAATACATAGTAGAGATAGTTTTGTTGAAATTTATAAACAATTTTATCAACGTCAACATAATGTGCAATCTAGTATGCAATTTTCTGGTATGCCAACAACTTTAAATTTTTTTGCATGGTTACAACATTTGAGTGACGCGAATGAAATCAATGATTTGATATATTCAGAAAGCTTAGTATTAGAAGGTCATCCTACACATCCACTTACTAAAACGAAACTGCCATTAACTATGGATGAAGTTAAAATGTATTCACCTGAGTTTGAAAAAGTAATACCGTTAAAAATTATGTTAATCCATAAAGACTGTGCACAAGCTACGTGTATAGATAATGATGAAGATTTCATATTGAAGAAAGTAATACCTGAATATCAAATAAGAATTAGAAAATATGCACAGTCTATTCATATTTCGTTAGAAGACTATTTTGTGATATTAGTACATCCATGGCAATACAACCATACTATCTACGATAAGTTTGCGAATTGGATTGCTAATAAGTTTTTATTAACAACACCATTTGATGTCGATTCGAAAGCAACACTATCATTTAGGACGATGGCACTCATCAATAAGCCATATCATATAAAATTACCTGTCAATGTACAAGCAACGAGCGCTGTCAGAACAGTTTCAAGTGTTACAACGGTAGACGGACCTAAATTAAGTAGCGCTTTACAAAATGTATTAAATCAATATCCACAACTAAATGTTGCAATAGAACCTTATGGTTTATGTGCGAAAACAAATGACGAGGATGCTAGACAGTTAGCATGCATTGTCAGAGAAACACCTTATATTGCAAACAATGGGGTGACTATTGTTACTGGTGCATTGGTTAATCCTAATCCAATTGATCGACATATTACTGTTGATAGTTATATCGAATGGGTTAATGGTGAGTTAAATAATAGAGGTATATTAACCTTTATTCTAAATTATAGTCGACAACTTATTACGCCTTTAATCAATTTAATTCAAGAGTATGGCATTGCTTTAGAAGCGCATATGCAAAATACTATAGTTAATTTAGGACCTAATTATCAAATGAATTTTATTGTGCGTGATTTAGGTGGGTCTCGAATTGATTTAAATACACTTACTCATAAACTGAAAAATATCAACGTGTCCAATCAAAGTTTATTGGCAGATTCAATTGAAGAAGTTATTGCGAAATTTCAGCATGCTGTTATTCAGAATCAGTTAGCTGAATTAATTCATCACTTTTCAAAAACGGAATTTGTAACTGAAGAAGAATTGTTCAATCTAGTTCAAAATGAAGTTAAATTAGCAATAAGTGATAATAAACCACATGCTCAAGCTTTAAAAGATGTGCTCTTTGGTTCAAAGATTACTGTTAAGGCATTATTACGCATGCGTATGAACAATAGAGTGAAAAAATATTTAAATATCGAACTTGATAATCCAATTAGAGATGAGGTGAGATAATTGGCTCAAATCAATATAAACTTATCTAAAATTGAATATAATGCATATGCACTAAGAACGTTATTAGAAAATAATGATATACATTTAACCCCAGTAATTAAATGTGTAGCTGGTGATAATCGAATTATCAAAACATTAATTCAATCAGGGTTCACCCATTTTGCAGAATCAAGACTTGAAAATATAAATGAAGATTTCAAGGGGCAATGCGATTATCTTTTACTAAGACCAACATCTAAAAAACATTATACTCAACTGATTAAATCAGTGAAAATGAGTATGCAAACTGAAATTGAGTCAATTAGAGAGATAAATGACATTGCTAAACAGTTAAATCAAAAACATCAAATTATGTTAATGATAGATTGGAAGGATAGACGTGAAGGAGTTATAACTTATGATGTACTAAATTATATTGAAGAAATCATCAAAATGACTCATATTCAATTAATAGGTATTGCATTTAACTTTATGTGTTTCAAGTCTTCGGCTCCAACTGAAGAAGATATATTAAAGATAAATCAATTTGTTGATGCTATTGAATATAATTTAGGGTTTAGATTAAAAGTTGTATCAGGTGGAAACTCAAGTATGATACCACAATTAATGTACAATGATTTGGGTAAGATTAATGAGTTACGAATAGGTGAGGCATTATTTAGAGGGATAGATACTACAACAAATCAATCTATACCAATGCTATTTCAAAATGCAATTACAGTAGAAGCGGAAATTTTAGAGATTAAACCACGTCTATCTGACAATAACCAATGCTATTTACAAGCGATTGTAGATATTGGCTATGTTGACACAGACGTAAATAAAATTAAACCTATTAAGAATGATGTTAGCATTGTTGGTGCATCAAGTGATCATCTAATGATTAATTTAAACAATCAAGATTACTATAAAGTTGGTGATATTATAGAATTTGCTATGGAGTATGAGGCGCTTTCTCAAGTAATGTATCATAACCACATGACAAAGCACTATTTTAAGGATAATTATATTCACTCTTTGAATAGTAAGATGGTCAATTCTCCATTATTGATTAATAAAAAATGTTAATCAATTCTTTGTAGGTATTAATAATCATATAAACTTTAATAAATATTAGCCTTTAATTTTGAATTTATTCTGATTAATGGCTTTTTATTTTATCATTTCTAGGTAAAATCCCATAATAATTAAAATTCTAATCTATTTTTATAAAAAAATTAAAAAATATACTAAATCATATTGACATCGATAATCGTTATCAATAAACTATGTATTGTAAACCTATACATATTAAGGAGTGGAATTCATGAAAGGCTTTAAGTTTGCAGGTATAGTCGCATTATTATTTGCATTAGTTTTAGTTACTGCTTGTGGTAATGTTAGCAATAATGGTTCAGGTGATTCAGGTAATAAATCGTCATCGAAAGATTCTATTAAAATTAAACACGAATTAGGCACAACTAAAGTTCCTAAAGATGCTAAACGTGTCGTAGCGTTGGAATTTTCATTTGTAGATGCTTTAGCGGCACTAAATGTTAAACCTGTTGGGGTTGCTGATGACAACAAACCAGATCGTATTATTAAACCATTAAAAGAAAAAATTGGAGATTATAAATCTGTTGGTGCTCGTAAACAACCCAACTTAGAAGAAATCAGTAAATTAAAACCAGATTTAATTATTGCAGATAGTAACAGACACAAAGGTATTTATAAAGAATTAAGTAAAATTGCTCCAACAATTGAATTAAAAAGTTTTGATGGAGATTATAATGATAATATAGAAGCTTTTATAACAATTGCCAAAGCTTTAAATAAAGAAGATGAAGGTAAGAAACGTTTAGAAGAGCATAAAGAAAAACTTGCAAAATATAAAGATGAAATTCAATTTGATAAAAATGAAAAAGTATTACCAGCTGTAGCGTCTAAATCTGGATTATTAGCTCATCCAAGTGAATCTTATGTAGGTCAATTCTTAAGTCAACTTGGCTTTAAAGAAGCTTTAAATAAAGACGTCACTAAAGGGTTAAGCAAATATTTACAAGGACCTTATTTACAACTTAATGCAGAAACGTTAAAAGACGTTAATCCTGAACGTATGTTTATAATGACTGATGGAGCAAGTCCTAAAGAACCATCATATCAAGAAATGAAAAAAGATCCGGTTTGGGACACATTAGATGCGGTTAAACATAATCGTGTAAGTATCGTTAGTCGTGATACTTGGGCAAGAGCTCGAGGGTTAGTATCTTCTGAAGAAATGGCTAAAGAACTTGTAGAAATTTCAAAAAAAGATAAAGAAAAGTAAGGTGGCAAAAAATGACTATTAGATCTACTGATAGTCAATCTGCTTTAGATAAAGCAAATAAGAGACGCACTGCACTCACATTTATTGTGAGTGGGTGCTTTCTTTTTATTTTTGCTTATTTTAATTTAGCGATTGGCTCGTCTGAAATTCATGCTAAACATATTTTTGAATACTTTTTTACATCTATAAATAATAAACAAACATTTCTAATTCATAATGTAAGAATGCCAAGAATGATTGGTGGGTTATTAATTGGCGGTGCGTTAGCCTTAGCTGGCCTCTTAATGCAAGCGATTACTAGGAATCCATTAGCGTCTCCACAAATATTTGGTGTTAATTCCGGTGCATCATTTGTAATAGTATTAGTGACGATATTAATACCCTCACTAGGTAACTATGTAACATATTTAGCCTTCTTAGGGGCATTTATTGGCGGTCTAACTGTATATATACTATCTGGTTCAACGAAAAAAATAACGCCAATTAAATTAGCTCTTGCTGGAATGGCAATTCATTTATTTTTCAGTAGTTTAACACAAGGTATCATAATACTAAATGAAGATTCTAATACTACTGTTATGTTTTGGTTGGTAGGATCTCTTAATGGATTGAAATGGACTGCAGTATTGTCGGTTATGCCTTGGTTAATATTATCACTTATTTTAACTATGTTATTAGGACGTCAATTAACCATTATGGAATTAGGGGATGACATAGCGAAAGGATTGGGGCAAAAGACACAATTGATTAGAATTGTAATAGGTATACTTGTAATTGTATTAGCAGGTGCATCTGTTTCAATAGCTGGACCGATTGGATTCATTGGTTTAATCGTCCCTCATATAGTTAAACGTTATATAAGTAAAGATTACTTCTTAATGGTGCCTTTAACTTTTTTGATAGGTGCCGATTTATTATTACTATCAGATATGTTAAGTAGACTTATTACATTTCCTTACGAATCTCCAGTTGGTATTGTCACTTCATTTGTTGGGGCAATTTACTTCCTATTAATAACTTTAAAAGGGGTGAAACGAGTATGACAAAACGACAATTATCTATTCGTTATACTGTTGTAATCATCTGCTTAATTGTAAGCATATTTGTAAGTTTATGTGTTGGTTCAACAATGTACAGTCCTTTGAAAGCAATTCATGGAATTCTAAAATTTGATGATTTTATATTAAACGAGTACCGAATTCCAAGAACGTTACTAGGTTTAGTTGTAGGAAGTAGTTTGGCCATTTCTGGAGCGGTGATTCAAGGGGTAGTTAGAAACCCACTAGCATCTCCTGATGTTATAGGTATAACTAAAGGCGCAAGTTTGGCAGCTATTATAGTAATTATGCTATTTCCTTCAGCACCGCTATTAGTACTACCTATTGGTTCGTTCATAGGTGCATTATTTATTAGTTTGATTTTGTCATTTTTAATTGCTAAATATAATATTAAAGGCTCAACTTTAGCTTTAATTGGGTTAGCTATCGGTGCTATATGTACCGCTGTAGTTCAATTTTTACTTATTAGAAACCCTATGGATGCAAATAATGCGTTAGTTTGGTTGACAGGGAGTTTATATGGTCATACTATTGAAAATTTTTATTCAATCATACCCTGGTTTGTTATAACTTTACCACTCGTATTATGTTTAAGTTATCAATTAGATATTTTAAATTTAGGAGAAAATATTGCTACGGCGCTTGGTGCAAGAGTACAAAGACTCAAAATGATCTTACTTATTTTGTCGGTTATGCTGGCTGGCGCCTCAATTTCAGTAGTAGGCGGTATAAGTTTTCTAGGCCTAATTGCACCACATATCGCTAGATCTATTGTAGGTCAGCGTTACTTCCATGTTGTAATTATGTCTGGTTGTATAGGTTCAATTTTAATCTTGTTCAGTGATGGGTTAGCGAGAGGAATTCATCCACCATTAGATATACCTGTGGGTGTAATAATTGCTATCATTGGGGTGCCATATTTCTTATTTTTATTAAGACGAATTTAATGAAATTTAAGAGCTAATTATTCTCATATTTATGATGAAAATTAGCTCTTTTTATATTGCATATCAATTAAAAATGATATATAGTATTTAACATGCTATTTATAAAAATGCATATATTCTTATATTTATATAAAAGTTCGCTGTTTTACTTAATATATTTACATAATCAATGAATATAAAAGCATCAATAATGAGAAAGAAAGAGGTTATTAGTGGTGGAAGGTTACTCAAAGCAACAGATTGCCAAAGGTAGAGCGAAATTCATAACTATGTCTATTATTGGAATTATACTTTTCTTAATTCCAGTCCCATTTATACAAGATGGTGAGAAACAAACTACATTACCTGTAGCCTTTTTAGCAAATTGGCTAAAAGGTCTACTTGGTGATGCAATGCCAATTATCATAATTTTAATTATTACATTGTCTGCAATCTTAACAGTACTTTATTCGACAATTTTTAAAAATAAAGTTAAACCAGGCGGATTATTAGATAGTGCATTTAAAGTTGGTCCAGTCTGGATGACATTAAGATTATTAGCCGTCATCTTTGTATGGATGACCTATTTTAAACTTGGTTCAAAGGTTATTTATTCAGAGGATACTGGTGGTTTAGTGTTTTATGATCTTTTACCTACATTGGTTGCAGTATTTTTATTTGCTGCACTATTCTTACCTTTTTTAATGGAATATGGTTTATTAGAATTTTTAGGACCCTTATTTAGACCAATTATGAGACCATTATTCACATTGCCAGGGCGATCTACAGTAGATAATTTAGCTTCGTTTATTGGTGATGGAACTGTAGGTGTCCTAATAACAAGTCGTCAGTATGAAAGAGGTATATACTCGAGAAGGGAATCCATAGTGATTTCTACTACGTTTAGTGTCGTTTCAATTACTTTTGCTATCGTTATTGCAGAAACTGTGGGATTACAACATAAATTTTTTGCGTTTTATTTAACTGTAATTATTTCATGTTTTGTTGCTGCAATGATCATGCCACGTATTTGGCCATTAAACAAAATACCTGATGAATTTACTAAAGAAGTTTCTGAGAATACTAGATTAGAAAAACTACCTGAAGGTAAAACGGCACTGGGATATGGTTTTGAAGAGGCAACTATTGTTGGATTGAAAGCACCAGGGTTTAAAGAGTTTTGGAAATCCGGTTTAAAAACTGTAATAGATATGTGGTTTGTTATCCTTCCAGTCGTTATGAGCATCGGAACGCTTGCGACTATGATAGCTAATTATACGCCAGTATTTTCAATTATTGGTCAACCTTTTATTCCAATTCTTGAATTATTGCAAATACCAGAAGCGGCTAAAGCCTCTGAAACATTATTGATTGGTTTTGCAGATATGTTCTTACCATCTATATTAATTGCTGATGCGCACAGTGAGATTACAAGATTTGTAATTGGTGCCTTAAGTATTTCTCAATTAATATATTTATCAGAAGTTGGTGGTGTAATATTAGGTTCTAAAATACCAGTAAGTTTAGGTAAATTATTTATGATTTTCCTAATTAGAACTGCAATCACTTTACCAATTATAGCGTTAATGGCTCATTTATTATTATAAAATAGTAAAGGCAATGAAGTTAGAGGTTAGAAATGTTGAAATAAACAATTGCTATCTATACTTCATTGCTTTTTTTTAATTTAATGTAGATAACACCGTAGCTTTAACAATTTCACTGCTAATCACCGGTGAAGATTCAGACGATGTTTTGTCTCTGTTTTGATGTGCTTCTTTAAATGCATCGCTTTTAGTCCAAGCTTCAAAGTCTTTTTCAGTCTCCCACCATGTATTTACATACATGTCTTCACTTTCATGATCTCTTACTACTTTCCAAACTTCAATTTTATGAAAACCTTGCAATGCTTCAATTTTTCCACCTTTAGTGAATCTTGGCGCCATTTTTTCTGCAAATCCTTTTTTTACGGTAATTCTATTTGTAACAACAAACATAATTTTAACCTCCCTATCTAAGTGTAGTTTAATTAATATTGAGAAAAATACAAAGTAATACAGTATTTATTATTTTAGATTAAAAAACTGTCAACTACATGGCGGAAGTTGACAGTTTTTTTTATAACTTTGCGAATGAAAAATGTATGTTGTTATTATTTAGTTAATTCGTTATAAACCTTTTGGTCGTTGTGCGTATAAATAATGTATTCATGATCATCTGTATCAATAAGCACTCTATTAGTTTTACCAAAGGTAGAACCGATACGTGAAATATTTTTAGAATCTAAATCTGGAACGGCATGAATTTCTTGGTCTTGTGAAATATTTTTAATTTCACTAGTAGGGATTTTGATATCAGCTACTCTCCATTGAATTCTAACTTCATTATTATCTTTCTTAACAGTCATTGCCATTAAAGAACACATCCTTTATGTTATTTATGTCTATATCATATATCATTGTGTAATCGTTTTCAAGTATTAATGATATACTTTTTAAATTTTGTGATACACTATTTATCTAACACCGAAAATATGTTCGTATTTTAGAGTGATTTATGTTAAAATGTTCTATATAAAGGAGAAGGTTTATGACAGGCAAAACTCACGTATCTGCTGGGTTACTAGTAGGTGCATTAACAACCGAACACTTTCAAACAGATTTGTTCTCAACTGTTACAGTAATATGTTTATCTATAGTTTCAAGTTTATTACCAGACATTTGTCACACTGGTAGCAAAATTGGTAGAAAATTAAAATTGCTTAGTTTAATTATTAGGCTGTTATTCGGTCATAGGACATTCACTCACTCTTTGTTATTTATAGGTATCATTATATTTCTCCTTAATTTGATTCAAACTCCTACTTACTATTTGGTTTCTATTATCGGTGGTATGGCCTCTCATGTTATACTAGATATGTTAACGCCAAGGGGAGTAAAGTTACTTTATCCTATTCCTCTTACTATTAAGTTCCCGTTTGCCTTTAAAACTGGTGGCTTAGTCGATGTATCACTGGCTACTGCATTAAGTATTGGTGCATTATACATATTATTTCAAACCTCTATTAGTCATTTATTAAAATATATAAGTCAATCCATTTTAGGGTAACTATCAAATAATGAGAGTATGAATACATATTGAATTAATTACAAGGAGAGTTAAAATGTTAGATCAAAATCAATTAAAGAAATATAATCAAGAACATTTGAGTGAATATGAAAAGTTAATGAGCAGTAATGAAAAAGAAAAATTAGAATCGAGAGTGAATGAATTAAATTTAGAAAGTATTCAACAATTATTTCAAGATTTATATGTTAACCGTCAATCAATTTCTGATGTGTCATCTGTTTCAGAAGTAAAATATCTACGCAAGACTGAATTGACTAATCAAGAAAGTGCTAAATATGAACAAAAAGGCATAGAAGCAATACGAAACGGTGAATTTGCAGTTTTATTAATGGCTGGTGGTCAAGGGACGCGTTTAGGTTATAAAGGGCCAAAAGGTTCATTTGAAATAAAAGGAGTTAGTTTGTTTGAATTACAAGCACGACAATTACTTAAACTTAAAAAGGAAACAGGTCATTTAATCAATTGGTATATCATGACTAGTGATATCAATCATGAAGAAACGTTATCGTACTTTGAACAACATGATTATTTTGGTTATAAACCTGATAATGTACATTTCTTTAAACAAGAAAACATGGTCGCATTAAGTGAAACTGGGCAATTGGTACTTAATGAACAGGGATATATAATGGAGACGCCAAACGGAAATGGTGGTGTATTTAAATCATTAGAAAAAAATGGTTACTTAGATAAAATGGCATCTGATGGTGTGAAATTTATTTTCTTAAATAACATTGATAACGTATTAGTTAAAGTATTAGATCCATTATTTGCTGGGTTTACAGTGGTAAATGATTGCGATGTAACTTCTAAATCAATTCAACCTAAAGATGGTGAAAGTGTCGGACGATTAGTAAATCAAAATAGTAAGGACACGGTTTTTGAGTATTCTGAATTGGATGAAGCGGTCGCTAATACGTTTGATAATGCAAATATTGGAATTCATGCCTTTAAAGTTGCATTTATTAAACAAGCAGTAAATAATGATTTACCATATCACTTAGCAGTGAAAAAATTAAAGCAATTAGATGAAGATTTTGGAGTTGTTGAAAAACCAACATTAAAATTTGAATTGTTTTACTTTGATATTTTTAGATATGCAACAAGTTTTGTAACGTTGCAAGTTAATAGAGAAGATGAATTTTCGCCACTTAAAAATAAAGAAGGTAAAGATAGTGTTGAAACTGCTACATCAGATTTAGAACGTTTGAATTTAATTTAAAAGGTGGTGGGGCCAGATGTCTAACTCAACTAAGAATGCAAAAGGTACTGTTGTCGAATCATTTAAAGACATCATTCCTCTATCTTTCGGTGAAGAAATTGGTAACTCAGTTTCACATGGTGTAGCTGCGTTACTTACACTTTTTTTACTACCATATGCTGCAGTTCATAGTTATATAGCACATGGAACGTTAAGCTCAGTTAGTATTTCTATATTTGTAATTAGTATTTTTATGATGTTTATCTCTTCAACTATATATCATGCAATGAAAAATAATACTGCTCACAAATATATTTTAAGAATCATCGATCATAGTATGATTTATGTTGCTATTTCAGGAACTTATACGCCAGTTTTATTAACTGTCGTAGGAGGATGGATTGGTTGGTTTGTATTCATATTACTTTGGGGTACTACAATTTGGGGGATTTTGTATAAGTCCATTTCTGTTAATGTGAATCCTAAATTAAGTTTGGTTGTCTATTTAGTAATGGGATGGGTTGGTATTATTTTTCTACCTATTATCATTATGCGTACATCTTGGTTATTTATCTTATTCATTGTACTAGGAGGCTTATCTTACACTATTGGTGCTTGGTTTTATGCCCAAAAAAAACGTCCATACTTTCATATGATTTGGCATATTTTTATCGTGATCGCTTCAATGTTTCATTTAATAGCAATACTTTATTTTATATAGAGAATTCAAAATAAGGTTGATGATTTTATCGGTCATCAGTCTTATTTTTTATTTAAAGTAATCATTCTATTGCATATAAAATAAAATGTTGATTATCCTATTAAAGAATCTGAAATTTATTTAGGAGGAATAATGTTCATGAACTTTAAATCAATAGGTATCGTCGTAACTTTAGTTTTAACTATGTTTATGGCTGCAATAGAAAGCTCAATTATCTCATTAGCGATGCCCACTATAAGAACTGATTTAAACGCTGGTGCATCTATATCATTAGTATTTACTGTTTATTTCATAGCGCTTGTAGTTGCGAATCCTATTGTTGGTGAATTATTAACAAGATTTAAAATATTATATATTGCAATGATAGGCGTGTTTTTATTTGGTATTGGTAGTTTAATGTCAGGAATGAGTGGCACATTTATAATGCTTATTATCTCTAGAATCGTTCAAGGATTGGGAGCAGGAGTTATGATGTCACTGACTCAAATTGTTCCAAAATTAGCATTTGAAATACCATTTAGATACAAAATTATGGGAATAGTAGGAAGTGTCTGGGGAATTTCAAGTATTATTGGACCGTTATTAGGTGGGGCAATTTTAGAGTTTGCAACATGGCATTGGTTATTTTTTATAAACATTCCAATAGCGGTTATTGCAATTATACTTGCATTTATTACTTTTCATTTTCCAGAAGAATCAGAAGTTAAATCCTCAAGCTTCGATGTTAAGGGACTTTCTTTCTTTTACATATTTATAGGATTATTTATGTTTGGTTTATTGAATAAGTCATCAGTAGTATTAAATATTATTTCATTGACGTTAGCATTCATTTTTATCTTTATTTTATTTAAATTTGAGAGCAAAATAAAAAATCCATTTATCCCAATTTCAGAGTTTAATCGTTCAGTTTCACTAGTGTTTGTAACAGATTTATTAATAGCTATGTCTTTAATGGGATACAATTTATACATTCCAATCTACTTACAAGATCATTTACATCTTTCACCACTTCAAAGTGGTTTGGTAATATTTCCGCTGTCAGTAGCTTGGTTAATTTTAAATTTTAACTTAGCAAAGGTAGAAGAGAACTTAACTCGAAAAGCATTATATATTAGTGCTTTTACATTATTATTGATTAGCAGTATCATACTCATGTTTGGTCTCAAATTACCGTTATTAATAGCAGCAACAGTAATTCTTGCTGGGTTAAGTTTTGGATTTGTTTATACAAAGGACAGTGTCATCGTTCAAGAAGAAACAGATCCTAGACATATGAAGAAAATGATGTCTTTCTATGCATTAACTAAAAATTTAGGTTCGTCAATAGGTTCAACTGTAATGGGATATTTCTATGCTATGTCAGTTGGAATCATGGATGGGCATTTTTACAATATATTATTTGCAGTATCATTAGTCGCTATTCTTCTCATTATTATGTGGTCAACGCTTAATAGATCCGATGTATAGAGTGTTTAATCATTCAAATGAAATATAATTGAAGAATAATAAAGTTTTAGACTAATGTACTTTAAATTTTATATCGTGATTTATTAATGATAAAATGACCGTGTATAAAAAGGAGGACAGAAGGATGAAGTTTTTTAAAAATAATTATAAAAATATTTTATCAACTTTACTTGTCCTCACTATCTTTATCATTTCAGGTGCTATTTTTTTAATGTTTTTAGGATTCGGTTTATTTGGATTAAGTCGAATTCTAATTTTTTGTAAGCTAGGTTATTTTACCTACAATAAAAATTTAGTAGATAATTTAGTTTATTATGGTAGCTATATTGTTTTTGGTTACTTCATTTTATTTGCCATTGAACATTTAATGGATTATTTTAGAAAACAATTGCCCAATAATCCATATTTTAATGGCAGTTTGTATCACTTGATTTCATACGTTGTTACTACGATACTCTTCTATTTTATTATTCACATACATTACGTTTATATCGAGATTGATTTTTGGGTTATTTCAGTCATCATAGGATTGTTATATATATTTAAAATTATATTTTATCCAGATAGTGAGAACCTTAATAATAAGAAATAGCAAGCATTTAGTTTGCTTGGCATACTAAAGTTTGGTTGAATTTAAAAATATGTATGAAATAAAAGGAGTTTTTATATGGCGAATATAGAAGTATCCACAAAAAAACGGAACCTCATAGTAGCGGTAATGCTATTAAGTGCATTTATCGCTATTTTAAATCAAACTTTACTAAATACGGCTTTGCCACACATTATGAGCGAATTAAATACATCTGAAAATACTGCTCAATGGTTAGTAACGGGCTTTATGCTTGTTAATGGAACTATGATTCCTTTAACTGCCTATCTGATGGATCGAATAAAAACAAAACCATTATATTTAGTTTCAATGGGAATTTTCTTAGTTGGTTCAATTGTAGCTGCCATTGCACCTAGTTTTGGTGTTCTAATGTTTGCCAGAGTGATACAAGCAATCGGTGCCGGAATTATTATGCCACTCATGCAGTTCACATTGTTTACATTATTTTCAAAAGAAAAACGTGGATTTGCAATGGGATTGGCTGGTTTGGTCATACAATTTGCTCCAGCAATAGGTCCTACGTTTTCTGGGTTAATTATTGATAATACAAGTTGGAGAGTGCCTTTCATTATAGTTGTAGGCATTACGCTCGTAGGATATATATTTGGTGCTATCACGCTATCTAGTTATAACGAAACTAAAAAGACAGCGTTAGATAAAAGATCAGTTGTTTATTCAACATTAGGATTCGGATTAATGCTTTATGCGTTCAGTAGCGCAGGTAATTTGGGGTTCACTAATCCAATTGTTATAATCTCTGCCTTTATTGGTCTTCTAATAGTTATCACATTTATTAGAAGACAGTTAAGTATCACTAATCCCTTGTTAAACCTCAGAGTTTTTAAAAGCAAAATATTCACTTTCAGTACTATAACCTCAATGATTGTAATGATGTCAATGGTAGGTCCAGCCCTCTTAATTCCTTTGTTTGTTCAAAATGGACTTGGGTTGAGCGCATTTATGTCTGGATTGGTCATTATGCCCGGAGCAATTTTAAACGGTATAATGTCTGTTTATACAGGTAAAATATATGATAAGTATGGGCCTAGACTTTTAATTTTAATTGGTTTCATTATTCTTATCGCAACAACGGCATCTTTAAGTTTCTTGAAATATGATTCATCATACACTATGTTAGTTGTTGTTTATGCTATAAGAATGTTTGCAGTTTCATTATTAATGATGCCTATCAATACTGCAGGCATCAATGCACTTAGAAATGAAGATATATCACATGGTACTGCCATCATGAACTTCGGTCGTGTTATGGCCGGCTCTCTAGGAACAGCTTTAATGGTCACTTTCATGAGTATTGGTGCAAAAATACTAAGCACTGGTTCTTCAGCAAGTTCGAACCATGAAATCTTACAAAGACAGAGTGTTGCAGTTGGTGTAGATTTATCGTTTGCAATAGTAACTGGTCTTGTAATTATTGGTTTTATTTTCTCTTTATTCATCAAAGAGGAAAGACACTATAATAAAAATTCAAAAAATACACGGGATATGTAATTCTCATATTGATAGAAGTTAGCCAACAAATAGTGAGCTAACTTCTTTTTTTATACATTTAAAAAATATATACTAATTTAGAAAGTCAATACATATTAATATTTGATATTATAGAGGTATAAAGAATAATAAGGGGGATTTTCATTGTTAACGGTAGATCAAGTGAAAGAAATAGTTGGAGCATTAAAAGATCCAATTATAGATGTACCACTTAAAGAGACAGACGGTATTGTAGAAGTAACTATTAAAGAAGAAATAGAGCATGTTAGTGTCAAAGTGGCAATGGCACAATTAGGCGGACAACCGCAATTAGATTTACAAATGGCAATAGTTAAAGCGCTTAAAGATAATGGTGCTAATACTGTTGGCATAAGATTTGAAGAATTACCTGCCGAAACGGTTGAGCAATATACTGGTAAGAAAGAAGAACAACCTAAGACCATTGAAGGGCTTTTATCTAAAGACAATCCTGTAGAATTTATAGCGATCGCTTCAGGAAAAGGCGGTGTAGGTAAATCTACAGTAGCAGTAAATTTAGCAGTAGCCTTAGCCCGCGAAGGTAAACGTGTTGGTTTAGTTGATGCGGATATTTATGGTTTTAGTGTTCCAGATATGATGGGTATTGATGAGAAACCAGGAGTTCAAGGAAAAGAGATTATTCCAGTAGAACGTCATGGAGTGAAAGTTATATCAATGGCCTTTTTTGTAGAAGAGAATGCACCAGTAATATGGCGTGGACCTATGTTAGGGAAAATGTTAACCAATTTCTTTGTAGAAGTGAAATGGGGAGAACTTGATTACTTACTATTAGACTTACCTCCAGGAACAGGGGATGTAGCTTTAGATGTACATTCAATGCTACCAAGTAGTAAAGAGATAATTGTAACGACACCGCATCCTACTGCAGCATTTGTTGCGGCTAGAGCAGGGGCAATGGCAAAACATACCGAGCACTCTATTCTCGGTGTTATCGAAAATATGAGTTATTTTGAAAGTAAAGAAACAGGTAATAAAGAATATGTCTTTGGTAAAGGCGGAGGACGTAAACTAGCAGATGAATTAAATACTCAATTATTAGGAGAACTACCATTAGAACAACCTACTTGGAATCCTAAAGATTTCTCACCCTCTATTTATCAAGCAGATGATCGTTTAGGGAAAATCTACACATCTATCGCCCAAAAAGTGATAGCATCTACAATTAAAAAATAAAGATAGATTTAGTGTAAAATTGACGCATGAAATTTTAAATTTCATGCTTTTTTTCTATTGCAAAATATCTTGAATCTGATAGAATACATTCTTGTGGGTAACACATCCAACCGAACCATATTTTATTTAAAATTTAGTTCAAAAAAAGTGTTGACGTAATACTTTTATCTTGATATTATATAAAAGTCGTCAAAAACAGATGTTAATTCTTTATAAAGTTTGTTTCGATGGTGTAAAAGTTACCATTGCAAAACGAATTAAGATGACTTAAAATATTAAAAGTAATCAATAAAAGTTATTGACTTTGTTAAATAAAAGTTATATAATTAAGAAGTTGATTTTTAAAAAATGAACATTGAAAACTGAATGACAATATGT